>JBAXOM010000082.1:0-9423 GCA_037133215.1 Thermoleophilia bacterium | reverse complement strand
CACCGTCGACGAGAACGCCACGGCCATGGCTCGCGCGGCAGCCGCCGTGGTCGCAGCGACCCCGCCCGCAGCCGCAGAGCCACCGGTCGCGGCGCCGGTACCGGTCGCGAGTTGGACACTGGTCTGGCCTGGCGGCGAGGTCGCCATCGGCGACAAGGCACTGGTAATCGGTCGCAGCAAGGACTGTGATGTCCCGCTTGCCGACGGCAATGTGTCGCGGCGCCACGCCGAGCTCGGCCGCAGCGAGGAAGGGTTCGTCCTGCGTGATCTCGATTCGACCAACGGCTCGATGGTCAACGGTCGCCGCATTCGCAGCGCCACGATCGGCGCCGGGGATGAGATCACGATTGGGATGAGCACGCTGCGAATCGAGCAGCGGCACGGCTGAGCGATGATCGATCAGGCACTCCTCCTGCTCCGCATTGGAGTGCTGGTCTTGCTCTATCTCTTTGTCTGGCGAATTGCGCGGACGGCGATTCGTGATGTTCGTGGCTCGTCCGAAAGCATGATTCTCAGCCCGGGCCATGGCTTCGACCCGCAGCCCGCTCCCGTCGCCGCTCCTGCGATACCCTTCTCGCCGGGCCGGCTCGTCGTGGTCGCGAGCGACATCCTGCCGATCGGTGCGGCGGTGGTTTTGGACCAGCCAGAAGTACTCCTCGGCCGCGATCCCCGCGCCGCAGCCGTGCTCGACGGTGACGACTTCGTCTCGGGACGTCACGCGATGGTGCGTGCACGCGGTGGCGCGCCCACGGTGACCGACCTCGGTTCGACGAACGGCACCTACGTCAATGGCGATCGCATCGCGGCAGAGACACCCCTGCATGAGGGTGATGAGCTTGCGGTCGGTTCCACGCGGATGGTCTACGAGCCTGGGGTAGACGCATGATGCTCGTTGTGCGCGAGACAGGTGCCTGCAGCGACGTCGGTCAGATCCGCCAGTCTAATGAGGACGCACTCCTCCTGTCGGATCCGGTCTTTGCGGTCGCCGACGGTATGGGCGGAGCCCGTGCGGGAGAGGTCGCGAGTGCGATGGCTGTGGCGGCTCTCCACGGGCTCGAGGGCGGGGAGCAGGCTCTTGCTGACGCCATCGAAGACGTCAACCTGCGAATCCACAATGCGTCCCAAAACGACCCGTCACTGCTCGGGATGGGTACGACGATTACCGCAGCCATGCTTGATGGCGACGCGCTGGTCGTGGGGCACGTTGGCGATTCGCGCGCCTACCTGTTCCGCTCGGGTCGCCTGCAACAGCTGACCGACGATCACTCACTTGTGGGAGAACTCGTGCGCCGCGGCACGCTCACCCCAGCCGAGGCCGAGCGGCATCCGCAGCGTTCGGTGATCACCCGTGCCCTCGGCGCCGAGGGGCGCGTTGATATCGATGTGTTGCGCGTCGCGATCGAGGCCGACGATCTGATCCTGCTCTGTAGTGACGGCCTCACCGGAATGGTCTCTGATCCCGAAATCACCCGGATTTTGCGGGGCGGCGGCTCGCTCGAACAGCTCTCCCAGCAACTCGTCACCGCAGCCAACGGCGCCGGTGGCGAAGACAACGTCACCGCAGTGCTCCTGCGTATGGGTACGCGTGGCGCCGAAGACACCGAGCCCGAGCGCCCACCGATCGTGATCCTGCCCCCGACCGCGCTCGATAGTGGCCCGATCGCCCCACCGACCACTCCCACGTCACGGCGTCGCCGCGGGTTCAACCTGCTCGCTATCGGCATCGTCGCTGCGGTCGGTATCGCACTCGCGGTCGGAATCGCGGTGGGCCTGCAATGGGCTCACTTCGTCGGTGCAACGCCTGATGGTCGCGTTGCGATCTATCAGGGCCTGCCCTTCGAGGTCACGAGCAGCATGACGCTCTACCGCGCGGTCACGATTACCGACGTCCCGACGGCCGTGCTCTCCACGGACCAACGTGCCAGCCTGCTCGATCAGCGCATCGGCTCGCTTGGGAGCGCCGAGGATCGGGTCGCCGCGCTGACCTCTGCTTCGCCGTGGCTGCGTTTGCCACCGAGTACGCCGTGACGCCGGACCGCGGATTTCTCCGCCTGCCGATGCGTAACCGCGAACTCAGCCTGATCGGGCTTGCGCTGCTGATCACCACCGCGGGTTTTGCCGCTGTACAACTCGCCCGCGCCCAAGAGTTCGCCTCGTCCCCCCTGATTGCCGCTGCCTTCTTCGCCGGCGCCTATCTCGTCGCTCACCTCGTCGTACGTTTCACGCTGCCCGACGCCGATCCCTACGTGTTGCCCATCACGGCCGTTCTGACCGCGATCGGCTTGATTGAGATCTATCGCATCGATGCGACGCTCGCGCGCGATCAGGGCATTTGGATCCTGATTGGCCTCGCGCTCTTTATCGGTGTCATCATCGCCTTCCGCGACATTCGTCGACTTGAGACGCTGCGGTATACCTGCGGTGCACTCGCAGTCGTGCTCCTGCTCGCCACGATCACGCTCGGTGCACAGGTCAACGGTGCCCGCCTTTGGATCCGGATTGGTGGGCTGCAAATCCAGCCAGGCGAGTTCGCCAAGATCCTGCTCGTGATCTTCCTCGCGGGCTATCTCCGCGAGCGTCGTGAGGTCCTGGCCGCACCGACACGCAAGCTACTCGGCGTCGGTATCCCGGCACTGCGCCATTCGCTGCCGCTGTTGATCATCGCCGGTGCGTCGCTGGTGTTGCTCGTGGCGATGAATGACCTTGGCTCCTCACTCCTCTTTTACGTGATCGCGCTCGCGATGCTCTACATCGCAACGGGTCGCCTGCTGTTTGTCGCCCTTGGCGGTGGCCTGTTTGCCCTCGGTGCGGCCGCCGCCGTGCAGATCACACCGCACGTGCAGACCCGTATCGACGGCTGGCTGCACCCGTGGGCCAACGAGCAGGCGCAGTGCTGTTACCAGATCACACAGTCGATTTACACGATCGCCGACGGTGGTGTGCTTGGCGCAGGATTTGGCCGCGGGTTGATCCTCAACAGCGCCGGCGGGACGATCATCCCGTTCGCCCAGACGGACTTCATCTACTCCGTGATCGCCAACGAAATGGGGCTCGTCGGCGCTGCGGCAGTGATCCTGCTCTACCTCCTGCTCGCCTGGCGTGGCTTTCGCATTGCCACCACGGCCGACGATGGGTTCTCGAAACTGTTGGCCGCAGGCCTCGCCACCGCGGTCGCGTTTCAGGTCTTCGTGATCGTCGGCGGCGTCATTCGCCTGCTCCCGTTGACCGGGCTGACCTTGCCGTTTGTGTCCTATGGCGGTTCGAGCGTGACGGCCAACTTCGCAATCGCTGGCCTTCTGCTGTGTATCTCGCAGCGCGCTAATCGAGAGCGCGTATGAATCGGCGCATTGGCAACCTCTTCATCGTGCTCGCGGTTGGCCTCTTGGCTCTAATCGGCATGACGACGTATTGGCAGGTGTGGGCGCGTTCGTCACTCGAGGCGCGTCAGGCCAACGTGCGGCTGGTCTACCGCGACCTTGCGATCGACCGTGGCGCGATCGTCTCGTCTGACGGCGTCACCCTCGCCGAATCAAAGCCCGGCACGCTCGATGGCCGCACGGTCTACTACCGCCACTATCCGACGGCCGGTCTGGCCGCACAACTGGTTGGCTACTCGTCGCTCCTCGCCGGCCGCGCTGGTCTCGAACGGTCACTCGATCCCGAACTGACGGGCAGCACGGGCGATCTGGCTGGCGTCGTCAACTCGTTCGATCGCATGAAGGGCGACACGGTCCGTGGCGATCAGGTTGTCTTACGGCTTAACGCGGCCGCGCAGAAGGTCGCCATGGAGCAGCTGACGAGTCTCGGCGTGCGTGGCAGCGTCGTTGTGCTCGACCCGAGCAGCGGCGGTATTCTCGTGATGGCTTCGACACCAACATACGATCCGAACACGGGCCTCGAGAAGGCCCTCAGCGATCCGGGCTCGCCGCTTCTCAATCGCGCGACCCAAGGCCTCTACCCACCGGGCTCTACCTTCAAGGTCGTCACAGCTGCCAGTGCACTCGATGCCGGCGTCGTCACGCCCGACACGAAATTTCCTGGCCCGGCGTGCATCAACTCTGGCGGCCAGCCACTCTGCAACTACCACGGCCACGCCTACGGTCCCCACAACTTTGGCTACGCGCTGATTCATTCGATCAACACGACCTTCGCCAAGGTCGGCGCAGAACTCGGGCAGGACAAGCTCGAGGCAACCATGCGTGGCTTCGGCTTTTTCTCGCGCTTCCCGTGGGACTACCCACCCGAGCAGACGCTGCCGTCTGGCATCTTCAACCGCAGCGGCAACATGATCAGTGCGAACGCACCGATTGATGTGCCGCGCGTCGCGATTGGTCAGGAGCGGCTGCTCGCCACGCCACTCCAGATGGCTGAAGTTGCCGCCGCGGTTGCCAATGGTGGCCAAATCATTCAGCCCGAGCCGGTCCAAGAGGTACGCGCTCCAGACGGTTCCGTGGTGCGACGACCCTCCCCGGTCTACCTCGGGCGCGCCATGACAACGGAGACTGCGGCCACCCTACGCGGGCTGATGAAGCAGGTCGTCGACGAAGGCACCGGCGGAGCGGCAGCCGTCGCGGGACTTGATGTGGCGGGCAAAACCGGGACGGCAGAGACGGGCCGTGCCGGTAAAAACGATGCGTGGTTTATTGGCTTTGCACCAGCCGAGGCCTCACGCTACGCCTTTGCCGTCCTCGTCGAAGACGTCGCCGGAACCGGTGGAGATGTGGCCGCACCAATCGTCGCTGCCGTCCTACGGGCGCTGACTGCGCTGACAACGTGAGACAATCCGCGATGGACACACAATGAGCCATATGGACGACACCTCTCCCGGCGCCCTCTTTGACGGTCGCTATCGCATCGTTGGCCGCCTTGGCCAAGGTGGCATGGCGCGCGTCTTTCTGGCTCAGGACGAATCGCTTCACCGCCAGGTTGCCGTCAAGGTGCTGGCCGATCGCCACAGTGACGACCCGCACTTCATCGAGCGGTTTCAGCGCGAAGCCCGTGCAGCCGCGCGACTCAACCATCCGAACATCGTGCAGGTCTACGACCAGTCGCAGACCGCAGGCATGTCGTACATCGTCCAGGAGTACGTCGAAGGCGAGACACTCAAGGACCTGATTCGGCGCGAGTCGCCGATCGAGCCACGCAGGGCGATCACCATTGGGCTGCAGATTTTGGCCGCCCTTCGTGTCGCACATCAACAGGGCGTGATCCACCGCGACGTCAAGCCGCAGAACATCCTCGTGCAGCCCGACGGCAAGATCAAGGTCGCCGACTTCGGCATCGCGAGTGCCGGTGATACCGAGATGACGGAGGCTGGCTCGATCGTTGGTACGGCCCAGTACCTCGCACCCGAGCAGGCACGAGGATTGCCCGTCGGACCCCCCGCCGATCTCTATGCCGTCGGCATCGTCCTCTACGAAATGCTGTCGGGACGCGTGCCCTTCGAAGGCGAAGCTGCCGTAACGGTCGCCATGCGTCACGTCCAGGAGGCCCCCGAGGCGCTGACCGATCGCAATCCGCTCGTACCTGTCGCTCTTGAGTCGGTTGTAATGCGAGCGCTTTCGAAGGACCCCACACAGCGGTACCAGAGTGCTGACCAGATGGGTATCGAGCTCGACCGTGTCCGCCAGGGTCTGCCGATCAGCGACGAGACCGCCGTCATTGGTGCAGCCACGATCGCCATGACGCAGCTCGCGAGCGAGACGCTCGTTGCACCACCGCTCCCACCGCGCGAGGCCCCACCAACGCGCGGCGGAAATCCGAATCGCAAGCGCCTGTGGATTCTCCTGATCATCGTCGGCATCGTGCTGCTCGCGGGGATTGCGGGTGTCTACGCCTTTACCCGCGGAGGCTCCGGCAGTGGCGGCGCGACAACTTCGTCCACGGCGACGACCAGTGCACTCGTCGAGATTCCTAACCTCGTTGGCCAGACGCAGGCCGATGCAACGGCAGCGCTCAAGCAGGCAGGGCTCGTCGTACTGATCACGAAGCAGGCCTCCGCGGACGTTCCCGCCGACCAGGTCATTGCGATGCGGCCAAACGCAGGGGGCAAAGTGCCAACCGGGACGACGATCGAGCTCCAGGTCTCGTCGGGACCCAACCTCGTGACCGTGCCAAGCGTTCAGGGCGCTGGCGTAGCCGATGCGACTGCACAGATAGAGGCTCTCGGACTCGTGGTCACGACGGTCGAGGATTCCTCCTCGAGTGTCGCGGTGGGCAACGTCATCTCACAGGCACCGTCGGCTGGCGTCGATGTCAAACCAGGCTCGACGGTCACGCTCACCGTTTCGAAGGGGAAGCAGACCAGCACCGTCCCGAACGTCACCAAGATGGACATCACGAATGCGCAGAACACGCTCATCGCAGCAGGCCTCGTGCTCGGCTCCCAGTCCGAGGCGAATGACGCCGCACCGATCGGGCAGGTGATCAGCCAGGACCCGGCTGCCGGCACGAGCCTCCCGCAGGGTGGCTTCGTCAACGTTGTCGTCTCCAAGGGCCCCGTCAGTGCCACAGTCCCCTCGGTCGTGAACATGTCGCGGAGCAATGCCGAGGCACAGATCACCAACGCTGGCTTCGTCGCGAATACAGAGGAGAGCGCGGTCACTGACCCGTCGCAAGATGGCATCGTCATCTCGCAAAACCCCGCGAGCGGGTCATCGCAACCACAGGGCTCGACTGTGACGATCGTCGTTGGCCGCTATACAGGAACAACGACGTAGTGGCTGAGCGGTTGCGGGTTGCCGTCCTTGGCGGCGGTCGCTCGTCGGAGCACGATGTGTCGCTGCGCTCGGCTGCGAGTGTTGCTGCCGGCCTTGACCCAGCCCGTTTCGACGTCGTGTCGATCACCATCAGTCGGGCGGGTCTCTGGACCGATGCCGCAGGTGAGCCGGTTGCCGTGACGCCTGGTGCTGGCGGACCCTTGGGCTGCGATGTGGTCTTTCCTGTCCTGCACGGACCGTTCGGCGAGGATGGCACGGTCCAAGGCCTGCTGGAGATGCTCGGTGTCCCCTACGTTGGCTCCGGCGTCCTTGGCTCTGCGCTGACGATGGACAAGGAGCGTTGCAAGTCGGTCCTACGCGATGCGGGCATCGACGTTGCGCGCGAGGTTGTCGTGCACCGCCACCAGTCGCGACCCGACATGCGCGAGCAGATAGCAACGTTGGGCTATCCCGTGTTCGTCAAACCCGCTCGGCTGGGCTCGAGTGTTGGCATCTCGCGGGTGGAGACTGCGGCCGAAATCGACGCCGCCCTCGACCTTGCTCTTTCGCACGACGAGAAGGTGCTGGTGGAGGAGCTACTCGTCGGCGACGAGGTGGAGTGCAGCGTGCTCGGCCTGCCCCCGAACCTGACTATCTCGGAGGTCGGGCGGATTGGCTTTCACAACGAGTGGTACGACTACGACGCCAAGTATTCGGACGGCGGCTCGTGGCTTGAGGTCCCAGCCGAAATCCCATCAGAGGCCGCCAGTCGCCTGCGCGACACGGCCGCCCGCGCCTTCACGCTCTGCGATTGCCACGGAATGGCCCGCGTCGACTTCTTCCGTACGCACGAGGGCCGTCTCGTACTGAACGAGATCAATACGATCCCTGGCTTTACGGCGACGAGCTATTACGCGCGCATGTTTGAAGCAAGCGGAATCGCCTACGGCGACCTGCTCACCCGCCTGATCGAGCTCGCACTCGAACGCTTTACGGCTGAGTCGTCGCTGCTGCGCTAAGCGCCGCTGGGTACGCCAACGACACGAATGTCGTTGATGCGCAAAACGTAGGCCCCACGCTCTGCCGGCAACCCGCTAATCCAGACCAGCACGGTCGTAACTGGTGCCCGGTGGCGAATCCTCAGTACCGCGCGTGATCGATGGAGCGTGACCGGTTCGGTCAGGGTGATCCATCCGCGCGGCGCCGTGGTCGGTTCGGTCCGGCGGACGGCGTAGAGCGCAATCGTCGCACCAACCGGTGCGGTGCGCAGTACGAGTTGAGTCACCCGGCTTGGCATGACAAGGCGCAGCGCAAGGCCGACACCCCCTTTGTTGCCGAGCGTGCTCTTCTTGTAGATCTCCGTCGACCACCCGGTACTGAGCGAGCGGTCGATGGCGAAGTGTGCGTCCTGATTATTCTCTTGACGATCACCCGCAGGGTCGAGCGGCGTGATGCCCACGATCCGGATCGGCCTCGGCACATGACTTGCACCCGTTGGCACGGTTGCGGTCGTTTGCTGTTCTGTCGTCGTCCCACCCTCGACGGTGTCTGTGTTGATCACGGTCGTGACAGGGCCGGGTAGACCAGTTATCACTGCGCTCTGGTTCGCATCGCGCCGATCCACAACTGCAACGGCAGCAACAACAGCGAGGACCACCACCCCAACCGCAAGTACACCGACGAGCACCTTGAGCCCCCGATTGCTGCGCTCGCTCTGCTCACGCACCGGCGTCTCGACCGGCACAAACGGCTCCCACCCAGTGGCGCCTGCCAGCGGCTGCTGTCCGTCACCGATTCGGCGCAGGGCATCGCGAGCACTCGCTGCGGCCGGCGGATTAATTGAGGCCATGCTTTGTAGCAGCCCGGCAAAACGCGGAGTCAACCCGGGGAACTCGAGCAGGTTCGCATCGTCCGGAATCGTGAGCACCTCGCGCAGGATCGCCGCGAGTGCGCGCACGTCATCGTCCGGCTGGTCGGCTGGACGCGCCAGACCACCGGTGGCGAGGTCCTCCAGACGCGGCGGCCCTGTCTCGTCAAGGACCAGCGCATCGAGACTGACCGTCCCCTGTACGAGGCCACGCTCGTGCAACGTCGCAAGCGCATCGGCGATTGCCGCACCAAGCGCGGCCGCATCGGCGCCCGTCAGCTGACCCCGGTCGGCCAAGCGCAGACGAGCCGTCTGCCCCGCACGCGCCGGCGTTACGAGATACCGCGTGACGCCATCGATGCCGTGATCCAAGATCACGGGCAAGGATGGATGACGCACGGCTACGAGTGCTGCGAGCGTGGCATCGACCTGCGGATGCTCATCGAGCAGTGTCACGACGACCGCTCCACCGCTGACGGCATCGCGCCCACGCCACACCATGCGCCCCGGCGCCGGGGCCTCTGGGACCTCCAACGTGTAGCGGCGTGCGATGACCCGACTGCTCACACGGCGCAGCGTACTGCACCGCGCTGGCACCGGCCGTCCCCCACGCCTGCCAAACTGCCGCCAGATGGTTCTCTCTGACCGTGGAATCCGCGCCGCGATTGCGGCAGGGCGTATTGCGCTCGATCCGTTCGACGAGGCGTTGATTCAGCCTGCGAGCGTCGACGTTCGCTGCGATCGACGCTTTCGCGTCTTCCGCAACAGTCGCTACGGCCACATCGACGTCAAGCAAGAGCAGGCGGAACTGACCGAACTGATCGAGATCACCGACGGTGGGCCGTTCATTCTGCACCC
>JBAXOM010000081.1:0-9503 GCA_037133215.1 Thermoleophilia bacterium | reverse complement strand
GTCGGCAGCCTGCCGTGCGAACCAAACGACATTCCACTCGACTCGCGCCACCTCGACATGGTCCGCAGTATCGCGATGCTCACCGACAAGCCGCTGGGTGGCGGCGCGGTTTCGGTCGATGCTGCTGAAGACGCGCTAGCGATGGCGCGCATCATTTTTGGTGATCGCATGGACCGTGAGGTCTGTATCTACACGAACATCAACGTCAATTCTCCGCTGGTGTACGACGGTCGAATGCTCGACGCGTTGATGATCTATGCACGCGTGGGCCAGCCGGTCTTCATCGTCCCGTTCCTACTGATGGGTGCGATGGCGCCGGCCAGCACGATCTCCGCGCTCGCCCAGCAATTTGCTGAGGCGCTGACCGGAATCGCGCTAATGCAGGCGATCAATCCTGGCTGCCCTGCGGTGCTCGGCTCGTTTCTTTCGACGACGGACATGAAGAACGGCTCGCCGGCCTTTGGTGGTCCGGAGTCGCACTTCGGACTGCTCGTCTCGGGACAACTCGCTCGCCGCTACAACCTGCCGTGGCGAGCAGGTGGCGGGGCCCTCACGACGAGTCCTGTGCCGGATGCCCAGGCGGCGTACGAGGGGATGAACACGATGCAGGCTGCGTTCCTCGCGGGCGCCAATATCGTGATGCATACCGGTGGTTGGCTGGAAGGCGGTCTGGTTGCCTCGTTCGAGAAGTTGATCGTCGATCTCGATATCGTGCGCACGCTGCGAGCCGAGTTTACGCAGCTCGACATCAACGATGACGCGCTCGCTTTTCGTGCCCACGATGAGGTGCGTCATGGCGGTCATTTCCTCGGCGCCGAGCATACGATGGAGCGTTTCCGCGACTGCTTCTATCGTCCGCAGCTCGCCACAACCGACAACTTTCAGCGCTGGTCGAAGAATGGTGGGCTCGATGCGGCAGCCCGCGCGACGGGGATCTACGAGGGTCTCCTCGCTGAGTATGAGCAGCCACCGATGGTCGACGCGATGCGTGAAGAGCTCGACGAGTACGTCGTACGTCGCCGCGCCGAGCTTGGCGACTAGAACCTCGGTATCAAGCCGCGAGGTACACCGCTTAGGAGTGGAGTGCCTCGACGTCGTCGCAGTGGTGTTTGGCGGCACGGACCGACTCGGTGTCCCAGAGGTTTCCGACAAGGCGATGCTTTGGCGTGCCGACGACGATGGAGGTCGGAGAGAACTTCTCGCAGGCGGCCGTCATACAGGAGCCCTCTGGTCCAGACGACGCCTGTGGGGTCGCCTCGAGGCCAGCGGCCTTCGCTGTCGCGCACATCGCGACGGCGCGCAGGCTCGCATCGTGGTCGCTCTCGCCGTCCATGAGTTCGAGGCCGAGTCCATGCCCAATCGTCATGTCCATACCGCCGTGCGTGACCATGACGACACTCGTCGCACCGCGTTCCTGCGCAAGCGCTACTACCCGCTGCGCAACGAGATCGTCGGAATCCGAATCGGTAGAGAAACCCAGGATGCTAGTCATACCCCCTGTTGTACACCGGGGACCGCCGTATTTCCACTTAGGTGTCGCTGGGTGGTGCATTACTGGGTGCTCGTGGGAACCAGCAATTTCTATACCATGTGCCAATGCTTGGTGAGCAGAGTCACGGATGACCGGCGGCCACGGAGCTAGCCATGGCGCAGGCCATTCCGAGATGCATGGCCCACGCTGGCTCTCGATCAGCACGGTCACCATTCTTGGCATTGCGGCCGTCCTGGCGGGCGTGACCGCCTGGAAGAGCGCAGTCATGCAGGGGCACGCGGTGGAGAACCTCACGCTTTCTACGAAAGCCACCACTGACGCAAATGCCCTCACGCAAGCGGCTGAGCGCAGTATGACGAGCGAGCGTCAGCTGTTCATTGATTTTCGTACGGCTCTGGATTCGGCCGATAAAAATCGCTCGCTGATGATTTACGGAATGATGAATCCCAATACGCGCGCCGCAATTGGTTGGTGGCGCGAGCAGCCAGACGAGAGTCGTCCAACCTCGCCGTTTGTCTCTGCGAATCCCGCGTGGGATGCCCCTGGCGTGATCATCGATGCCAAAGCGGCGTTGGACATGTCGAACGAGTATCTGCACCTTGCGGAGTTTCAATTAGGCCGGGCCCACGATCTCGAATTCTTGGCGGCTCTCTTGACGATTGCGTTCCTCGCCAGCGGTCTCACGCCACTCTTCGAATCGCTGAGGTCGCGCATTTCGTTGATGACGGTAAGCACGGCCGTTGTCGTCGCGTGCGTGATTGGTACGGCGGTGTTCTGGTGATCAGAGCCGTTTTACTCATCCTCGTCATGAGTGTTGTGGCTGTCGTTGCAGGTGGCTGCGGCGAGTCGGGCAGCGGGGGACACACGGTCTCCTCGGACGCGGTCTCTTCGAATACCAATTGCGATGGGACGGTTGCGGTGATGCTTCCGTACGGCCGCTCTGGCGCTACGGATTCGGTCCAAATGAACTGGGCACGCGTCTCGCTCGATAAGTTCAACCAGGATCACGACACGCTGTTTACGTTTGAGCCGAGTAACGTCGATTTTGATGTCAAGGCAGGTGTCAAGGAGGCGCAGCGAATCGTCACGAATCCGAACGTGATTGGGGTCATCGGTCCCAAAACGTCGGTCGTTACGAAAGCGGTTGGTCCCATCCTCGATGCCGCCGGTCTCGTCTACGTCTCGCCGTCGGCGACGAACGCCACGCTCACTGACGGTAACCTCAAGGGCTTTTATCGGGTGGTGGCGAGCGATGCCCTGCAAGGCCCACGCATGGCGCAATTTATCGGCAAGCACCTCAAGCCAAAGACGGTTTTGGTTGTCGAGGACGATGAGCCGTACTCGAAAGGGCTCGCAGACAGCATCGTGGAGACGCTGAAGGCACAGGGCATCCCGAGTGAGCGCGTCACGGTCAAGCTCGAACAAAAGACGTACGAGAATGTGATTGCACGCGTCACGGATTCGGTCAATGTGGTGGCTTTGCCGCTGCTGGTTGCGACGGATGCTCAGCGGCTCGCGAATCAGCTTCGAGCGGCGGGAAAGTACCCGGCGCTGATCGGAGGAGACAGTCTTTTTGTGGGAGCTTTTTCGTCGCCAGGCGCCTACGTCTCGACGTACGCTCCCGACGCATCACAGACGTCCGAAGGACGGGAAACCATGCACCTGTATCAGTCGATCTTTGGCACGTTTGAGACCTACGGTGGCCCAGCTTACGTCGCCATGCAGGTCGTGCTTACGGCCGCCTTGACGGCATGTCACGCCGACGGTGACGTCTCGCGCGCTGCGGTCACCAAGGCACTTCCTGATGTTCATTTTGAGAGCAAGATTCTCGGTAGTCCGGTTGCCTTCGATGCGAACCACGAGTTGATAGATGCCGTCGTGCACATCTATCAGGTCGGTCCGCGCGGTTTCGAACTCGTCGACTGAGCACGCTGGGGTGATCGGTGCCGCGAGTCGCATTACGGTTTATTTGAGGTACTGCCGTCAGTGACTGTTTAGGTCGGCCCAAAGTGGTCTGACCAAAGTGGAGTCAATCGTCTAGTATCTGCCACATGACGCTGACGCTTTCCGATCCCGACCTCTTCCGCACCCAGGCCTATATCGACGGCAAGTGGGTCGATGCCGATAGTGGCGAGACGTTCGCCGTGATCGACCCGGCGACGGGCGAGGAGATCGCGCAGGTGCCGCGGATGGGCGCGGCGGAGACTCGCCGAGCAATCGAGGCAGCCGAGCGTGCCCAGGTTGGCTGGCGCAAGTTGCTGGCGAAGGAGCGCGCCAAGATTCTGCGCGATCTCGCCGATGCGATGCTGGCGAACGCCGACGATCTCGCGACGATTCTGACGGCTGAGCAGGGCAAGCCGCATGCCGAGGCCAAGGCCGAGATCGCCTACGCAGCGTCGTTCTTTGAGTGGTTCGGCGAGGAGGCAAAGCGTGTCAGTGGCGAGACAATTCCTGCACCGATGCCGGATCGTCGCATCGTCGTCTTGCGCGAACCGATTGGTGTCACGGTGGGTATCACGCCATGGAATTTCCCGTCGGCGATGCCGACCCGTAAGGCCGCGCCGGCACTCGCTGCGGGCTGCTCGATGGTGCTCAAGCCAGCCGAGCAGACACCACTGTCGGCTCTCTCGGTGATGGTGCTGGCCGAGCGCGTCGGCCTGCCGGCAGGTGTGCTCAGCGTGGTCACGGGCGATGCTGAGGATGCGCCGAAGATCGGTGGCGAGATGACGAGCAATCCGATTGTTCGGAAGCTCTCGTTTACTGGCTCGACTGAGGTGGGCAAGCTCTTGATGGGGCAGTGTGCGAAGACGATCAAGAAGGTCTCGCTCGAGTTGGGCGGCAACGCTCCGTTCCTCGTCTTCGACGACGCCGATCTTGATGACGTGATTGCAGCAATGATGGTCGCCAAGTTCCGCAACTCGGGGCAGACCTGCATCAGTGCCAACCGCGTGCTCGTGCAGGACGGTATTCACGACGCCTTCGTGGAGCGCATGGTCGAGCTCGCCTCAGGCATCACCGTCGCGTCAGGCTTCGACCCGGCTGCGCAGATTGGACCGCTGATCGACCAGGCGGCCCTCGACAAGGTGTTGGCGCATGTTGGTGATGCTGTCGAGCGTGGTGGCGACGTGCTGGTCGGCGGCGGCATTCATGAGCAGGGCCGTACGTTCTTCTCGCCGACGATTATCACGGGCGCCGATATGGATTGGCAGATGTCGAACGAGGAGACCTTCGGTCCCGTTGCTGCGATCCATCGCTTTAGCGATGAGGCCGCCGCAATCCGCACGGCGAATGCGACACCATTCGGCCTCGCGGCCTACCTCTTTAGCCAAGACCATGCGCGGATCTGGCGCGCGTCTGAGGGTCTCGAGTACGGCATGATCGCGATCAACACGGGCTTTATCTCGACGGAGGTCGCGCCGTTCGGGGGCATCAAGGAATCGGGCATTGGGCGCGAGGGATCGCAGCATGGCCTCGATGATTTCCTCGAGTACAAATATCTCGCCTGGGCGGGCGTCCGCGGATGAGCGACAAGCGCGTGATCATCGTGACCGGTGGTGCGCAAGGCATCGGCCGCGCGATCGTCGACGGGCTCTTGGCGGATGGGGCAGAGGTCGTGATCGCCGATCTCGCCGGTGCCGAGGAGGCCGCTGCCGAACTTGGCAGCAACACGCTGGGCGTGCGCGTGGATATCTCGAACCCGGAGGACTGCGCGCAGATGGCTGCGGCCACGCTTGCACGCTTCGGCCGCATCGATGGGCTCGTCAACAACGCGGGTATGTACACGTCGCTCGTCCCGACGCCAATGGAAGACATCGACATCGACGAGTGGCGCAAAGTGATGGATGTCAACGTGCTCGGCCTGCACCTCGCAACGCGCGCAGTCGTGCCCGCAATGCGCAAGGGTGGCGGTGGGCGCATCGTCAATATCTCCTCGGGCACGCCCTTTAAGGGAGTGCCGTTTCTCTTGCACTACGTCGCGTCGAAGGGCGCTGTAGTGGCAATGACGAAGGCGCTGGCCAAGGAACTTGGCGGCGACGGGATCCTCGTCAACTGCGTTGCGCCGGGCTTCACGATGTCGGATGGCGTGCAGGCCAACCCGGTGCAGATCGAGGCACTGCAGGAGATCTCGGTGGGCGCGCGCGTGATCAAGCGCGATCAGTACCCCGAGGATGTCGTCGGGGCGGTCGTGTTCTTCTGCGCGCCGGGCTCCAGCTTTATCACGGGCCAATCGCTCGTTGTCGATGGTGGGGCGTTCTTCAATTGAGGTCGGTGCTGCAGGTCCACGTGGTCGACGTGGCTGCGGGTGCAGACCTCTCGCGCCCCGGGCCGACGGTTACGTACGACGCCGCGACGAATTCGGCGACCTTTGCTGCGGATGGCTCGGCGCGGGCTGCTGCTGCTGGGCGCTACGTCGTCTGGTCGGTTGTCGCCGAGGCTGCGACCGATGCACTGTTGGCGGCTCCGGTCGAGCTCGAGAGTGGCACGCAAGTGATGCGCTGTGATCGCGTCGATTTTCCTGCTGACGGCGTCGCCTTTCTCCACACGCATCAAGGACCCGGCATTCGGGTCCAGGTCGAGGGCTTGTTTGCGGTCGAGACTGAGGGCGCACGCCAGGAGATCGACACGTGGGGTGCCTGGTTTGAGGGTGGGCCCGATCCGGTCTATGCCGAGGTGCGGGGTGACGAGCCTGCCGCTTTTGTGCGCGTGATGCTGCTGCCGATCGCCATCCAAGGCTCGCCGTCGATCCGCTACGTCAGGGACGAGGATCGTGAGAAGCCCAAGAGTCAGCGGTACACCGTCTTTCTTGATGAGCCGTTGGCATGACGCGACTTGGCGGGCACGTCGTTGCCGACCAGCTCGTCGTCCAGGGCGTGGACACTGTCTTTGGTGTTCCAGGCGAGTCGTTTCTGACTGTTCTTGATGGGCTCTGGGAGCAGCGCGACACGATTCGTTTTGTGACCGCGCGCCATGAGGCGACGGCGTCGCATATGGCCGAGGCGTGGGGCAAGTTGACGGGCCGTCCCGGTATCTGTCTGGCGACGCGCGGGCCTGGCGCGACGCAGGCCGCGATTGGGGTGCACACGGCGTTTCAGGATTCGACGCCGATGATTCTGTTGCTGGGTCAGGTGGAACGTGGTCACCTCGGGCGCGAGGCCTTTCAAGAGGTCGATTTCGAGGCGATGTTTGCGCCACTTGCCAAATGGGCAAAGCAGATTGAGAGCGCCGACGACATTCCCGTGGTGATGGCGCAGGCCTTTGAGATTGCACTGGCCGATCGTCCGGGCCCGGTTGTGCTGGCGTTGCCCGAGGACATGCAGCGCGACTTCACCGCTGCGCCTGATGCGCCCCTAGTCGAGCCCGCGTGGCGGATGCCCGACACCGCTGCGCTCGCCGAGCTCCACGGCTTGTTGGCCGAGGCCGAACGACCGCTGCTGATCGTGGGTGGCCCCCGGTGGGATCAGGCCACCGCCGACACGTTGGCAGCCTGGGCGGGTGCATCGGGCGTGCCTGTCGCTGCACAATTTCGACGCCAGGATCGACTCGACAACACGGCCGCTGCCTACGTCGGTGATCTTGGGCTTGGCTGCAACCCCAAGCTCGATGCGCGGGTGCGAGAAAGCGATTGCGTCGTCCTCCTCGGTGGGCGGTTTGGTGATATTGCGAGCGGTGGCTACACGCGGCTGGAGATCCCGAAGCCGGCGGCTGGCCGGCTCGTGCATGTGCACCCCGAGCCGACCGAGCTCGGCAAGGTCTATCGCGCCGATCTTGATATCTGTGCGGCGGCACCGCTCGTCGTCGAAGGTCTTGCGCGCCATGGGGTTCTCGCACCGGCAGAGCGTCAGGCCTGGGCCGACGAGTTGCGCTCCGACTACCTGCAGTGGAGCGAGCCAACGCCGCGCGAACTGGCTGGGGTCGATCTCGCCTCGGTCGTGACGCACCTGCGTGACACCCTGCCGGACGACGCTGTCATCACCAACGGTGCTGGCAACTACACCGTCTGGATCCACCGCTACTACCGGCATCGGGCGTTTGGCACGCAGCTCGCACCGACCAGTGGCGCGATGGGCTATGGAATTCCCGCTGCGATTGCGGCGGCGCTGCACGATCGTTCACGCACGGTCGTGGCGTTTGCGGGCGACGGCTGCTTTCAGATGGCGGGCCACGAGTTGGCGACTGCCATCCAGGAGCAGTTGCGTCTGGTCGTCCTGGTCTGCGACAACGGCATGCTGGGCACGATCCGCATGCATCAAGAACGCTCATACCCAGGCCACGTCGAGGGCACGACGCTCGTCAATCCCGATTTCGTGCAGCTCGCCGAGGCGTACGGATGTCACGCCGAACGCGTCGAGCGCGATGGCGATTTCCCGGCCGCCTTTGCACGTGCGCTGGCTGCCGAGCGGACAGCGTTGATCCACCTGGTCTGCGATCCGCACGCGATTACGCCTGGCGGGTTGCTGGCGTGAGAATCGGAGTGAGTATCTGATACGTATGGCATACTCATGACATGAGTATGCGTCTCCAAGTGATCGTCTCCGAGAGCGAAGTGGCTCGGGCGCGAAGCTGTGCCGAAGCTGAGGGCGTCAACCTATCCGAGTGGGTGCGACGAGCAATGGCGCTTGCGGAGAAGGCTCAATCGCCGCGCGGAATCGACGAAAAACTCGCTGCCCTACGCCGGCTTTCAGATATTCCGGATGCCGAGCGTGGCCCTGCACCAGCGATCGAGCAGATGCTGCAAGAGGTCAATTCGCGCTATGACGGTACGCCCGGCCTGTGATCTTTATCGATTCCAACATCACGATGTATGTCGTCGGAAATGATCCTGAGTATCGCGTGCGGGCGGAGCGACTCTGTGATCAGCTCGTGTTGAGTGGCAAACGCCTCGTGACGAGTGCTGAGGTGTATCAAGAGATTCTGCACCGATACAGTGCGATCAATCGAGAGGCGACGATCACTCACGGATTTGCGCATCTGGATGTCTTGGTCGATGAGGTCTATCCAATCGAACGAAGTGATGTGCGGCGTGCGCATGAGGTCGTGAACGTGCAACGGAACATCGACGCGCGGGACGCCCTCCACGTTGCTGTCATGGAGCGCTACGGCATCTTGCAGATTGCATCGTTCGACCGTGGCTTCGATCAAGTCAGTGGCCTCGAACGACTCTCATGATCGCGCCCATGGTGATGGGAGTGTGGAGTGGATGCAACGGGGGGTTGCTCATGTTCAGTGCTCGCTGCAGTAGGTTGCTGGCATGAAGATCTACGCGTTGCACTGCGGGGGAGACCTCCAGGATGTCGGAATCTTCGACTTCGAGCATCCACAGGCGGGCGAGGCGCTCTACAACCCGTATTACATGTACGTAATCACGCATCCTCAGGGCAATGTGTTGCTCGATACGGGTGCGCACCCGACGTTGCGGACCGATCCGCGTTCGCGGCTTGGCGACATGGCAGATGTCTTCGAGGCGCTGCTCGAGCCGGATGACACCGTGCCTGGTTGCCTCGCACGGATTGGGATGACGCCCGAGGACATCAGCGTAGTCGTGCAGTCTCACCTGCACTTCGACCATGCGGGTGGCCTAGAGCACCTCGCGCACGCGCCGGTCTACATCCAGCAGGCCGAGCTCGACTACGCCTTCGATCGCACGCATGACCAGGCCGAGATCTATCTTGTCGACGACTTCTCCGCGGGCGTCGACTGGCGGCCCGTCACGGGCACGCACGACATCTTCGGTGACGGTGCGCTTGTGCTGCACTCGACCCTGGGTCATACCGCAGGGCACCAGTCGCTCTGGGTCAATACGCCGAGCCAGCCAACGTTTCTGCTCTGCGACGCTGCGTATCTGATCGCTCCAATGCGTGGGCGACGCCTGCCTGGTGTGCTCTGGAACGGCGAGGCAATGCTCGCATCGTGGGATCAGATCGAGGCGATCGAACGTGAGACAGGTGCGCGTCTAATCGCGACGCACGAACTCGATTACGAGACCGCCGTGCCAAAGCCGCCGGACGGATGG
>JBAXOM010000080.1:0-9673 GCA_037133215.1 Thermoleophilia bacterium | reverse complement strand
GCGATGGAGAGAACGCCTCCGTTAACAAAGATGTTTCCTGTGAACGCATTGGCTCCTGCCAACGTCAGAGTCCCAAGGCCCGCCTTGGTCAAAACATTCGTCCCATTCGCAAGAATAGGGTTGCTAATCGTCAAGGCATCGCCGGCCAAAGCGGTGTTGATCACATACTCAGCGTTGCTTGCAATGCTGAGCCCCGCACCGCCTGATAGCGTTGTTGTGCTTCCCCCGGTTCGAATGATGCCTCCGGAATTCAGCGTGAGCGTCTGCGATGCAGCGAGGGTAAAGTCCAGAGCCGAGGCCGAGCTTATTTTAAGCGTGTTGATCGTGGCAGTCGTCTGAGCTGTTACCGCTCCGGTCACCTGCTGGTTGGTAGATGAAGTCGGTGTTCCTCCAAAAGTAGTGCCTCCAGCGCTCGTCACGAAATTAGTGTCCGTTCCATAGCCAGGTGCCCGCACATAGGTTCCAGCGGCATTTAAATAGGCGTAGTCTGATCCCGCATAAAACAATCCTTGGTTCTGAAAGCCCACAGCACCACCGGTTATGTTGATTACGTTAGTGGACCCGTTAGCGCCCAGCGAAGTCACAAAATTGGCCGTCGCTCCCGCAGACCGGCTGAGTGAAGCGAAGGTCAGCCCCGCATTCCCGCTCGTCCCGTAAGTCGACTGTATCGTTGCCGCTCCAGAAGACAGCGTCAGCGCGCCGAGGGACTGCACGGTTCCAACGCCTGGCGCCGTCCGATTGATCGTTGTCGTGCTTCCGATGGTGATGGCGGGCCCGCTAGCCCATGCTGCCCCAGCCGAGATCGTCGTGCAATCGGGCGATTCTCTCTGGAGCGTCGCTCGCCGCTTACAGCCTCGTGGCGATCTTCGTCGCCTCGTCGATCGTCTGATCGAGATGGACGGCCAGCGCGCGTTCGTGCTCGCCTGGGCCGGCACCCCCGGCGACAGCGAGAAGGCGATCTTCCTCTCGCAGCGCGACGTCCGCGAACTCCAGTTCGCCAAGGCCGCCATCGCGACCGGTTGGAAGCTGATGATCGAGGAGCTCGGCATCGAGGAGTCGGAGATCCAGCAGGTGCTGCTCGCCGGCAGCTTCGGCTCGTACCTCTCCGCCGCCAGTGCGATCCGCATCGGCCTCGTCCCGAAGCTCCCTATCCCCCGCATCATCAGCGCCGGCAACGTCGCGGGCGAAGGCGCCAAGATGGCGATCCTCTCGATCCAAGAACGCCATGCCGGCAGTGCCTTGATCAACGAGATCGAGTACGTCGAACTGTCCGACCGCACCGACTTCAACGACCGCTTCATCGAGCAGCTCGCGTTCCCCGTGTAGCCATGGCAACCGTCGCGATCATCACCTGCGGTGTGCTCACGCGACACGTCGAGAACGTCAGCAAGCGGCGCGGCTGGGACGTTGCGATCTATCCCCTGCCACCACTGCTCCACCAGCGCCCCGAGCGGATTGCCCCGGCCGTGCGCGCGAAGGTCGCCGAGCTCGATGGCACGGTCGACCACATCGCGGTCGCCTATGCCGACTGCGGCACCTACGGTGCGCTCGATGAGGTGATCGGCGAGCTTGGCCTCGAGCGACTGCATGGTGCCCACTGCTACGACGTCTTCGCGGGCGAGGAGCGGCTCGCCAAGCTGCTGGCCGAGGAGCCGGGCACGTACATCCTCACGGACGCGCTGCTGAAAGGCTTTGACCGTCTTGTCATCCAAGAGCTCGGCCTCGATCGCCACCCGGAATTGCGCGATGATTACTTTCGCGAGTACCGCCGCGTCGTCTGGCTCGCGCAGGAGCCAACCGCCGCTCTGCGGACCCAGGCCGCTCAGGCCGCGCAACAACTCGGACTTCCGCTCGAGATCGTCGAGACGGGCGAGCACGGCCTCGAGCGCGAGCTCGAGCGACTGATCAATCGAACCCCCATTGGCGCTGCTGGCGCCACCCAAGGAGCGTGAGCGATGGACACCAAGGCTGACGTCGTCATCATCGGTGCAGGCATCGTCGGTACGTCGGCGGCCTGGGAGCTCGTCAAGGCGGGCGTCACGAATGTGGTCGTGATCGACCAGGGTCCGCTCAGCCACACGGGTGGCTCGTCGTACCACGCTCCTGGCCTGGTCTTTCAGACCGGCACCAGTCGCCTGCTCTGCACGCTGGCTCAGTGGAGCGCCCAGACGTACGACTCGTACAACACGCCGGACCGCGAGGCGTGGGTCGCTGTCGGCAGCCTCGAAGTGGCGACAACGCCCGACCGGGTGCGCGAGTTGGAGCGCCGCCGCAACGCCGCGATGGCCTATGGCCTCGAGGGGCACATCATCACACCGCAGAAGGCGATCGAGCTGTGCCCCGTCCTCGACGAGAGCATGATCCTATCTGCGTATCACGTGCCGACCGACGGCCTCTGTCGCGCAGTCACCGTCTGCCACACGTTGCAGGAGTGGTGTCGCGAAGCCGGCGTGCGCTTTATGGAGAGCACGAAGGTGACGGGCGTGCGCATCGAGCAGGGTCGCGTCCGTGGCGTGGAGACCGCGCAGGGCCGCGTCACCTGTGGTCAATTGCTCGTGGCCGGTGGCCTCTGGGGCCCCGAGCTTCAGCAGATGGTCGGTCGCCCGATTCCGCTCCAGCCGCTGCAGCACTGCTTCGCCTGGTCGAACCCGGTCGAGGGCATCGAGCGCGGTCCAGTCGAGTCGGCCCTGCCGATGGTGCGCCACCAAGATCGCGATGTCTACTACCGCCAGCGCTGGCAGGGCATGGGCATTGGCTCGTACGCCCACAACCCACTGCCGATCTTTCCCGACGAGCTCGAGCGCGAGGAGGACGGCCATCAGACGGCGCAGGGGCCCTTCTCCGCCGACCACTTCGCCGACGCCTGGGATGCCACGCGCCTGTTGATGCCAAAGGTGCACGCGGCCGGCATCGAGGAGTCCTTCAACGGGCACTTCTCCTTCACCATCGACGGCAACCCGCTGCTCGGTGAGTCCTCGTATACGCAGGGCCTGTTCTTTGCCGAGGCGATCTGGGTGACGCAGGCTGCCGGTTCGGCTCAGGTCGTCGTGCGCCAGATGCTGGGCGAGCCCACCGGGCTCGATCTCGGTGGTGCCCACCCCGATCGTTTCCAGCCTCATCACGCAACTCGCTCGTACGTCCAGGCCCGCGGCAGCCAGCAGTACGCCGAGGTCTACGACATCCTGCACCCACTCGAGCCCACGCAGCTCGCCCGAGGTCTGCGGCGCCTGCCAGCCCACGAGTGGATCTCCGAGCGCGGTGGCGTCATGCTCGAAAGCGCCGGCTGGGAACGCCCACAGTGGCTCGAGACGAACGCCTCGCTGCCCGCACCGGAATTCACGCAGCAGCGCGGCGAGTGGGAGTCGAAGTTTTGGTCGCCGACGATCGGCAAGGAGCACGCGCGCACGCGCAGCCATGCCGGCCTCTACGACCTGACGCCGTTTACCAAGGCCGAGGTCGAGGGCAGTGGCGCGACCGACTGGCTCAACCGCGTCTTCACGTCCGAGATGGACATCCCGGTCGGCAAGATCGCGTACACGCTTGCTCTCACACCGCACGGTGGCGTCGTCTTCGACATTACCGTCACGCGCCTTGCAGCCGATCGCTATCTGATCGTCACGGGTGGCGGCTCCGGCCCGCGCGACCTGGCCTGGCTCCGTACCCACCTGCCCGAAGGAGACTCGGTGCGGATGCGCGAGGTCACCAGCGCCATGGCCGTCTGCGGCCTGTGGGGGCCAAACAGCCGCGAGATCCTGCAGCCACTCGTGCCCGAGGACCTCTCCAACGAGGCCTTCCCGTACATGCGTGCGCAGCAGATCCAGATCGAGCATGTCCCGGCCCTCGCGCTCCGCATCTCGTACGCCGGCGAGCTCGGCTGGGAGTTGTACGTGCCGAGCGAGTACGGCGGCTGGGTCTGGGAGCGCCTGATGGAGGCCGGTAAGGACCACGGCCTCGTGGCGGGTGGCGGCGGCGCCTTCGAGTCGCTGCGTATCGAGAAGGGCTACCGCTTCGCTGGCGTCGACATGCACACCGATTACACCGCCGACGAATCCGGTCTTGGCTTTGCCGTTCATCTCGGCAAGTCGGGCTTTATCGGCAAGCAGGCCGTCGTTGCCGAGCGCGCCCAAGGCAGCAAGAAACGCCTCGTCCCGATCCTGCTCGACGATCCCAACGCGGCTGCCCTTGGGGGCGAGCCGATCCTGCTCGACGGCACCAAGGCCGGCTACGTCACGAGTGCCAATTTCGGCTACTCGGTTGGCAAGTCGATCGCGTACGGCTATCTTCCCGCAGAGCAGGCAAGCCCGGGAACGCGGGTGTCCGTGCGGATCTTCGACCGCGAGGTCGAGGGTGCCGTGTCCACCGAACCTATTTTTGACCCCACTGGCTCGCGTCTCCGCGTCTAGCCACTCGATTCCCCAGAGGAGCACCATGCCAAAACTCGCAACCGCACTCGAGCGTCTCGGCACCGAGACCGCCTTCGAAGTTCTCGCCCGCGCCAAGGCCCTCGAGGCCACCGGCAAGCGCGTCATCCACCTCGAAATCGGCGAGCCCGACTTCGACACGGCGCCGCATATCGTCGAGGCAGCCGCCAAGGCGCTGCGCGATGGCCAGACGCACTACTGCCCCGCTCCCGGCATTCCCGCCCTGCGCGAGGCCGCCGCGAACCACCTCACCGCACATCGCGGCATCGATGTGCACCCCGACTCGATCGTCGTCACGCCGGGCGCCAAGCCGTTCCTGTTCTTCGGCATCCTCGCGACCTGCAACCCGGGCGATGAGGTCATCTACCCGAACCCGGGCTTCCCGATCTACGAGTCCGCCATCAAGTGGGCCGGCGCGACGCCCGTGCCGTTGCCGCTGACGGAAGAGACCGACTTCGCCTTCACCGCCGAGGACCTCCGGTCCCGCATGACGTCGAAGACGAAGATGGTGATCCTCAACTCGCCTGCCAACCCGACGGGTGGCTACATCTCGAAGCAGCTCAACGCCGAGGTCGCCGCCGTGCTGGCCGACCACGATTGTTGGATCCTGTCGGACGAGGTCTACTCCGAGATGTTGTGGAGCGGCGCCGAGCACGACACGATCGCCGGCCACCAGGGTCTCCAGGACCGCACGATCCTGCTCGACGGCTTCTCGAAGACGTTCGCGATGACGGGTTGGCGCCTTGGCTACGCCTCGTTGCCAGAGCCACTCCGCGAGCCGATCACGCGCCTGATCATCAACTCCGTCTCCTGCACGGCTCCCGCCACGCAGCTGGCCGGCGTTGCGGCCCTAACCGGTCCGCGCACCGAGATCGACGCGATGATGGCCGAGTTCGATCGTCGTCGTGTAGCCGTTGTCGAGGGCCTCAACTCCCTCCCCGGCGTTAGCTGCCGCGATCCGAAGGGTGCGTTCTACGCGTTCCCGAACGTCAAGGGCACGGGCCAGGACAGCCGCGTCGTTGCCGATCGTCTGCTGCAGGAGGCTGGCGTTGCCGTCCTCAGCGGTACGGCCTTCGGCGATTACGGCGATGGCTACCTGCGCCTCTCGTACGCCAACAGCATGGAGAACATCCAGGAAGCCATCGAGGCGATGCGCGGTCTGCTCGAGGAGATGACTGCATGAGCAAGCCTCGTATCGTTGTCACGCGCCGCATCCCGCAGCCGGCGCTCGATCTGCTCGCCGAGCACGGCGACGTGTGGCTGTCGCCGCACGATCGTCCGCTCATGCGCGAGGA
This sequence comes from Thermoleophilia bacterium, assembly GCA_037133215.1. GTDB lineage: Bacteria > Actinomycetota > Thermoleophilia > Gaiellales > F1-60-MAGs149 > F1-60-MAGs149. The sequence continues at coordinate 3,957 of JBAXOM010000080.1, read as the reverse complement.
GCTGTTCGACGCCGTCAAGGGCGCCGACGCAATTGTCTGCCTCCTGCACGACGCGATCGACGACGAGGTGCTCGACGCGGCCGGTCCGCAGCTGAAGGTCATCGCCAACGTGGCGGTGGGCTACAACAACGTCGACACGAAGGCGATCGAGAGCCGCGGCACTGTCTGGTTTACGAACACGCCGGGCGTGCTGACGGAGGCCACCGCGGATATCGCGATGTCGCTGATCCTGATGACGACCCGTCGTCTCGGCGAGGGCGAGCGCGTAATCCGCTCGGAGACCCCGTGGGTGTGGAGCATGTTCTACATGCTCGGCACGGGCACCCAGGGCAAGACGCTCGGCATCGTCGGTCTTGGCCTAATCGGCCAGGCCACGGCGCGTCGCGCCAAGGCGTTCGGCATGGAGATCATCTACTCGGGTCGCCGCCAGGCGGATCCCGCGATTGAGGCCGAGCTTGGCGCCAAGTACGTGTCGTTCGACGAGCTGCTCGAGACGGCCGATGTCGTCTCGCTGCACTGCCCGCTCAACGACGAGACGAAGCACCTGATCAACGCCGACCGCCTGGCGCAGATGCGCGAGGACGCGTACCTCATCAACACCACGCGCGGTCCCGTTGTCGACGAGCAGGCGCTCGTCGACGCACTACGCAAGGGCGAGATCAAGGGCGCTGGCCTCGACGTGTTCGAGGAGGAGCCGAAGATCAACCCGGGTCTGCTCGACCTCGAGAACGCGGTGCTGATCCCGCACCTCGGCTCGGCCACGATCGAGACCCGTACCGAGATGGGCCTGCTCGCAGCCGCCAACACGGTCGCGATCCTCAACGGCGAGGACCCCCCAAGCCCCGTCGTCCGCGTCAGCTAGTCACGAACGAAGACCGGCCCCGGACTGGCGCTTGCCGGTCCGGGGCCGTGGTCGTTTTTAATTGTTGCTTGTGGGGCAGGACACCGCGACATTCTGGGTCGGCGATGACCCATACGTGTTGGTGGCTGTTACCGGAATTGATCCACTCCATGGATTCTTATTCGTGCAGTACATGACGCCGCCTAAAATCTCGGCTTGATCCGCAGCCCCCGTCCAGGTGCAGCCCGAGGAACCACAACCTGAGGCCTGCATCGTTGTGCCGTTTACCGCAGACGTTGTCGTGACGACCGGAGGGGCGCAGGCGGCACCGGTTGACGGCGCGGCTGGCGGCGCCAGCGGCCACGTTGCCGACGAGAAGGACGAGTTGTTACCAGCGACTACGGTGATCGTTGCCGCTGGTCCGCCACACGGCATGGTCAGACTTCCCGACGAAGACAAAGCCCACCCCGACGGCACCGTGCCACTGGTGCCCCAGGTACATCCCGAGGAGCCACAACCTGTCGCAGTCAGCTGGGTCGTGGTCGACGGCAGGACGCCACTCGCCGTCAGCGGCGTCGTGATAACGGGCGCCGCAGGCCACGCATCGCTCTGACTCCACGTTCGTGATCCAAGGAGTGCGACGATCGGGGAGGTTGGGAAGCCGCTCGAAGAGCACGAGGTGGTTTGGCCGTACGTGTAGGAGGCCTGGAGAGCCCCACTTGACCATGGCGACGGTGAGTAGAACGCGTTCGCCTCAGTGAGTCCGCAGTACGTGTAGAAGTAAGGCATGTTGTCGTAGTACGTCCACGCAGACTCATAATTGTTGTTCTGAACAGTTGAACCGCTACCGACCAGTTGCCAAGCGGGACTAGTCGTTGAGCCGAGGACCACGTTGCCACCGCCCACATAAGAGTTGAGTTGGCTATTAAAGAAACCGCTGTAAGGCGCCAGGTTGTAACCGGCCGTCGCACTCAAGACGTTCGGCTTATCGACCACGGGCATGCCCCAGTATTCCTGCGGCGCTGCGGGTGCGTTCGTGTACGGCGCAATGGCATTGAAATTGGCCAGCGCAGCGCTCCACGTACTTGTCGTCCACTCCGGACCGGTGCAGGGAAGTCCGGCACTGTTACACGATGTTGCAAGTTGCGCCGGTGTAGCCTGCGTCTGTGCCCACGGCTTCACCCCGTTGCTCACATCAGTTGAGTCGTAATACATAAACCCCGCAGGGATCGCGCTGACGGCGAGCCCGCTGATCGCATTACTCGACGATGAGCAGGCACTCGTCGAGCAATCGGCAGCAGTGGTCGTCCACAGTCCGACTTCGTCGGAGTACGTATTTCCAGGATAGACGTCGCCGATGTTTTGCAGCGCCTGACAGAACGACGTTGCGCTCCCGACCACGTTTCCAACAGAAGGCGTCTGTGGACAGGCTGGCGACGACGAAGTCCCCATCATGAACGTCGTCTCATTCGACCACTGCGAATCGCCGATCAAAGCTTGGTAGTTGTAGTACTCGCTCAGCATCACCATCTGTTGATACTCGAGCGATCCCCAATAGTTGAGGAACACCTGAAGCGACTGCACATCGGCTGGCACGAGGGCAGAGTTACCGGATTGAACAGAGCTAAGGGCCTGCGGCCAAGACGGATATTGACCGATCACGCCGGTCTGAAAGAGCCCAGTGTTGATGTCATTACTGCAGGTTGACTGCATCGTCGGAATGTTGTCCGGACCATCCCCCATGAGCGACACGAGGCTGTTGTTACTTGCCGTCAGCTGGTCGGACGCTACGGTCGGGTTATCAGCCGCCGTTGTAACCAGATTCTGGTACAGCGCCCACGAATCCATAATCTGACCTTGGCACGTGCTCATTTTGTCGTTAGACATCTCCATCGACAGCCCGGTGATACTCGACTGCAGGTTCGACAGCTGCTGCGAGATGCAATCGAGCTGGTTTTGAATCGACGTCAGCTGCGGGTTTGTGCCTGACGAGTCTGGCGTCGCGAGAGAGTTAGCTCCATCCACGGCCAAGCCGGTAATGCCCTCCAAAATCGCCGGCGATTCCGCGAGCGGATCACCTGCCAAGAAAATCGTCAGCAAACCAGCAGCCGAGTCGACGGCAAAATTAGTCAGGGCCGTGGTCCCAGCCGTCGACGTCGACGTCGGCGGAACGTACGACGCAGCGCACGGGGCACCCGAAGCGTTCGCACTGTCAGACGAGGACGACTGGCGCGTCGACGGTGCGCCACTCCGAGTCGAAGCAACCTTCGACGGCTTCTTCTGCTTCAGCCGCTTCTTGTACTCGGGGTGCGGCAGCGGCATCACGCGCGTCCTCAACCCCCTCACACGACCCTGATCACGCGCCGTGCGCGCCAACATCGACGTAAACGCGTCGTACCCACCCGCACGCTTCACCGCAGCCAACAACTTCTGACTCCCCACCGCATACGAGTAGAGCTGCAGCGTCCGATGCTTCTCAGACCCCACAAAACCCAACGCGCGCCGCACCAACGCCAAGTTCTTGCCAAACCCACCCGTGCGCGCCAACGGCATCTTCGCCGCCGCCGTCGTCGACACATCAACCCGCTGCAAACTCAGAGGCCCCAGCTCGGACACGATCGTCGTCAACGACCCCACAAAGGCGCTCCCCCGCACACGACCACGCGAAATCGTCACAACACGACCACCCGTCACCGTCACCACAAACGGCGCCGTCCTCGACGGCTCACCCGCGACAAGCATCCGAACCTGACCATGACGCAGCGTCTTCGCCGTCCCCATCGTCTTACCCGACACCGGATCCGTCACCGTCACCGTCGCACCAGCCAGATACCGAAACGGCCCCGCATGCGCCTCAACCAACAAATTCTTCGACGTACCCGCCCGCTCCGCAGCATCCGTCGTGTCAGCCAACGCCGAACTACACACACACAACAGCGCAGCCAGCGCGACGAGGACCACAACCGCAAATCGACCATAGGCAACTGGACGCGGAAAAGTCGAAGAGATCATCGACGGATTATGCACACAAAAACGATCCGAATCCAGTGAATTTTCAGGGTGTCTAGGTACCCCCACATCCGACACACAGCACGATTTTGCGACTATTCGGCCGC
>JBAXOM010000079.1:0-9683 GCA_037133215.1 Thermoleophilia bacterium | reverse complement strand
GCGGCGAACGCTCCCGCGTGCGCCCACGGCATCACCCACGTCTCGACGATGTTCGACCGCACCTGCGGATACAGACGATCGAGATCGCGCAGGAAGACCTCCTCGATCTCTGCATGGCTTTTACCGAGCAGCGCATAGCCGCGCTGTGCCCCGCCGTAGACCATCAATACGCTTCCTTGCTTCGGCGTGCCGGCCGCGTAGAGCGAGTTGGTGTGATTGAAGACCATGTTGAACGCGTAGTCCGGCGTCAAGATCGAATAGAGGTCGTCCCACGGCATCGGCTCGCTCTCGCCCGTGCGGATACTCATTACGACATGCGGACCGAAGGTGACGCGATCGATCGCCGAGCGGAAACCCGGCGTCATGGCATCGGCCATGAAGGGGATCAGGTCCGGAGTTGGCACGGCGACAATCGCCGCGCGAGCCCGCACGCTGCCTGCCCCATCGGGCCCCTCGTAGGCCACCGTCACACCGGCGCCGTCGAAGGCAAGGCTCGTCGCCCGCGTGTGGAGTCGGATCTGGTCGGCGAGCTCGCGCCCCATCGACTCGGGCAGGAGCCCAGAGCCACCACGCATGTTGCGACCGAGATCGCCCGTATCCCAGACGTGCCCAAACAGCGCCGCCATTGCCGAGACGGAGATCTCCCCCGGCTCGGCGATCGTGCGATTGCAGAGCGCGCGAAAGATCTGCTCGGCCTCGGGGTGCAGCGGGCCAAGAAAGTCGGCAAACGACTCGTCGCCGCCGTACTGCAAGAGACGCAGCCGTACATCCGCTGCGGTCTCGCCCGGCTGCTGGACGGCGAGTCGCATGTACTCATCGCCAATCCGCTTGACCTTGAGGCCCGCGCGGGCGAACGAGACGCGACCACGCAGCGAGAGTGGCAGCTTGAAGGGCATCAACTCAGGGCGGGCATCCTGGATCACACGGTCCTGCAGCGCGAGATTGAGCATCGAACCCGTGATCTTGAGGACGTCGAGGCCGTACTCCGTCACCAGACCACCGATCACCGAATCGGGCGGCGGAAACATGTGAGCACCAACCGACATCGCCAGCTCGCCGCACTGCTTCGACCAGATGCGCCCGCCGACACGATCCGACGCCTCGAGGACCAGTGGGTCGTGCGCACGCAATTCGCGCGCGGCGGTCAGGCCGGCAATGCCAGCGCCAATGATGACCACGTCGCGTTCTTCGGTGACAGCCACGCGCTGAGTTTAGTCGTGATTGCGCATCGCGACAGATGTGCCGCACCGATCGCGGTACGGTGCGCCCCATGCACAACGATCTCGTAGCTCCGGCGATCCCAAGCTGATGCTGCTGCGTGGCTTCTACGAGCGCAAGACGCTCTTTGCCTGCATTCTGGCGACGGGCGCGATCTTCATCGACATCTCGATCGTCAATGTCGTCTTGCCCGACATCCGCAACGACCTCCACACGAGCCTTGCGCAAGAGCAATGGATCGTCAATGCGTACCTGATCACGATGACGGCGTTCGTCCTGCCTGCTGGCGTGATGGGCGATGTCTGGGGACACAAACGCGTGCTCCAGATCGGTCTAGTTGCCTTCATCATCGCCACCCTGCTCGTTGGCCTGGCACCGTCGGCCAACTTTCTGATCGCCTCGCGAGCGCTGCAGGGGCTTGCCGCCGCGCTGATCACGCCAGCCTCGATTGCCACCTTGCGCACCTCAATTGCACCCGAACGTCAGGCGCGGGCGATTGGACTGTGGGTAACCGGCACGAGCCTCTCGTCGTCGATCGCCCCCGCCTTCGGCGGTCTCATCGGCGGCCTGTTTGGCTGGCGTTGGGCCTTTCTCGTGGTGATCCCAGCGCTGATCGTGGCGGTCTGGTTTGCCCGCGGCATCGTCGACTCGCCGCGCACCGAACGCCGGATCGATCTGATCGGAGGCGGGATCATCGCCGTCGCGATTGCGTTACTGACGGCCGCCCTGATCGAGTGGCCGTCGCGTGGATTCCTCGATCCACTCGTGCTTGGGCTACTCGCCGCCGGCATTGTCGTGACGCTTGGCTTCATCCAACACGAGCGGCGATTCCCCGAGCCAATGATCCCTCCGCGCGCCGTCCGTGACCGCCTGATGAACCGCGTGCATGTCTACACCATTCTCGCCTGGTCCACACCGTTGACGATGGGCCTGCTGATTTCAATCCGTCTCCAATCGGCACTGGGCTACGGGCCAATCCTGACCGGCTTTCTCCTTTTACCGATGAGCCTGATGATCATGCTTACGTCGCGTCGCCTCACGGCCTTCGCCGCGGGCAATCACATGCAGTTGATGCTGCGTCTCGGCCCGTTGCTGACCGCAGTGAGTGTCGTTCCCGCCTTTTTCCTCGTCGAGGGACGTGTCTGGGTGGCGATTCCGACCGAGATGCTGCTCGGCCTCGGTATGGCGTGCATGGCCGGCCCCGTCACCCATGCCGTCCTGCAGTTGGCGCCCCAAGGCGACGAGGGTATGCAGTCGGCCATCAACCTGGCTGCCGCGCGCTTTGGCACGCTGCTCTCGATCGCACTACTCGGTATCGCGGCGACGATCGGCTGGTCGCTGGCGGGCGGCTCGGCGAACCCTGGCAACGCCCTCGCGGGCGCCAGCCACTTCGCCGACGGCGCCTACGCCGCTGGCCTCATCTTGTCTGCCTTACTCGCGCTGGCGGCTATTCCGTTTGCCTCAGCAGCGCGCCGGGCGCCGGTTGTAGCCGACTAAACGAGCGCGCGAGGAACGCGACAGCAAGGATCACAACGATCCCGAAGACCCAGCCGTTGAGGCGCACGCCGAAAATGACGTGCGCTGGGTCGACGCGCAGAGCCTCGACCCAGAGCCGGCCAATGCCGTACAGCACGAGATAGGCGGCGAAGACCGTGCCGTAGCGGGCGCGATTCCAGAAGCGTGGAATCACGAGCAGGATCAGGACGGCAAAGACTCCGAGGTTCCAGAGCGACTCGTAGAGAAATGTCGGCTGGAACGTCGCAACATCGAGGTACTTGGCGGGCCGAAACTGCGGGTCAATCTCGACGGCCCACGGCAGGTTGCTGGGGCCACCGAAGAGCTCTTGGTTAAACCAGTTACCCCAACGCCCGAGTGCCTGCGCCAAGATCAGGCCGGGAGCGATGCAGTCGAAGACTCCGAGCGCAGGAAGTCCAAGGCGACGCGCCGCGATCATCGCTCCGATCGCACCACCAATAATGACTCCGGGCAGCCCGAGACCGCCCTGCTGAATCTGAATAATCCGCGCCGGATCGTCGGCGAAGAGGTGCCAGTCGGTTGCGACGTGATAGAGACGTGCGCCGATGATGCCAGCCGGCACAGCCCACATCGCCAGCGTGTAGACGCCCTCCGGATCCCAGCCGCGGCGACGAAACTCGCGCCGCGCAATCCAAATCGCAACGGCAATGCCGATCGCGATCAGAAAGCCGTACCAGCGCAGCCCAAACGACCCGGCTTGGAAGACGTACGGCGACGATGGGCTAGGGATCGAGGCAAGGAGCACTCCGTGCAGGGTAGATCAACTTTGCTTTGGGGTCAGACCCTGATGCAAAGTTGATCAGCTTTGCATCAGGGTCTGACCCCAAAGCAAAGTTGATGTCGAGTCCACCCCTTGACCCGGAACCCTGTCGCCTACCCTGCTGGGCGATGGCCAAGGACCGCTATAGCGCTGCTGATATTCGTGTACTCGAGGGTCTTGAGCCTGTGCGCGTGCGCCCGGGCATGTACATCGGCGGCACCAATAGTCGCGCGCTGCACCACCTGTTGTGGGAGGTGATCGACAACTCGGTCGATGAGGCACTAGCCGGACGTTGCTCGACGATTCGCACCGTGATGGACGACAACGAGGTCATCACCATCTCCGACGATGGCCGCGGTATCCCCGTCGACATCCACCCCGAGCAGGGCGTCTCGGCACTCGAATTGGTCTTTACGAAGTTGCACGCTGGCGGCAAGTTCGGCGACGGTGGCTACAAGGTCTCCGGTGGCTTGCACGGCGTCGGTGCGAGCGTGACCAACGCGCTCTCCGAATGGCTTGAGGTCGAGGTCCGGCGCGACAAGCGGCTCTGGTCGCAGCGGTATCAGCGCGGCATCCCCGACGGTCCCGTCAAGGACGTCCGTGCGCTCGAGAAGGGCGAAGGCACAGGCACGACGGTGCGCTTTACGCCCGACAGAACGATCTTCGACAAGAACGCACACCTCTCGCCAACGACAGTCCAGCAGCGCCTCCGCGAGAAGTCGTTCCTCGTCCGCAACCTCACGTTCCAGTTGCGCACGCCCGACGGTACCGAGCACGAGTACCGCAGCAAAGAGGGCCTTGCCGACTATGTCCGCGAGCTCAACGAGAGCCGCGACGTTGCGCATCCGGGCATCGTCTCCCTGTCGGGTACGTCCGGCGGTATCCCGATCGAGATCGCGTTGCAGTGGACGATGTCGGCTGACGATCGTGTCTTCAGTTTCTGCAACGTCGTCAACACGGTCGATGGCGGTGCGCACGTCTCGGGCCTGCGCCGCTCGCTGACGCGCGTCCTCAACCAGGCCGCCTTCGAGGCGGGGCGACTGAAGAAGGACAAGGGCGAGACGCTCGACGCAAAAGATGTCGCCGATGGTCTGACGGGCGCCGTCTCGGTGATGCTCGAGAACCCACAGTTCGAGGGCCAGACCAAGGGGCGCCTCAACAACCAAGAGGCGCAGACCGCCGTCACCGCGTTCACAACCCAAGCCCTGACCGACTGGCTGGCGGACAAGAAAAACGCCGACGACGCTAAGAAAATCCTCGATCGCGTCGTGCTCGCCCGCGATGTGCGCCTCGCCAAAGCCAAAATTTCGAAGAAGCTTCGCAACGCTGCGACCTCGATCATGAGCGACTCAAATCTGCCGGGCAAGCTGGCGGACACGATCGACAATCCGGCGATCCCCAACTCGGACCGCGAGATCTTTATCGTCGAGGGCGATTCGGCCGGTGGCAGCGCCAAGCAGGCACGCGACAACGCGACCCAGGCGATCCTGCCGATTCGCGGCAAGATCCTCAACGTGCTCGGCGCCAAGAACGGCAAGGCGTTCGATAACACCGAGGTCGACTCAATTCTGGTCGCGCTCGGTGGTCGCAAGGACGTGATCGGTGCGACGCTCGTCGCGACGCTCGAGGAGGAGAACCTCCGCTACGGCAAGGTCGTCATCACCGCCGACGCCGATGCCGACGGCGCGCACATCGCCAACCTCCTGATCACGCTCTTCCACGAGCTGTTTCCCGACCTGCTCGCTGGCGGCCGCATCTTCCTGGCCCGCCCACCGCTATTCCGGATCGCACTGAAAGACGGTGCGCTCTACGTGCACACCGAGGAGGAGCTCAAAGAGGCGCTCAAAACGACGAAGCGCACGGGCGAGCACGTCACACGCTTTAAGGGCCTCGGCGAGATGAACCCCGACCAGCTGCGCGAGACCGTCTTTGATCCGGCCACGCGCCGCCTCTTGCAGATCTCGATCGAGGATGCCGCCGAGGCCGCCAAGACCGTCGACCTCGTGATGGGCTCGAACCCGGCCCCACGCCGCGCCTGGCTCGAAGAGACAGCGGGCGACTCTGAGGTGCTCGTATGAGCAAGGAGCCGCAAGACGAGCAGCTGGACCTGTCGGTCGAAATCGACGACGAGACGACCGCCGAGCACGACAAGGCGGGCGACACCAGCGAGCCCACGGCCGAGTCAACACCGCTCGACACAGACGATGCTGAGGAGGCAGAGGTCGAAGAATCCGACGACGAGGATGCCGACGAGGCACCCACGGGTGGTGACGATGATGACGACGGCGGTAGCCGCATCGCCCGGCTCGACTGGGATGGCGACTCCGTCGACGCCTCCGATGCGCTGCTCGACCGCGCCTACGCCTACGGCATGTACGTCAATCTCGGCCGCGCCCTGCCGGACGTGCGCGATGGCCTAAAGCCCGTCCAGCGCCGCATCGTCCACGCGATGGACGAGCTCGGTGGCCGCGCAGGTCGGCCGTATCAAAAGTCCGCCCTGACGGTTGGCCATGTAATCGGTAACTACCACCCGCATGGCGACTCGGCCGTCTACGACGCGATGGTTCGTATGGCGCAGGGCTTCGTGCTCAACGTGCCGCTCGTCGATGGCCAGGGCAACTGGGGCAGCGTTGGCCCGAAGGAGTACTCGGATCCGCCGGCCGCCTACCGCTATACGGAGGCCCGCCTCTCCCCCGCCGCGACGGCCTGGCTCGCCGACCTGCGCCCCGAGATCGTCCCCGAGTACAAGCCGAACTTCACGGAGAAGAAGCAAGAGCCGTGGGTTCTGCCCGTCACCTTCCCGAACCTGCTCGTCAATGGTTCGCGTGGCATCGGCTGGTCGATGGCGTGCGAGATCCCGCCGCACAACCTCGCCGAGGCGTGTGCCGCCGCGATCATGCTGGCCGAGAACCCCGACACGACGCTCGAGGACATCCTGACCGTCATGCCCGGTCCGGACTTTCCGACCGGCGGCATCCTCGTCGATCCGTCCGCGCTGCCCGAGGCCTACGCCAAGGGCCAAGGCACAACCCGTTTGCAGGCGCGCTTCCACACCGAGCCGTTGCCGGGTGGCGTACAGGCGATCGTCGTCACCGAGCTGCCGTATGGCGTCTCGCCGGACCAGATCGTGGCCGAGGTCGTCAAGGCCGCGCGCGCCGACAAGATCCGCGACGTCACCGAGATGCCGCGTAACCTGACCGATCGCCACGGCACACGTGTCCAGATCCGCTGCAAGCGTGGCGGTAGCCTCGATCGGCTGATCTCCGACCTCTTCCGCACGACCAGCCTGCGCGTGACGGTCGGGATCAACATGACCGTCCTCGTCGAGGGCACGCCCCGTCAGATTGGCCTGCGCGAGGCGCTCGACCGCTTCGTCGACTTCCGCTTTACGATCGTGACGCGCCGCCTCGAGTTTGAGCGCGACGAACTGTTGCGCGAGCTACATCGCCTGATTGCGATCCTCGCTGCCCTCGACGCGATCGACGCTGTGATCAAGATCGTGCGGGCCTCGGAGGACGACGACGACGCGAAGCTGCAGCTGATCGCGAAGCTCAAGGTCACGCCGCACGGCTCCGACAAGGCCGTGCCGATCGACGACGAGCAGGCGCAGTGGATCATCGACATGCCGATCAAGCGTTTGGCGCGCCTCAACCGCCTCAAGCTCGAAGAGGAGCGCACGCAGAAGGGCGAGCGCGTCGACGAGATTGGTCGCATCCTCGACTCGCACGCCGCGCTCAAGAAGATCGTGGTCAGCGAGCTCAAGCAGGCGGCCGCGCTCTCGGGCCCACGCCGCACGGTGCTCGGTGGCGAGGCCTCGGGCGTCACGATCGAGTCTGGCTCGGGCAAGACTGCAGCGACCGTCGATGTCGTTGCGCGTCCTAAGACTGAGGCCTGGTTGGGCTCTACGCGGGGCGGTCTCTTCGCGGCGCTTTCGCGTTCCTCGATGCCGACGGCCTTCCCGATCGACATCCAGCCGGGCGATCGACCGCTGCCGGTCCTCGAGACCGATTCCGAGAGCGAGATTCTCTGCTTTACGGCCGATGGTCAGATTGCGCGCCTGCGCATCAACGAGCTGCCGCTCTCGTCGCGCACGGTCCGAGGCGCCAAGGCGCTCCAGCTGGCGCGTAACCAGGAGCTCGTCGCGCTTGCTCCGGCCAATGCCGATTTTGTCCTGTTGGTCAGCGAGGGCGGCGTGATCAAACGCTGTACGCCCGACTCGCTGTCGGGCTCCCATGGCACCCCCACGCCGGCCTTCGGACTTCCCGACGGCGATCGCCTCGTCGCCGCTGTGGCACATGCGGAGGGAGCGGAGATCCTGATCGCCACCGCCGCCGGCAAGGTGCTGCGCACGGCAATGAAGCCGATCCGTCCGGTCAAGAGCGCGTCGGCCGGTGGCGTACTCGGCATCAAACTCGCGCCAGGCGATCGTGTGATCGGCGCGTGCGCCGTTTCCCCGGGCGACCTCTACGTCGCGCACGAGAGTGGCTTCGGCAAGCGCGTCGCAATCGACGACGTCCCCGCCAAGGGTCGCGGCGGCGGCGGCGTGGCCTTGGCTTCGCCCGACAAGCCTTCGAAAGAGCCCGCCGGTCTCGTTAGCGCGGTCGTCTGCTCCGAGGCCGCTCCGGTCGCAACGCTGCTCTCGGGCCAGATCATCGCGGTACCCGAGACCGAGGCCGCAAATCGGGCCGCCGTCTCGCGCCCACTCGTCGACACGATGGTCGGCGACGAAGTGATCGCCCTCTCCTAACCGAGTTTCAGTTCGGCAGGTACTGGACGAGCGCCTTGCAGGCAGCCGGCAATGCCGTGGCCTTGGCCGCGGTCTGCAGCGTCGCCGTGCCCGTGGCCTTGACTGGCTTCACCTTGACCGGCTTCAGCTTTGGCTTGTTCGAAGGCTTCTTGGTCGGCTTCTTCGGGGGCTTGGGGAAGACGTAGCCCATCGGCCTGCCCGTGACGACCCCGGCCAGCGTACGCGCCGTGCCTGTGCCGCCCGCGAGCGTCAGCGTACTGCTGCCGAAGGTGCCACTGATCGTGCCGCACACCAGCGTGCCCGACACGCCGCGCAACAGCACCGTGCCGGTGCCCAGCAGGAGCGTCGACGCACCCGTCTTGGTGCCGGGCGACATGCTGATCGAGCGCATCACGTACGTGCCCTTGGCGAGATCGCCCGCACCGGCCGGCCGCTTGATGCCCTTGCTCGCCTTCGGCGTGGCCCACGAGAACGTGCCGCTCGCGGTAGCCCCCACGATGGCGCCCAGCTTGTCGACGGTGCCCTCGGTGATCGTCTTCGTCGAGACGAAGCGCAGCGACGATGGCGCGACGAATGCGGCCGTGGCGCGTCCGCCACGCCGCGCAGAGACGCTGCCGTCGGCCGCCACGCTGTAGAGCGCCGAGATGGTCTGGATGTAGCCAGCCGTGGTAGCGGGGCTCGTGATTGACGCGCACTTGGCGTCGTTCCATGGCCCGTTGGCATTCAACGGATCCGTGAAGAGCGCCGCGCTGATCCGATGGATGCCCGGCGTCAACGCGGTGAGAGGCACGCGGCCGGTCAGACTGCCCGCGCTGCCCGTGCCGATGGCTACGAAGGTGCGGAATGCCGCACCGCCGTCGAGCGCCACACACGCCAGCTCAGACTCGAGGCTGAACGGCACTCCGAATTTCGTTGCCGATGCGATCTCCGCCTGCGTGCCGCTGGGGAAGCTGATACCTCCGTTGCGCGTGATGTCGGCATCCACGGTAAGAGCAACGCTCGCCGATGCCGTGGCGCCGGTGCCATCGGTCACCTGGACCGTGCAGGTTCGCGGGAAGCCACTGATCACGCGCGCCGTGCCGACGTCGAGCCCGGAGGTGTCGTTACACCCCGCGCTCCAGCTGTAGGACAGCGGCGCGGTGCCGGTCGACTGACGTGCGTCGATGATTGTCCCGCCGGAATAGGTCGGTGACTGCCGCGCGAAGACGACGGCGGCGAGCGGCGTCGTGGTCGTGCTGCCGGGCGTCGCCGACGCGGCCGGAATCACGATCGGTGCCGACCACGTGTCGTCCCGATCCGGCCACAGCGGCACCGAGTCAAGCGCCACGACGTGCACGCGGAGCGTGCCCCCACCAGCACGCGTTGGGACCTTCAGGACTCGCTGCACCGACATGAGGCACTGCGGCAGACCCGCCGAAGCCC
>JBAXOM010000078.1:0-9721 GCA_037133215.1 Thermoleophilia bacterium | reverse complement strand
CCGAGCATGCCGTGCCCCGTGGCGAGATAGAGGCCGTCATGACCAGGCACCGGCCCGAGCAGCGGCAACGAGTCAGGGGTCGCAGGCCGGAAGCCGGCCCAGCCTTCCACGCTCGTCTCACTCGTCGATGGGTGCCAATCCGTCAGGTACGAGCAGGCGTCCTTGACGACAACATCGAGTCGGCGCTTGTCGATAGTCAGATCCTTACCTGGTAACTCGAAGACGCCGGCGATGCGCACACCCTCGTCAAAGCCCGAGACGCCAATCTTCGACTCCGTCATGTAGAGCGCCTGCGACGGCCGGATACCCTCACCACGGAGTGTGATTGAGTAGCCCTTGGCAGGAACGATCGGAACCTCGATGCCGAGTGGCTTGAGGAGCGCTGGGCTCAACGCACCCGTGGCAACGATCACCCGGTCGGCAGTGATCGGTCCCGCGTTGGTCTCGATCTCCCAACCGGAGGCCGTCGGGCGCATGCCCTTGACGGTCGTCTGCTCGAGCACGGTGTGCCCCAACTCGACGATACGATCGGCCAGGCCACGCATCAACGACTGCGGCTGCACGTAGCGGTCGATCGTCGTGCGCACGACGAACTTGACCTGCTCGCCGATCGCGGGCTCGATCTTGCGCGCTTCTTCCGGCGTCAGCGTCTCGATCTGTCCTTCAAAACCAACCTTCTTGAGGTCTTCGAAGACCGGGGCAAACCAGGCGATCCCCTTCTCGGTCTTACCGAGCGTGAGAATGCCACCCGCATGCATTTCGAAGGAGATCCCGTCGGCCTCGTAGGCATCGAGTACCTCGAACGTGCGGCGATTGAGATTGTGGAGCGCCTCGACGCCTCGCAGGAACCGCTCGCGCGACGCAGCGCCACGGAAGGCCCACAGCCAACGCAGCCAGCGCGTATCAAGCTCGGGGCGGATCACGAGCGCACCGTTGGGGTCGAACGCGCTTTTGAGTCCCATCGCGAGCGTGCCCGGCGAGGCAAGCGGAAACGAGATCGTCGGCGACACCCAGCCGGTGTTGCCCTTCGAAGCGCCCTCACCAATTACGTCACGTTCGATGACGACGACTTCGACGCCACGCTTGGCCAGCGACCAGCCGCAGGCGAGCCCGACGACGCCGCCACCAATAATCGCGACCTTCATACCGAGTCCCTATGCAGTGTCATCACGCGATGTCAACGACGAGTCGACCCTTGACCTGGCCCTTGAGGATCGCCTTGGCTTGCGCCGGCACGTCCTCGAGCGAACAACCACTCGTGATCTCGTCGAGCAACGCCAGATCGAGCTCCTTCGCGACGCGACTCCAGGCCTCAACGCGCTGCTCGTACGGCATCGTCACAGAGTCGATGCCGAGCAAGTTAATACCGCGCAGGAGAAACGGCATGATGTGCCCTTCGAACGTCGCACCACCGGCGAGGCCACAGGCCGCGACCGAGGCACCGCGCTCGAGCTGGCGCAGAACCTTCGAAATTGTCGAGCCCGCAACGGCGTCGATGCAGCCCGCCCAGCGCTCGGACTCGAGCGGGGAGCTGGACTCCTCGGCGAGCTCTTCGCGCGTGACGATCTCGTGTGCGCCGAGCTGCGTCAGGTAGTCGGCCAATTCGGGACGCCCCGTGCTGGCCGCGACCGTGTAGCCGTTGCGCGAAAGCAGCGCAATCGCGACGGAGCCCACACCACCGGCGCCACCGGTGATCAAGACGGGCTTGTCGCCACCTGGCTTCAATCCCTGCTTCTCCAGCGCCATCAGCGCAAACATCGAAGTTAGGCCAGCGGTGCCAACGGCCATCGCCTGGCGTGTCGTCATGCCCTCCGGTACCTGCACGAGCCAGTCGGCACGAACACGGGCACGCTCGGCAAAGCCGCCCCAATAGCGTTCACCCATGTGCCAGCCGGTCACGACGACTCGGTCGCCGACGGCGTAGCGGCTATCGGTCGAGGCCTCAACAACACCAGCCAGGTCGATACCCGGAATGTGTGGAAACTTGCGGGCGAGCCGACCCTTGTTGCCATCGACGACGAGGCCGTCCTTGTAGTTGAGCGTCGAGTGCTCGATCCGCACGTCGACCTCGCCCTCGGGCAGGTCGGCAACGGGCACGTCTTCGATCGCGGCGGCAACCTTACCGTCCTCGATCTCGCGCATCATCAGTGCTTTAAACGTGTCAGCCATGTCCAGTCAGCTCCCAGTCGGTCTCGCGTGGAAGCCTACGCGCTGCGCCCACGCGATGGCGCATCCGTTGCTGTCCCACGAAACGCAGAAGGGGCACCCGAAGGCGCCCCTTCCACAAACCATCGCGTCTCGTACGACCTACGAGCAGCCGCTCGTCTCGCCGCAGCTGATGCACTTAAGACACGTCCCATTGCGGACCAGGGTCATCTGACCACAGTTGCCGCAGGCATCGCCTTCGTAGCCCTTCAGGCGCGCTTCGTCCCGCTCGGTCAGGAGCGGTGCTGGGCGTTGAGCCATCCGTGTCTTCGTGGCGGGCGACAGAGAGCCCGTCTCGACAGGCGCTACTGGTGCTGCGCCAATCGCTGCGACCGGTGTCGTACTAAGACGCTCGGACTTGGGCGTACCGATCGAATCGGTACGCAGGTCCTGGTCGTCCACGTGCGACAGGTCGTTACGGTCGAGATACGAGATCGCGACCTCTCGGAAGATGTAGTCGATGACACTGGTCGACATCTTGATCCGATCGTTGCCGACGACCATGCCGTTCGGCTCGAAGCGGGTGAAGACGAAGGCATCAACGAACTCCTCCAACGGCACGCCGTGCTGGAGTCCCAGCGAGATGGCAATCGCAAAGCTGTTCATCAGGGAGCGATAGGCCGCTCCCTCCTTGTGCATGTCGATGAAGATCTCGCCCAGCGTGCCGTCCTCGTACTCGCCGGTGCGCAGGTAGACCTTGTGCCCGGCCAGCGTGGCCTTCTGGGTGTACCCGGCACGACGATGCGGCAGACGACGACGCTCGCCCATGATCTGGACGACGCGCTCTGCGCCCTGCTCAGCGTTTGGCAACTCGGTTGCGACCTCAAACTCGTCGCCGACATCGAGCGCGTCAGCGGCAGCACCCGAGAGTGGCTGCGAGAGCTTCGAGCCGTCACGGTAGAGCGCGTTGGCCTTGACCATCTTCTTCCACGAGACGCGGTAGCACTCAGCGACGTCCGCAATCGAGGCAGAGGCCGGCAGGTTGATCGTCTTCGAGATCGCGCCCGACAGGAACGGCTGTGCCGCCGCCATCATCTCGACGTGTGCGAGTGCGCGGATGGCGCGGGTGCCGAGGCGCCCACACTTGTTGGCGCAATCGAACACCGAGAGGTGCTCGTCCTTGATGTGCGGCGCACCCTCAACGGTCATCGTGCCGCAGATGTAGACGTTGGCCTCGTCGATCTCCTCGGCACTAAAGCCAAGTGCGGTCAGGAGATCAAAGCCAGGTGCGTCGAGGTCTTCGCGGTCGATGCCGAGCTCTTTGACGATCGCGTCGTCGCCCACGGAGTAACGCGTGAAGGCAAAGCGTGGATCGAAGGCGGTCGGCAGGATCGCCTCGACCGCTGCCAGCATGGTCTCGGTGAAGCCAAAGCTGCGGAGCGTCTCGGGGTTGATGTGTGGTGCACCCTCCAGCGAGCCGGAGCCGACGCAATAGCGCACGATCTCATCGACCTGCTCAGGGGTGTAACCAAGATGGACAAGTGCCGGCGGGACCGACGCGTTGACGATCTTGAAGTAGCCACCACCGGCCAGCTTCTTAAACTTGACGAGCGCGAAGTCGGGCTCGATGCCTGTCGTGTCGCAGTCCATCACGAGACCGATCGTCCCGGTCGGGGCGATCAGTGTGACCTGCGCGTTGCGGAAGCCGTGCATCTCGCCAAGAGCGAGTGCGCGGTCGGCCTCGTAGCGGGCAACCTCGAGCAGCTCTGGCTCGCAGACGCTCGCATCGATGCCTTCGGGCATCACGGTCAGGCCTTCGTACTCACCCGCCGGCGCGGCGTAGGCCGCTCGGCGATGGTTGCGAACCACGCGCAACATGTCGTCCTTGTTGCGGTCGTAGGCGTCGAACGCCCCGTGCTCAGCGGCTAGCTCGGCACTCGTTGCCAGCGAGGTGAAGTGCATGATCGCGCTGATCGCTCCGCAGAAGGCCACGGCCTCCGGCGAGTCGTACGCGATGCCACGCTGCATCGAGAGGGCTCCGAGGTTCGCGTAGCCCAGCCCGAGCGTGCGGTAGAGGTACGAACGCTCCGCGATCTCACGGCTCGGGAACTGCGCCATCAAGACGGAGATCTCGAGGACGATCGTCCACAGTCGGCTGGCGTGACGGAACAGCACGTGATCGAAGTGATCGCCGCGATCGAACGTCATCAGGTTCATCGAGGCCAGGTTGCAGGCCGTGTCGTCCAGGAAGACGTACTCGGCGCACGGGTTGGAGGCCACGATCGGACCGTCGACGGGGCACGTGTGCCATTCGTTCGTGGCGTCGTGGAACTGGACGCCCGGATCGGCGCACAGCCAGGCTGCCTCGCAGATCTGGTCCCACAGGTCGCGAGCACGCAGCACCTTGCTGGGCTCGGGGTCGCGCTCCTGCTTGCTGGCGCGCGATAGTTCCGTGCGGTCGTAGAGCGGCCAATCGCGATCGGCCTCGACGGCCTCCATGAAGGCGTTCGTGATGCGGACGGAGTTGTTCGAGTTCTGACCGGAAACGGTCAGGTAGGCCTCGCCCTGCCAGTCGGTGTCGTACTCGTCAATCTGGAGTTCCTTGACGCCCTGCTTGGCGAGATCGAGCGTGCGCTGGATCGAGGCGTCGGGGACGCCGCCAGCACGGGCACCGCGAACGGCCTTTGCGAGCTCCGGGTTGTCGCGTGCGACATAGCGCGCGTCACCCTCGCCCTCTTGCGTCGCGGCGAGCACGGCGTTGAGGTGTCGATTGAGCATCTTGGAGCCGGCCACGAGTGCGGCGACCTTGGTCTCTTCGACAACCTTCCAGCGGACGTACTGCTCGATGTCGGGATGGTCGAGGTCGAGCGTGACCATCTTTGCGGCGCGACGCGTCGTACCACCCGACTTGATCGCGCCCGCAGCGCGGTCGCCGATCTTGAGGAAGCTCATCAGACCCGACGAGCGACCACCACCGGAGAGACGCTCCTCCGAGCCACGCAGCTTCGAGAAGTTCGAACCAGTACCCGAGCCGTACTTGAAGACGCGTGCTTCGCGGACCCAGAGGTCCATGATGCCGCCCTCGTTGACGAGGTCGTCGTCGACGGACTGAATAAAGCAGGCGTGCGGCGCAGGGCGCTCGTAGGCGCTCGTCGAACGCTTCAGCTCGCCCGAGCGGGGCTCGCAGTACCAATGGCCCTGAGGCGGTCCGGAGATTCCGTAGGCCCAGTGCAGTCCGGTGTTGAACCACTGCGGCGAGTTCGGTGCGGCAACCTGGAGAGCAAGCATCGCCTGCAGCTCGTCGCGGAACGCGAGCGCACCAGCCTCGTCGAAGTAGTCGTGCGTGTAGCCCCAGTACGCCCAGCAGCCAGCAAGGCGACCAAAGACCTGACGGGCGTCGTTCTCACCTACGAAGCGCTGATCTTCGGGTAGCGCGGCAATCGCATCCTCGTCGGGCTCATGGCGCTGCAACCACTCGGGCACGCCGTCCTCACTGATCGGCTTCAACTGCGCGGCAACGCCGGCCTTGCGGCAGTACTTCTGCGCGAGAATATCGACAGCAACCTGGCTCCAGGCTTCGGGAGCCATGATCGTGGCCTCAAACGCAACAGAACCATCGGGATTGACGATACGAGACGTCCGCTCGACGAAGGAGATCCCATCGTACGGATCGTTCCCTTCTGTGGTGTATCGGCGTTCGATCTCCATCGTGTTCCTCCTAAACCACCCCGCGGTGGCGTGTACGAAATCTAGTACCCGTTGTCTCACGGGGGATGACAAACTTAGCGCCCCCATCGGACAGACTCCCGACCTCGCGGTCTGAAGCGGATTTCTTGCCTCTACACTACACGAGTGGAAGTCGAGGAAATCCTCCGCACCGTCGGTGTCGTGCTCGCGATCGCCTTGGTGGCGGTGCCCGTCGCAGAGCTCCTCCGTCTACCGGTCATGGTCGTCCTGATCGCCGTCGGTCTTGTCTGCGGACCGTCCGCCCTCGACCTCGTATCAGTCCCACTCGATAGCGCTGGCCCCTCCCTCCTCTTCTCCCTCGGCGTCGCTCTGATTCTGTTTCATGGTGCACTCGGGATCTCGGTGCGAGTGATCTCCCAAACAGCTGTCGGATTGCTCCTGCTTGCGATACCCGGTGTGATGATCACGGCTGGCATCCTCGCGATTGCCGTTATTCCTCTTTTCGGTGTGTCGTGGCAGATCGCCCTGATGGCCGGCGCCGTCTTGGCCGCTACCGATCCGGCCATTCTCATCCCACTCTTCGATCGACTTGGTCTGCGACCAAAGATCGCGCAGACCGTGATCGCCGAGAGCGCGCTCAACGATCCGATGAGCGCCGTCTTTGCGTTGACGATGGCAGGCATCGTGACCGCGAGCGCGGCCGCTGGCACAAGCGATATGAGCTACACGCCAGCGATCGATTTTCTGACGAGCATCGGCATCGGTGTAGCCATCGGAATCGTCGCGGGTGTGCTGATGGCGATTCTCCTCTCAACTCACCGCTTCGGCGTCCTGCGGGCCTTGCCAGCCGCGACGCTGCTTGCGTTGCTGGCGCTCTCGTATTCCTTCAGCGAAGTCGCGGGCGGTTCGCCGTACCTCGCGGCATTTATTGCTGGACTGATCGTCAGTAATAAGGATCTGCTGCGGGTTGATCACGACCACGAGCAGGAGCGCCAACTCGAGATCTTTACGACCCAGACGGCCGACATCGTCATGCTCGCGATCTTCGTCGTGGTTGGCATCAATCTCAACCTTGACCTGCTGCGCCAGTACCTCTTCCCTGGACTCGCGGTGATGGCGGTCTTCGTCCTCATTGCGCGTCCCGTCACCGTCTTCGCGTGTCTTACCGCCGACCGGCGAGGGGCGTGGACACGCCAGGAAAAGACGTTCATCTCGTGGTGCCGCGAGACCGGTGTCGTGCCAATCTCGGTTGCGAGCCTGTTGGTCAGCGAGCACGTCGCCGGCGCAGACATCGTCCTCGCGCTCGTTACCTTTGCGGTCGTCGTGACGCTACTCCTACAGGCAACGACGGCTGGGTGGCTCGCAGGTCGGCTCGGGCTCCTGGAAGACCCGCCTGAACTGCTTTAAGTCGTCGCGTTCAGGACGTCCAGCACAACACCCGCACAGTGTGCGATCAGTGCCGCCTCGGCACCCGGTGTGGCATCCGCGATGTGCGGTGTTAGGACGACGTTCTGCAGTTCGCGCAGGGCGAGCGGTACGCGCGGTTCATCGCTGAAGACGTCGAGTCCCGCACCGGCGATCCGCCGTTCGACGAGTGCCTCGATCAGCGCGTCTTGGTCGATCACGCCGCCGCGCGCCGTGTTGATTACGACCGCTTCCGGACGCAGGAGCCCAATCCGTTCGCGCGTCAGTAGCCCACGCGTCTCATCGGTCAACGGGCAATGCAGGCTGATCACATCGGCCCAAGAGAGCAGGTCGTCGAGTTCGCTGTGCTCGATACCAAGCTCGGCTTCACGCTCGGGCGCGAGGCGCCGTGGTGTTGCGTAACGCACGTCCATCGCAAACCCGTGCGCGCGCCGCACGAAGGCTTGGCCGATTGAGCCGAGCCCAATCACGCCAAGTCGCTTGCCGTAGATATCGCCCGCCATCAGTGGCAGGTAGCTGTCGGTCTCCCAGTCGCCTCGCCGGATGAGCGCGTCGTTCTCGACGATGCGGTGTGTGACGGCAAGCAGCAGCGCCATCGCGTGGTCGGCGACGGCCTCAGCGTTGGCACCGATCGGCCAGGCGAAGACGACGCCCCGACGCTCGAGGCACTCTCGATCAATGCCGTCGACGCCAA
The DNA here is from genome assembly GCA_037133215.1 of Thermoleophilia bacterium. GTDB lineage: Bacteria > Actinomycetota > Thermoleophilia > Gaiellales > F1-60-MAGs149 > F1-60-MAGs149. Next base: position 1,770 of record JBAXOM010000078.1, on the reverse strand, counting down.
CGCCAAAGTTGACGACACACCTCAGTGCGGGCATGCGATCGAGCAGGTCGTCATCGATCTGCTCACCAAACGTCCAGATCCCCCACGTTCGCGCGAGATCTTCCGGCGACGTCGGTGGCAAGACGGGACCGTCGAGGAAGCGCACGTCACATCGCTCGAGCACCTCGTCCATCAGCCCGCCGGCGAGGCGATAGCGGACCAAGAGAAGCGGTTTAGACGACATCACTCTCGATGTCCGCGACGAGGCGATCAAAGTCGACTCCGTCAAACTCGAGCGTGGCGCGATCGTGCTTGTCCATCAGCCACTCCCAGAAGTCGAAGTCGATATCGGAGAGGTTGTGCTGGATGACGCCCCACAGCGTCCAGCCGTACTTCGACATCAGGCCCCACATGCGGGCCCGGGCAATCTTGGCGGGTGTCGCCTCGCCCCAATAGGCCGCGACGAGTTCCTCAAGCTGCGTCAGCGAGAGGTCGGACTCGCTCCAGACGTTGCCAAGTTCGAACGACGCCTCGTTCATTCCGGAGTACTCCCAGTCGATCAGGCGAAAGCGCGTGCCGTCCCAGAGAAAGTTCTCGGCCAGGAGATCGTTGTTGCACGGCACGAGCGCCTCGGGGTTGAGTCGCATGGCCTGCTCCAGGCGGCGTACCTTGGGCTCGAACTCGTCGTATCGGTCGGGCAGCACGAAGCCCCGCTCGCGGCAGACCTCGCGGTAGCCGCGCTGGATGGCGAACATGTCAAAGGGGTCGCGAAACGCAGGTCCCTGATGCAACTGGCGAATCGCAGCAGCTGCGAAGTCGAGTCGATCGCCACGCTGCATCGTTTCCCGCGACATCGTCTCGGTGTCCTCAAGGAACTCGAGCACGAGCATGCAGTTGTCTGGCACGAAATCGACGACCTCGGCACCAACGCCGGCCGCAGCTGCGGCGACGGAGTTGACGTGCTCGTTGTCCCGGTCGATCGCCAGCAACCCGGTGTCGGGATCCGAGATTCGCACGACGAAGGAACCCGTATCGGTATCGATCTTGAAGTTGTGGTTTGTCAGGCCGCCGGCGAGAGGTGTCACCGTGCGCGCGCCGCGCAATGCCTCCACGCCGTCAAACAGCTCCGCGAGTCGTGCATCATCAAGATCCATCGTGTTCTCCTGCTCGAGTCGGGAGCGTACCCGACGGCGCTAGGCTGCAGCGATGGAGCTCGGCTGGAAGCACTGGTTGCCGTCGTCGCTCGAGGGCATCCTCACCACACTCGATGGGTCAGACACGCGACGCCGCAAGGCCTTCGCGGCGCTCAGCGACACCCAAGACCCACTGGCACTGATGGAGTGGGAACGGTTCCGCCTCGTCGCACCATCGCGCATTGATGTACCTGTGCTGCCATCCGATCTCGATGCGGAGGAGGCGATTGCGCTCTTGGAGGGCCTTGGCCTCGTCGCGGGCGATCCGCCTCGAGCCGTTGCCAACCCCGATCCCGTCGAGACCGTCTTGACACTCGATAACGAGGACGTCCGCGAGCTCGAACAGGTGCGTTCGGCGACAGAAGTCGGAGCAATCACCACTCCGACCGAGGCTCTCCCCAACCTTGGCGCCCAATTTGGTGGCACCAAGGTCGGCCGCAACGATCCCTGCCCCTGCGGCTCGGGCCGTAAGTTCAAGAAGTGTCACGGCGCCTAGCGTCGCCAATGTCCAGAAGGGGTCAGACCCTATCTGGACATTTGATAGACGCACACGCTGGTCGATGTCCAGAAGGGGTCAGACCCTATCTGGACATTTGGT
>JBAXOM010000077.1:0-9770 GCA_037133215.1 Thermoleophilia bacterium | reverse complement strand
CGCACAAAAGGGTCTGACCCTTTTACCTAGGCCGTTTTGAATCCCCGATGGGGATGCGAGCGACGACGATGATGAAGGTCAGAGGCCTCCTGCCGCACGTTGCGAACGGCGTGAATCATCGCTTCACGAAACTCGGATTCCGCTGCGCGGGCACGAATCACTTTGCCTCGCACAATGATCGTGATCTCCGCGATATGCGATGCCGCGATACGCGGATTGCGCTCCTCCGAGAACTCTACGTCCGCCGTTGCGTCTGGCGGTAGGAGTCGCGCTATGGCCTCGAGCTTTTGCTCGGCCATCGCCCTCAAATCGGGCGGAATAGCGACGTGTCGTGCGTGCACCCGAACATCCATTGGGACACCTCCTCGTGTGACAGTGAACTCACCATACTCCTCGAATGACAGCGTGGGAAGAGCAATTTTTGATCGCTACAACCTTGTGACAACCCGGGCAAACGTGACGACGTCGACCCGCTCAGCACCGGCCTGCCGCAGCCGCCGCACACCGGCTCGCAGCGTTGCACCCGTCGTCATCACGTCATCCACCAAGACGACTCTCCCCGTGACCGTGCCGCGGGCCGCAAATGCGCCCGCCGCGTTGTGCTGGCGCTGGGTCGCCGAGAGTCCTCGCTGGGGGCGCTCATGCACCCGCTCGAGCAGATCGGTTCGCACGGGAAGATGCCAGCGGCGGGCCAGCATGCGAGCCAGATCGCAGGGACCGTCGATACCACGCCAGGCGACGCGACTGCGCGCGCCGGGAATCGGCACGATCAGATCGCCTATAGGCCGGGGTACGGCCGCAACAACGCAGGCGGCCGCAAGCTCGGCAACCGGGCCACGCGCACCATCCTTCCAACAGCGCATGAGGTCGTTACCCACACCAGCAAGGGCAATTGCTGAGCGCACTGCCCCAACCGCACTCCCTAACCGGTAGCAGACAGGACAGCGAATAACCGCCCGCGGCTCCGGCTCTCCACACCGCGGGCATAGTGGCCCCTCAAGCCACGGTAGGGAGCCACGGCAGAGCCGGCAGATAATTGCGCCCCGCACACCACAACTCGCACAGCGTTGATCGGCGAGCAGGCGAACGAGATCCATCGCACCATCGTCGCGGGCACTCGTCGCACACCGTCCGCGCGGACTGTCACGCAGAGAAATCGAACGGCGCCCGAAGCACACCGTCTTCGGTGATGATCGCGTCGATCAGTGCTGCAGGTGTGACGTCGAAGGCCGGATTAATAACGGGACTCTCGTCTCCCACCGTCAGGCGCCCGGCAACTCCCGCCACCTCAGCACGCGGGCGCTCCTCAATCGGAATCTCTGCGCCTGTCGATGTGCTCGGATCGATCGTCGTATGAGGCGCCGCGACGTAGAACGGGATGCCGTGATGCCGCGCCATGATCGCGAGGCCATAGGTACCAACCTTGTTCGCTGTATCACCATTGGCAGCAATCCGATCGGCACCGACGACAACGCCGTCGATCAGACCTAGTCCGAAACGACTGGCAATCGCTCCGTCTGGGATGACGTGGTGGGCAATGCCATCCTGAGCGAGCTCCCACGCAGTCAGCCTCGCACCCTGTAACAGCGGTCGTGTCTCAGGTACCCACACGGACGGCGAAAGCCCAGCGTCGTGCAAGTGCCGAATCACGCCGAGTGCGGTTCCGTACCCACCCGTCGCGAGTGCACCGGCATTGCAGATCGTGCAGATCCGAGCATTCGCGGTAAATAGTGTGGCGCCGTGACGACCAATCTCCTCACACCGCTGAACCTCGGCACGGTGGAACGCGATCGCCGCCTCTGCCAACGCGCTGCGGGCCACCGCTGGCGTCGCCCAGAGTCCCGTGACGGCCTCGAGTGCGGCCTGCACACCCACCGAGAGGTTGATCGCAGTCGGGCGAGAAGCAGCGAGGGTCGCTGCCTCCGCCAACACGGCACGTTGAAACAGCACTGGCTCGTCGGGGGCCTGGCTCGCAGCCAGCGCGACACCCATGGCGCCTGCGATGCCGAGTGCGGGCGCCCCGCGCACGGCAAGCTCGCGAATTGCGTCCACGAGTTCGGACACCGTCGCACACTCTCGCTCGACACGTTCGCTCGGCAATCGCGTCTGATCGAGGATCACCACCCCCCGCGCCTCAAGCCGAATGATGTCGGTCGGCGCAATCACGCCGCGTCTCCCACTCAGGTGCCCTCCGACCAGCTCTGGAGATAGCGCTGCTGTTCCTCGGTCAGTACGTCAATGGCAATACCCAGTGCGTTGAGCTTCAGGCGCGCGATCTCGACGTCGATCTCGGGAGGTACGACGTAGACACGGTTCTCGAGTGTCCCGGCCTGCTTGACGGCGTACTCGGCCGACAGGGCCTGATTGGCAAAACTCATATCCATCACCGACGCTGGGTGCCCCTCGGCCGCGACAAGATTGATCAACCGGCCGTCGGCCAGGAGGTTGAGGTGATTCCCACTCGGAAGCACGAACTGCTCGACGAACGGACGCGGCGTTGTCGACGACACTGCCTGCTCGCGGAGCGCCGGCAGGTCAATTTCGACGTTGAAATGGCCCGCGTTGGCAATGATCGCGCCGTCCTTCATCTGGTCAAAGTGCTCGCTTCGCAAGACCTGCTTGCCGCCGGTTGCGGTGCAGAAGATGTCGCCGAGCGGGGCCGCCTGCTCCGCGGTCATCACACGAAACCCATCCATGGCAGCTTGGAGTGCACGCAACGGATCTACTTCGAGCACGATCACGTGTGAGCCCATGCCGCGCGCACGCTCGGCAACTCCGCGACCACACCAGCCGTAACCTGCCACGACGAACGTGCTGCCAGCCAAGAGGGTGTTCGTGGCGCGCAGGATGCCATCAACGGCCGACTGGCCGGTGCCGTAGCGATTGTCGAAGAGGTGCTTCGACTGCGCCTCGTTGACCGCGATGATCGGAAAACCAAGCACACCGTCGCGTTCCATCGCGCGGAGACGAATCACGCCTGTGGTGGTCTCCTCGAGTCCTGCGATCACCGAATCGAGCAGTTCGCGACGCGCCGAGTGGATCAGGCCGATCAGGTCTGCGCCGTCATCTACCGTTAGGTGCGGGCGATGATCGACGGCGGCCACGATATGTCGGTAATACGTGGCCTCGTCCTCACCCGTGATGGCATAGACAGCGATGTCGTACTCCGCAACGAGTGCGGCGGCTACCTCGTCTTGCGTCGAGAGAGGATTCGACGCGCAGAGAACGACCTCCGCGCCACCCGCCTTGAGCGCACGCATCAGGTTGGCCGTCTCGGTGGTGACATGGAGACAGGCGCTAATACGAATACCTTGGAACGGCTGCTCCTGTTCGAAGCGCGTGCGAATTTCGCGCAGCACGGGCATGTCGCGATCGGCCCACTCGATCAGGCGAGAGCCCTGCTCGGCGAGCGCGAGATCCTTGATGTCATGGTCAACGCTGGGCATCAGCCGAACACGTCCTTGCACGTGAGCTCAAGCACAGATCGTACGCTACTCCGCAGGAGCAGCCTTGAGACCCGTCAGGCGCGCGATGTCGAGCGCCTCAACACCCTCACACTCGGCGAGATGGCAGGAGACGACGTCGCCGTGAATCAGCAACGCGAGCGTGCGCTCGAGCTCACTCTCCCCCGCACCATGCCATTCGAGCACCGTTGGGCGATCACTCGCGACCAAGGCGAAAATCCGGTTATGGAGATCTGCCGCGGCAGCCGGCTCGGCAACGTCGCGGAGGAACACCGCAGCGGCCGGGAAGTCGTGGCGGTTACTTCCCATCCAGCCAAGCACTTCGTTATGTGCCATCTCGGGCAGTGCGCCGGCAAAGGCCGTGGCCTTGGCGTTCTCGTTGACCTGGTTCTTCAGCCGTACGGCAGCGGCGGCGCGTGCAGCAGACCCGTAGAACACAACGATCTGTCCCGCGAGCTGTGCGGCCTCAGCCTTGGCCGTAACGGCGTTTGCCCGCTCGGCCTCGACCACACGCGCGGTGCTCGGAATCGCAGCAGCCAGCAATGCAGCCGTACCCGGCGCAACGCCGGCGGCGTCTAGCGCACCAACCAAGGCACCCAACAGCAGGCCGAGTGCACCTCGGGGTTGAAACCCAGCCTCCACCACCACGCACGGAGCGCCTCCCTCGCTGGCGCGACCAGCCAAGGCACCGCCAGCCGTGACGGCGATGCGCTGGGCGCCGCGCTGTCCAGCCTGCTCCCACCAGCCAAGCGTTTCTGCGGTTGCACCGGAATAGGAGGTGCAGACGACGAGCGTGTCCGCACCAATCCAACCGGGCAGGCTTGTCGAATCGACCGGCACGACGGGAACCGCAAGGTGATCGGCAAACAGCGCAGCTAGAAGGCGTCCACCCGCAGCAGAGCCACCGAGTCCGCAGAGCGCTACCGCCTGCGGCTTGCCCGATGGAATGCCAGCCACCTCGGCCGCGGCTAGACCACTCACGAGTTGGCGCGGAAAGTCGAGCGCCTGCTCCAACATCGTCTCTGGTGCCATCAGCTCGGTCTCCGCTCGTCGGTCAGTGTCTGGTCTGCACCGACAATCTGGCCGGTACCGAGCGCCGAGTCAAGCAGCGACGAGCGTTCACCCACCGTTGCGCCACGACCCACCACGCTGCGCTCGATCGTTACCTCGGCTCCAATCTCAACTGCGTCAAGCACGACGGCACTCCGCACGATGCTGCCCGGACCGATGCGACTGCCCGCACCGATTACGGCATCGGGTCCAATCGTCGCACCCGCTGCAACCTCGGCGCCGGCACCAATCAGTACGGGTGCGATGAGTTGGGCATCGGTTGCGACCGACGCTGTCGGGTCGACCAAAAGCGCGGTCGGCGAGCCGCCAATACGGGTGTGAAGCTGCCCGCCAATTGCATCAGCATTCGCGGCCAGATAACTCTCGAGCGTGCCAATGTCGCGCCAATACCCCTCGGCCTGACAGGCGATCAGACCCTTGCCAACGAGCAGCGGAAAGACCTCGCGCTCGATCGACACCATCTGATCCGCCGGGATCAGATCGAGTACAGATGGATCGAGCACGTACGCGCCCGCATTGACCCACCAAGGCGCCGGGCCGAGCCCATCCGCATTCGGCGGCTTCTCGACGAAGCGCTCGACATTGCCCGACTCGTCACAGACCACGACGCCAAACCGTGTTGGGTCGTCGACCGGCGTGAGCCCAATCGCCGCCGTCGCACCAGCATCCGCGTGAGCACGTACGAGGGCACTAAAATCGGCATCGCCCAAGACGTCGCCGTTGAGGGCCAAGAACGGTCCATCAACACGACCAGCGGCCGCAAAACGAATTGCACCAGCAGTCCCGAGCGGTTCGTCCTCAACGACGACCTCCACTTGGACGCCCGGTGGTGGCGTCCCGATGCCAGCTCGGAGGCGCTCGGGGAGATAGCCGCACGAGAAGACCACGCGGGTGACGCCAGCGGCGGCGAGACGATCGAGCAAAAGTGAAAGAAACGGAATGCCACCGATCGGCAAGACGGGCTTCGGTTCGTCAAGCGTCAGAGGACGCAGACGTGTCCCCTCGCCCCCAACCAGCACGACCGCAATCACGCCTGGTGCAGCTCGCGCTCCGGGTCGCGCTCCGCACGACCAATCGGCACATACGTGAAGCCACCAGCAACGGCCTCGTTGGGATCGAGCAGATTGCGACCGTCGACGATCAGGGTCCCGCGCATCGCAGCGTGGACCTCGGGAGACAGCACCGCTCGAAATTCGGGCCACTCCGTCACGATCACCACAGCGTCCGCGTTCGTGACTGCGGCCAGCATCGAATCCGCGATCTCGACAGACGCGGGCAACACGCCGCGCGCACGTTCGGCAGCAACGGGATCGAAGGCAACGACGCTGGCACCCTCGGCGATCAGACGCGAGGCAAGCACGATGCTCGAAGCCTCGCGCATGTCGTCGGTGTGCGGCTTGAAGGCCAGGCCGAGCAGGCAGATCCGGCACTCACGCAACGAGCCAAGCCGATCTTGGAGTTTGCCGATCACTCGACGCTTTTGCAGTTCGTTGACCTCAATCACGCTGGCCAACAATTGAAACGAATAGCCCGTGTTACCCGCTAGCTGCTTGAGAGCAGTGACGTCCTTCGGGAAGCAGCTACCGCCATAGCCAATACCCGGTCGTAGGAAGCTCTGGCCAATGCGCGAGTCCATCCCCATCCCACGCGCGACCTCCTCAACGTCTGCGCCGACGCGCTCACAGACGTTAGCGATCTCGTTGACAAACGAAATCTTGGTCGCCAAAAACGCGTTCGAAGCGAGCTTGATCATCTCGGCCGAGGCCGTGTCCGTCGTGAGGATTGGTGCGTTGAGGTCCTGGTAGAGCCGCGCCACACGTTCGACATCGTCGGGCCGGTCACCGCCGACCACAACGCGATCAGGTTGACGAAAATCGGCGACTGCAGAACCCTCGCGCAGAAACTCGGGGTTCGAGACGTAGCCAACGTCTTCGCGACCCCGCGCATCGAGCTCGGAGCGCACACGATTGCCGGTTCCAACCGGCACGGTTGACTTCATCACCAGGACGGCGCCCTCGGCACTCGCTGGCAGCGCATCAATTACGGCCTCGACGCGCGAAAGGTCGGCGTCTCCGGAGGCGGTCGGCGGGGTGTCGACACAGATGATCGCAATCCGTGCGTCTCGAAACACGTCCTCCATGTCGAGCGTAAAGGTCAGGCGCTCAGCGTTGCGTTGCAGCAGTTCGGGCACGCCGGGCTCGTGGATCGGTACTTCGCCGCGCTGCAACATGGCAACACGCTCGGGCGCGATATCGCGGCAGACGACGTGATGACCAAGCTCAGCTAGACAGGCTGCCGTGACGAGCCCGACGTAGCCGACGCCGATCACGCCGACGGTCTCGCGTGTGCTCACCGCGTCACCGGTTTAAAACTCTTCGCCATCGCAATCATCGCGGAATTCGGAATACGCCCAGTCAACGAGTTCTCCAACCAGTAGCTGATGCCATTTTGCTTCCACCCGACACGTTGCAGCGAAGCACCGTTGAAGTAAAGCAGCAGCGTCCGCCCCTTGTAGACACGTGTAGCCGTCGGGCCATCGAGAATGGGTGGCGCATCCCATTGGATCGCCTGAACGCCGAAGACCTGATCGTAGGAGTCGGCTGAGTACGTCACGTAGACCGCTTTGTGCCCATCGGTCTTGTAGACGCGCGCCGGTGGTTGGCTCGAGAACAACGGGTCTCGTGTCTGAGCACCGGCGTAGATGACGGTCGGCATCATCAGCGGAATCCCCGCCTTGCGCTGCGCATCGCGCCACATCTGGATATCGCGGGTCGGATCGCGATTGATCTGTGCCTCTTCCTTCGCTGGCAGCACAGCCACCTTCGGTGGCGCGAGATCGCCCGTGTACGTCTTCCCGATTACGACGACAACAGGCTCCTTGATGTGAATACCGTTCTGCTGCATCTCGGCAATCGAAGCGGCATTGAGCGACTTGACCTCGGAATCACTCCCGAAGGCATCGCCAATCGCTGTTGCTGCATCCTTGGCGCCGGTCACGGAGCCGTCGTAGTACACGGTGGTGTGGAGATACTCAACGAGCGAGTCGCCAGCACTATGGGCGAGCTTCCAGCCACTCTCGACAAGTTGCCAGGAGGCATCGGCCGCCGCAGCCGGTGTGCCGTTGCCGTTACGAACCTCAACACCGATCTTCGCTGGATCAAACGTGGGCTTGACGACCTTGGCCTTGGCGTCCTTGCCAATATCGCGGCTCGCGATTGCCTGACCCGACTGCATATCGGGATTGAGAAATTTATTGACCGCTGTCTGCACGGCCTGCGGCGAGGCCTCGAGCTTGCCGGGGTTCGTGGTTGAACTCGAGATGTCGTCGAGTCGTACCTGAAACGTATTGCCACGAGGAATGCTCGCGATCAGACGGCCGTAGTCGAGCAGGGTTCGCGCATCGATGGGTTGCTTATTCGAACCGAGCACCTTGAGGTTATCCCGCATGATCGAAATCAATTCGATCAGGCGCGTCGCTAAGCCCCAACGGTCGACACGCTTCTTAAATTCGCGGACGAACGTCTGCTGGCGTGCCATCCGGATCAGGTCAGAGTCGGTGTGACGATAGCGGGCGAACGCCAACGAGTTGACACCGGTGACGAGCTGATATCCCGGCTGAATATTGATCGACATGTAGTCGTGGGCCGCTGTCCCATCGTTGTTGTTGTAGTAGCGACGATCGACCGGCAGCCAGACGCCACCGAACGTGCCGACGATCCGTTGAAACGCCCTAAAGTCGAGGGGCACGAGATAGTTAATCTGCAGGCCGGTGAGCTCCTTGACCGTGGCCAGCGCCAACGGTTCCTGCCCGAGCTCGTAGGCCTCGTTGATCGGCCGGCGACCGTACCCGGGTACGTTGACGACGAGGTCGCGCGGGAATGACATCATCGCGATCGACTTCGTACGGGGATCGATCCGCACCATCATCATCGTGTCGGAGCGACCAGGGCCCTCTCCGGGCCGGCGGTCCTCACCGATCACGAGCGCTGTAATCGGTTGGTTCGGAAGCGCAACAGCAAGACCTTCCTGCGCCACCTGCTGCTCCTTGTCCGACGTCTGCGTAATCGCCGTCAGCGTGTCTTGCAGATACCAGTACGCATAACCACCACCGGCAAGCGCAAGCACGAGCAGCACCCCGGCGACAATTCCTACGACCTTAGGCCAGCGACGACGAGGACGTTTGGAATCGGTGCTGTAGACCTTCATCGGACCGAGTGTGCCGCCACCATTCCGGCCGGCTGCCGTAACCGGTGGCTCAGTGGGCGGTGGCGGCGCGCTATCCGCACGATGAACGTTCATCACGGGCTTGGCCGGCAGTGCCACAGCCGCCTTCGCCGCATTCGCCGCTAAGACAGCAGCATCTGTCTCTCCCATAGCGGGCGCCGCAATCGCCGGATCTTCAGGCGTCACAGATTCGACGGCGTCGTCGGGTGGTGGCGTTGGCGTCTCCACAGAGCAATTCGAGCAGCGACGTGACTCAACGAACCACGTCTCTGAGCGGTCATCTGAGTATACCCACCGTTATCCACGATTCCTTGCTGCCGCGGCGCTGAATGTAATCCGGGTCCTGATGTGCCAGTATCCGCGCCATGACCCGCGACTCGCAGATTGCCCTCGTTCGTCACGGACAGACCGAATGGAGTCTGAACGGGCGTCACACGGGACGCACCGACATCCCTCTGACCGATCAGGGTCGCGAGGAGGCGCGTGCAGCTGCCCCACTTGTTCAGGCACTCGAGATCGACCACGTGCGCACGAGTCCGCTGACGCGAGCACGCGATACCTGTGAGCTGCTCAACCTCAGTCAGCCCGCGACGATTGATCCCGACCTGATGGAATGGGACTACGGGATCTACGAGGGCATTACGACGGTCGAGATCCGCGAGACCGTGCCGAACTGGACCGTTTGGTCACAGCCCTGCCCGAACGGCGAGACCGCCGCTGACGTCGCTGCCCGCGTGGATCGGGTGATCGCCACGGCGCGCGCTACCGAGGGCACGACGCTCGTGGTCGCCCACGGCCACGTCCTACGCGTACTGGCCGCGCGCTGGCTCGGACTCGATCCGAATGCTGGTCGCTTCTTTCGCCTTGACACCGCCACCGTCTCGCTGCTCGGGTGGGAACGCGAGACACCGGTCGTTCTGCGCTGGAACACGCGCGGGGCGTGACGCCGGGTGTCGCGAAGGTGTCATGTCACGAAGGGGTCAGACCCTTATGTGACATCAGGTACGACCA
>JBAXOM010000076.1:0-9842 GCA_037133215.1 Thermoleophilia bacterium | reverse complement strand
CGTCAGGCACAGCGTGATCCTAGAGGATGGGGCACAGCACCGAGAGTTCCAGAATTCGACGGTTTCATGCAGCTTCTCTTGCGTAGTTCTGAATAGTTGCTATGGTTGCGAAACATGACGCACCGTGCAGATCTTAGAACAGTCCTCTCGCTGGAGCGCCATGTCGCACCGCTCGCCACGACGCCACGAATGTCGCCCAAGGCCACGAACCCGATCCTCGGGCGCGCCCGCCGCTTCCTCCTCGCAACCAGCATCGTGCTCGCGGGGCTCTGCCTCGCAGGCCCAGCGCTCGCCGACACGACAGGCACCACAGGCGGTCTGAAATGGAGCGACAACGGCACAGCCGTGACCATCACCGGCTACACCGTTGCTCTTCCCGCCGACGTCACGGTGCCCGCGACGATCAATGGTCACCCGGTCACGGCGATCGGTGAACAAGCATTCAGAGGCTCGGCCCTCACCACCATCACCATCCCCAACAGCATCACGAGCATCAGCGCCGGCGCGTTTCTACTGATGCCAAACCTCACCAGCATCGTCATCCCCAACAGCGTGACCAGCATCGGCGCGTGGGCGTTCGCGTACACCGCCAACCTCACCCGCGTCACCCTCCCGACCAATCCCAACTTCATCACCATTGCCGCGAATGTGTTCAGAGGGGCGGGCTTCACCAGCATCACAATCCCCGCTAACGTCACGTCCATCGCAGCAGGCGCGTTCGCCGAGAGTCACCTGAGCAGTGTTCGCTTTGTCGGCAACCTCCCGCTCGTTGGCGATCAGGCTTTCTCGTGGAGTAGCGGAGAAAACACGGTGTACCGCTTCGCAAACGCAGCGCTCTGGCCCCCGATCGACCAGACCTTCCTGGGCATACACCAGGCGTACTTCCTGCTTCCGCCTGCCGCGCCGACCGCAGTGGCCGGCACGGCCTCCGCCACGATCACCGTCGCCGCACCGCCAGCCTACGGACCTACGCCAACGTCCTACACCGTGAAGGCCGTCTCGAACCCCGACAAGACGTGCGAGATCACTGGCCCCACCGGCAGCTGCACCGTCACCGGCCTCGCCAGCGGCACCCCCTACGCCTTCACCGCCGCCACCCACACCACGACACCCGCCGTCACGTCTGACGCGTCCGACCCGTCCAACCAGGTCACACCCGCCGCAGCACCCACGCCGCCGGCACCAGCGCCGCAGTCACCTGCGGCACCCGCGAGCGCCACGAGTTCCCCCACGGTGCTGCCCCTCGCCAGCAAGGCCGCCGCCGCCACCACCTCGACCATCACCACGACCTTCGATGCACCCGGCCCCGGCGTCGTCCGCCAAACCGGTACGAGCTCGGGCACGCGCAGCCACCTGCGCGCCACCAGCGTGACCGTCTGCACCACCACCAAAACCATCACCGAAGCCGGCACCACCACCATCACCTGCCGCCTCACCAGCGCCGCCAAGCGCGCACGAACCCAACACGCAATCACCGTGACACTCGCCACCACTTTCACACCCACCAGCGGCACCCCCATGGCCTCAACCAAAACCATCCGTCTCGCCCGCACACCCGCCAAGGCACACACCCCGACAACCACACCCAGCAACGTCACCGGATAACATCCCAATCGCCGCCGACGAGTGCGCGCCGCAACGAACGCTGACTCAGGCCAAGCCACCCGGCTGACGTCGCGCGACCGCGCGACCGGGCGGGGCTAGTTCCGCTCGACCTTCGAGCCGCCCACGATGTCCTCGGAGCCGTCGGCCCAGCGCACCAGCGCCTTGTGGCCGCCGTCGTAGTCGGGTCCCCAGACCAGCAGCGTGGCCGGGTTACCCCAGGCGGTGACGGGCTCGTCGAGCGAGGCATCCTCGCCGCGGAAGTAGCGGACGAACGGGTTCGACGCGCGCTCGGCACCAATCGTCGTTGCGAGCGTGTGGCCCGGGTGCACGACGACCGCGTCGTCGAGGTCGAGCAGACGACCGAGCGAGGCCTGCAGGTCGGCGAGATCCGTATGGCCCGGGGCACGTGTACCGCCAACGGTGCCATTGAACAGCACGTCGCCGGTAAAGACGTCGGTGCCATCGATCAGATACGAGAGGTGGCCGCCGGCGTGGCCGGGAGTCGGGATTGCCTGCACCTGAAGGCCCGCCAATTCGAACGTGCCGCCCTCGGCGAGTGTGTGGGCGATCTCGCCGGTGAAGTGACCGTCCTCGCCAATCAGCTCGATCGCGCGAGCACTCGCGCCAACATCGACGCCGTACTGCTCCAGCACCTCATCGAGTCCGTAGATGTGGTCGACGTGATGGTGCGTGAGAATGACACCCTCGATCGTCAACTCGTTCTCGGCGACGAAGGCATGCAGGTCGTCGTGGGCGCCGTTGCAATCGATCCAGATCGCGGGGCCACCCCGCTCCTTGGCGACGACATACGCGTCGGCCATCCACTGCGGGTCTTGGGTGTGATGAATCAGCATGCGAGCTCCTACGAGAAACGATTAGTAATTGGCATTCGACGATCGCGACCGAACGCGATCGGGTGAACCTTCAACCCCGGCGCAGACTGGCGCCGCTTGTACTCCGCACGATCAACCAGACCAGCAATCCGCGTTGCAGTCGCCAGGTCGACCAAGCCGGCCGCCGCGATCTCCGCCGGAGACAGGCGCTCCTCGATGTACGCATGCAAGACCGGATCGAGCACGTCGTACGGCGGCAACGACTGGTCGTCTCGCTGGTCGTCACGCAACTCTGCCGTCGGCGGGCGCTCGATCGTCGAGACCGGGATGACCTCGCGCCCCGCCACCGCGTTGACGTGCCGCGACAACGCATGCACCAACGTCTTGGGCACATCCTTGATCGGCGCAAACCCACCCACCGAATCGCCGTAGAGCGTCGAATAGCCCGTCGCGACCTCGCTCTTATTGCCCGTCGTCAACACCAACCAGCCGTGCTGATTCGAGAGCGCCATCAAGAGCACACCACGGATCCGGGCCTGCAGATTCTCTGCCGCCAACCCCTCCAGCTCGGGCAACGACTCGTGGAAATTGAGACGGAGATCCTCGATTGGCAACTCGCGAAAATCGATCCCGAGATTCTCGGCCACGACCTGCGCATCCGACCGCGTCTCTGCGACGTTAAACCTCGTCGGCATCGACACGCCATGCACACGTTCTGCACCCAACGCAGCCACACTCAACGCAGCGACAAGCGCCGAATCAATGCCGCCCGACACGCCGAGCAGCACGCCATTGAAACCATTCTTCTCGACGTAGTCGCGCAAGCCCAGCGTCAATGCGGCCCACAACTCGGCAGACTCATCACCCGGCAGGGGCGCAATCGTCGACTCGCGCGGTGTCGTGGGTGTGTGCACCGTGATCTCCGCTGCCGGGGCGAGCGTGGAGGACGTCGCTGGCGCGAGTTCGATGTCGCAGATAACGAGGTCTTCCTCGCAGTACGCACCCCGCGCGATCAGCTCGCCAGCGGCATCGAGAACGAGACTGCGGCCATCGAATGCCAGCTCGTCCTGCCCACCGACCAGATTTGCGTAGGCAACAGCACAACCATGTTCGCGTGCGAACGTGGCCAGCAAGGCGTCCCGCTGTTGCCCCTTGCCGAGGTGGTACGGGGAGGCCGAGAGGTTGATCACGAGCGAGGCCCCGGCGCGCGCGGCCTCATCCGCAGGTCCTTCCGCGACCCAGATGTCCTCGCAGATCGTGACGCCAACAAGGCTCTCGCCTGCGCGGATCAGGAGTGGGCCATCGCCGGCCAGAAAGGTGCGCTGTTCGTCGAAGACGCTGTAGTTAGGCAGGGCCATCTTGTCGTAGCGCGCCACCACACGACCACCATCGAGCAAGACGGCCGCGTTGCGGATGCCGGCGCCATCACGCCACGGCACGCCAACCAAAACAGGCAGCGGCAGCTTGGTCGCCAACTCCTCAACCGTGGCCTGACACGCGGCCACGAAGGCGGGTCGCAACACGAGGTCTTCGGGCGGATAGCCACTGATCACGAGCTCGGGCGTGACCAAGAGGTCTGCGCCCTGGTCGGCGGCACGGGCAGCCGCCGCGGCAATCAGGGCCGCGTTGCCGGCGAGGCCGCCGACGGTTGGATCGAGTTGGGCGAGCGCGATGCGCACAGGCGCAGTCTATTGCGCTTCGGTTGCGCGTCCAGCCGCCTGCGACAGCGCGACCGAGACAGCGGCGTCGAGAGCGATGGAACCGTGTACGCACGCGGCCTCGGGCGTACGCGAACGATCGCCATCAATGCAGTGCAGAACAGCGACCACGCGCTCACGTGGAGTGTTGAGTCGCTCGGCGGCTCGCTCGATACGTCGCACCGACAAGTGAGGAATCCCGAGCAGACGGCCCTCTTCGGCCTGCTGTAGGACGGGGCCCTGGACGAAGGCGTCGGCCGCACCAACGGCGAACAGCAGGCTCGCGGCCGAGACGACCGACTCGTCGAGGCGTGGGTGCAACAGCCAGAGTTCACGGGATGCGGTGGCGACGGCAACCGTGTGCTGGAGGGCGCCACCGGCATAGGCGTGGTGCTGCTCAACGCTCATCGGGGCAGAGCGGAAGCGGACACGAAATGCGCCATCGTTGAGGACGGCGCGCGTCAGATCACGGAGGGCCGGGTCGGCGATCTCGTCGGCGAGAAACTCGAGGAAACCTTCGAGATCATCGACGTCGCGGCGCGCACCAGGCGTAAATTCGAGTGCGTCGGCTGGCACATCGGCCTGCTCGATCGAGCGGACGACGATCTGCGGTCGTCCGCGATACTCCTCGACGCTACCGAGTACGCGAATGACGTCGCCGGCGGCAAAACGGCCATCGAGAATCGGCGCATCGTCAAAGATCGTCGCGCGTACGCGCCCTGTCTTGTCGGCCAGCTCGAGTGCCAGATACGGCGATCCGGTGCGGGTGCGCCGCCGATCTTTGCGAATAACGGCAAACGTCGAATCAACCAACTGCCCCTCAACGAGGTCGCGAACAGCGGTGCGGGCTTCGGCGCTCATGTCGTCAGTCTACGCGGAACGGCGACTGGCAGACGACATTCTGGGCCCGGGCCCAAAATGTCGTCTGGCGAGGCTGATGACCAAGCGGCGATACCATGCGCCCGCTGTGGGAACACCAACCGAACCGCTCGACGTACGCCCGTTTCGCGGGCTGCGCTATGACCCGAAGCGCCACCCGGCGTTCTCTGTCGTCGCACCGCCGTACGACGTGATCACGATGGCGGATCGCATGCGGCTCGTGGCGCGTAGCAACCGCAATGTCGTGCGTCTGATCCTGCCCGACGTTGGCCGCGCCGAAAACGCGCGGCGACTGCTCGACGACTGGCGCGAGGACGGGACATTGCTGCCTGAAGAGGTGCCATGCCTCTACCGGACAGAGGAAACGTTTACCGGGCCCGACGGCGTCAGCCGCGTGCGCACCGGCATGATCGCGCTCGTTGGTCTGCCCCACCACGACGGCACGATCCTGCCGCACGAGCGTACGATGCCGAACATCGTCGAAGACCGTCTACGGCTCTTGCGTACCACGCACGCCCAACCGTCGCCAATTCTTGTCACCTACGACGACCCCGACAACGACATCGACGCTGCTCTGCGCGCAGGCTCTGAGCCGACGCCAATCATCGACCTGACCGACGACCATGGCACCCACATAAGGATGTGGCGCGTGACCGACCCCGCCATGCAGGATCGCATCCACAGCGTATTTGAGAGCCGGAGTCTGCTGATCGCCGACGGCCACCACCGCTACGCCACGGCACTCGCCTATCGCGACGCCTTTCCACAAGATTCCTCGGCCAACGCGATGATGATGTACCTGACGAATGGCTCGTCGCCTGGCCTCGTAATCTTTCCCATCCACCGTGTCGTGAGTGGTATCGCTGAGGAGTTGCAAGAACGCCTACCCGCACTGCTCGTCGAGGCGGGCTTCGACGTCACCGAAGCAGGTGACGGCGTCGTCCAGCTCGAAGCCGCCATGGCGGCCATCCCCCACGACCATGGCGTCTTTGGCCTCGTCCGCAAAGACCTGCCACCGTTGCTGGTGCACGCGCAGCCAAACCTTGATGACCAGACGCCCCTCTCGCGCATCGACGCGGTGATGCTGCAGAAGCGCATCCTCGCACCGCTGCTCGACCTGCCAGCAGACGTCGTTGCCACGACGTATCGCATTCGCTACACCGCCTACTCCGACGACGCAGCCGCGAAGGTCGATGAGAGCGGTGACGTCGGCTTTATCCTCCGCGCCCCCAGCGTGCGCGAAGTCGAAGCCGTTGCCCGCTCGGGCGCCGCGATGCCACAGAAGAGCACGTACTTCTATCCGAAGACGCTCGACGGGCTCGTGATCCGCACGCTGGACGGCCCCTCTGCCGAATTAGGGTAGCCTTCGCTCTAGATGAGCGCTATCACTGAGGCCCAGGTCCGCGACGCGATGTCCCGCGTGATCGACCCGGAGCTCCGCAAAGATCTGATCGAGCTCGAGATGGTGCGCGCCATCACGATCGACGGCGGACACGTCACCGTTGGCGTCGCACTGACGATTCCCGGGTGCCCGTTGAAGGCCACGATCGATGGTGATGTCCAGCGCGAGGTCGGCTCGATCGAAGGCGTGACGAGCGTGCTCGTGGACTTCACCAGCATGTCCGAGGATGAGCGCGCAACGCTCGCCACCCGCCTGCGTGGCGGCCGCCCGCCGGCCGCTGCTGGCACGCTCTCAATTTCGCCCAAGACACGCGTCATTGCCGTTGCCTCGGGCAAGGGTGGCGTTGGCAAGTCCTCGATGACCGTCAACCTCGCGATTGCCTTCCAACAGCTGGGTCTCGAGGTTGGCGTTATCGATGCCGACATCTACGGCTTCTCGGTCCCCGGCATGCTCGGCATCCATCAGCGCCCGGTGACGGTCGACAAGATGATCGTGCCGCCTGTCGCGCATAATCTCAAGACGATTTCGATCGGGTACTTCATGGAGGAAGGCGGCGCCGTGCTCTGGCGCGGACCGATGCTGCACAAGGCCATGCAGCAGTTTCTCCAGGACGTCCACTGGGGCGACCTCGATGTCTTGCTAATCGACATGCCGCCGGGCACCGGCGATGTGGCAATTTCGCTCGGGAGCCTCTTGCCAAAGTCGGAGGCGCTCGTGGTGACGACGCCGCAGGCCGCGGCACAGCGTGTCGCCGAGCGTGCAGCCGCAGTCTCCGAGCGGGTCAACATGCGCGTCATCGGTGTCGTCGAGAACATGGCCTATCGCGTCTGCCCCTGTTGTGGCGAGCGCGACGACCTGTTCGGTACGGGTGGCGGCGAGTCGCTTGCCAGCCATCTCGACGTGCCCCTCCTCGCACAGATCCCGCTCGAGTCGACCTTGCGTGAGGGCGGCGATACTGGCCTACCGTTCATGCTCAGCACCCCGGACGCTCCCGCGGCGGTCGCGATTCGCGAGCTCGCCAACCGGCTTCATGGCATGCGCACGCAAGATCCTTTGGCGCGCATCAAGAAGCCTCTAAAGATCATTTAGCTCGGAGGTACTTCGATGCGAGGTACGCATCGACATCGTGCCGTGTTGATCGCCAGCGTCCAGCGTCATCCTGTACTGCGCGCAGGCGTCCACGTTTAGCAGCCATCTTCAGCGCAGCACTGTTGACACGCATATCTGCCAGGGCCGAAAGAGGTAGCAGCTCGGCCCGATCCGCAATGGCCGGCATGATCAGCCGCTCGACGGAATCGATAATGCCCCGCGCGATCAGTTCGCCCAACGTGCCCGGATTGCCTGCATCGGCGTTTGCCAGCGCGAGAAGATAGCTCTTACGTTGGCGATTACGGAGGACAATCGGTGGATAGCCAGTGCGCACCAGCAACAGATTGAGCAGCAGACGACCCGTCCGTCCATTGCCATCGAGGAAGGGATGAATTTGTTCGAACTGCGCGTGAACGATCGCCATGCGTTCTGGCAGGAGGACGTCAGGCGTGGCGACAGCTGCGTTGGCTACGCGCACCCAGTCCATCATTCGCTGAGGCACATCGGTCCATGGTGGCGGGCGCATCCCTCGTGGAAACGCTCGAATGTCGTGTCGGCGCCAACCTCCTGGTTTTTCTTCAGCCGTTGCATCTGGGTGAGGCTCCCACTCCCAAACCGGACCCATCGCTAACTGGTGGAGCCGACGTACGTCTGTGAGCGTTATTGGATGCGTTGACGCACGTCGTTGTTCACGCTCCAACTCGTCAATGATCGTGCGAGCCGCGGCGGCATAGCCGAGCACCTCCAAGTATTCTCGGAGGGGGTGTCGGCCAGATGTCTCCCGCGCATTGAGTAGATCGCGTACCTGCGCCAGAATCAGCGTGTTACCTTCGATTGCAGTTGAGTTGTGGGCATCCGCAATCCA
Source organism: Thermoleophilia bacterium (assembly GCA_037133215.1). GTDB lineage: Bacteria > Actinomycetota > Thermoleophilia > Gaiellales > F1-60-MAGs149 > F1-60-MAGs149. The sequence goes on along the minus strand of JBAXOM010000076.1, from coordinate 1,472 downwards.
TAACTCCTCCCAGGCTGCGCGAGCAACAATCGGAGTAGGCAACGCTCCCTGCCGATGAAGGACGGCCTGTAGATCGTCGTAGGCCCGTTCGTAGATCACGCTCCGAGGATGACGGCCACGCTTCATTATTTTGTTCCCTTGCATAGATATCAATGTTACAGAACAAAATCAGACAGCTTGGACATAGACAGTCACAAGCGGGTCGTGAAGGGGTATTACATCGTCAACAGGTAGTCCAACACGACCGGGTCGATCCGGTTGCCGCTGGACCAGCGCTCATCTAGGTTCTCATTGATGACCCAGCTGAGCAGTGCGGCTTCAAGCAGGTCGTCCCAGGCCCCAGCGGCGGCGACGGAGGTTCCTTCTGCGCGTAGCGCAGCACGAATTTTTTCGGCAATCGCCTCATCAACAACAACCCACTCCGACTCCGGTGTAGAGCCAAATAGCATCGTGTGGATGTCGATCAGCCGCTGCAACTCCGGCACGGGATCGACGTGATCATCGACGCGGAGGTCGACAAGCTGATCGGTCGCACCACCATACCCCGCTCCCTTGCGCTTGACGTGGACTGAGGCCGATTGCCGGCCTCGGCGATCTCCACCGGCACGATCACCGGCGAGCAACGCGGCCATCAGACGCTCCAAGAGAGGTGCGCCAGCGGTGGCGAGCCAGGCCGCCTCCATCGCAGCAACAACCTGTGGGCCGGCGAGGATGTTGCCCTGAATGGCGACGCCCGTACCAACGACACCACCGGCCCAGTCGAGACACTCATCGCCGGTAAAGGTGGCGGCACCGCCTTGGCAATCAACCATGCCCAGCTGACGAACCGCCCGCTGATCGTCGGCTGCCGTCAACATGCCGCAGGCCGTGGTCGGGTCCTCACCACTGCGCAGCAAATCGAGACCGTCGGGCCCATACCGCGCGTTGACGAAGGACTGCGTTGCAACCGCGCCCACGCCCGCCTCGAGCCAGGGTACGACAGCACCGACCGCTGGAAACTTCGAGGCCACCGCGACCCCAACGTCGCCCGTCTCCGGATCGAAGCCAACGATCGAGAACGTCATCGGCTTAGAGCGATTCGCCGGGTGCGAGCTCGTGCACGGTGACACCCTCAAGACCCAAGTTGGCGATCTCGTCGCGCAGCCCAGCGGGTGTGCCCGTGAGTGCATCGAACGTACCCCAGTGCGAGCCGAGCACGTGCTTGACACCCAGCAGTCGCACCGCGTGGGCGGCCTGCAATGGGCCCATGGTAAAGAGATCGCCAATCGGCAGGATCGCGATCACCGGATCGTAGATCTCGGCGATCAAGGCCATGTCGCCAAAGACGCCGGTGTCACCGGCGATGTAGATGCTCTGGCCCGACTCGAGCTCGATCACGTAGCCAATCGGATCGCCACCGTAGGCACCGTCGGCAGGCGAGATGCTGCTCGAATGGAAGGCCTGCGTCATCGTGATGCGCAGTCCCTTGGTGG
>JBAXOM010000075.1:0-9860 GCA_037133215.1 Thermoleophilia bacterium | reverse complement strand
GGAATGCCCTCAAAGACGTCAGTTGCGATCCACATCGGATTTGTCTCAGCCATCGCGCATGCCCTCCTCGAGCCCAACGATTGTCGCGGTGACGAGCCCGCCGAGCGTATGAAGATCGTACCCGCCTTCTTGAACCGCCACGATTGGGAGCCCGAGCGCACCAATGCGCCGACCGGCCTCGTGATAGCCCGCAGGTGTGACGTTGAGTGGACTATTGGGGTCGCCCGTGGCGGCGTCGACGCCAAGCGCGAGCACGATCGCCTCCGCACCGAGCGTCTGCGCATCCGCGAGGCACTGATCGAGCGCCGCCAGCCACTCGCGGTCGCCACTGCCCGGGCTGAGGGGCACGTTTCGGTTGGCGTGTTCGCCGTGCCCGCCACCGACCTCGTCGGCCCAGCCCATCACATGCGGAAACCACCCCGCGGCAGGATCGACGTGGATCGAGGTCGTCAAGACGTCGCCGCGCTCCCAGAAGATCTCTTGCGCGCCGTTGCCATGGTGGGCATCAATGTCGATGAGGGCGACCCGTCCAGCCCCGGCTGCCCGCAGTGCCTCAACAGCGATCGCAGCGTTGTTGAGGTAGCACGAGCCGCCGTACGCGCCACGGCTGACGTGATGCCCGGGTGGTCGCGTGATCGCATAGGCCAGCGGTGCACCGCCACGGACGAGGTCGACGGCCGTCAGCGTGGCATCGACCGCACCCCGCGCGGCAGCCCACGTGCCCTCGGCGATCAGAGTCATCGTGTCGAAGCAGTAGTAGCCCGTCCGCGCCCAGACCGCCTCCGGGCGATGCGGCGTGACAGCCCCGAGCATCGCCGTGGTGGGAAACAAGTACGGCACGACGAGGTCTTGGCCGGGGTCGATCGGCAGCCCCGCCTCGCCCCACGCGGTCCAGGCGGTCCGGAGAAAGTCGACAAGGTCGGCGTTATGAACCGCGAGCAAGCTGTCGTCGGGGTGCGCCTCGGCCTGCGTCAAGGTGGCTCCCTGCGCCACGAGTGCGTCGCGGATGATGCCCGCGCGCTCGGGACCCTCATCATCGGGCATTCGCACCCCCAGCCAGATCTCCGCGCCAGGCGCGTGCAGTAGACACGCGTCGTTCCAGACGATTGGGAGGGTTAGAGCCATCAGGAAAGGGTAGGCGACTCCAGGTTCAGAAACCCGCCCGGCGTACTGCTCTCGTCGAAGAATGAGAAAAGGCTCACGTCCACCCTTTACACTGCGACCGCAGTGGGAAAGCCTGAGTCGAGCAAGTCCTCGCAGATGAGGACGTATGACGCCCGCAAGAGTCGTCGCCCCAAACGCATGACGCGTCGTCGCCGGGTAGTCCGACTCGCGGCGATCGTGATCGGCATCCTCCTGATCCCGATTGCCTTCTCCTGGGGTCGCGAGATGACACGCCCCTCGAGTCTTCCCATCAGCATTCATTCGATTGAATGGCTCCGGCAGAACCATATGGAGTGGTTCGTCTCAGGCGCCGAAAAGTACTACTACTCGTGGACTGCGCCGGATAAGGGTGGGCCAAACCTCACCTCTCTCCCTTCCGTTGGTGGCGCCGCAGTTGAGGAGACCGCTGCCTCGACGGAGCAAAAGAAGAAGAAAAAGAAGAAGCACGCAAAGGCGCCGTACTACCTCCCCAAGCGCATCCAGCCACTAATTAAGCCAGTACTCGCCGGCGAGGGCGTGTGGCACACCACTGGTCGTAACGTGGGTGGCAAGCCGTCTGTCCTCGTCACCACATTCCGGCCGAGTACCGACTACCCGCGCGTGGTCGCATACGTCGCTTGGATCAACCACATGAATACGCAGCTTGGGCTCTACCCCGGGCTCGAAGAGCCGCCAGATGGTGGAGACCGCGGCCCCATGCAGGTTCCGTCTGGCCAGTACAACCGACTCCTTGCCGTCTTTAACAGCGGTTTCACGCACAAGGACGGTGGTGGCGGCTTCGCTGTCAACGGGCATACCTTCGAGCCATTTCAACCTGACCAGGCAACGTTGGTTCAGAACGTCAACGGCAACGTCAATATCGTTGCGTGGCGCGGTTCGGCCAAACCGCCTGCCTACGTCGTACTCGCGCGTCAAAACCTGGCGCTGCTCGTCGACGACGGCAAGGTTAATCCCAATGTCGACGACCGCCTGCTCTGGGGCGCAACGCTCGGCGGAGCCGCGCAGGTCTGGCGTAGTGGAATTGGAGTCGACGCGCATGGCAACTTGATGTACATCGCAGGTCCAGAAATGTCGATCGGCATGCTGGGCTCCGCTCTGGTCCACATGGGTGCCGTGCGGGCGATGGAACTCGATATCAATACCTTCTGGCCGACCTTCAATTACTTCACAGCGCCCGGTGCGGAAGGCGGCACGATGCTGGTCCCCAATCCAGACCAGTCGACGGGCCGCTACATCAGTCAGGACAGTCGCGACTTCTTCGTCGTCTACTCAAAGTCCGGCGACGGCATCACGACGACACCGTTCAAGTAGCGCTAGTTGTAGACCGCAACAGCAAACACGACAAACCACGCCAGCACGATGCCGAGCAAGACTCGGTCGCTGGTAATTGCGTGCTCGGGTGCCTCGGCATCGCCGCGGTCAATCATGAGGGCATAGCGGAAGAATGCGAGCGTAAACGGCACGGCCGAAAGGTGAAATAGCGTCGCGTGGAAGTCAGCTGTATCGGCACGCTGGAACGACCAGATTGCGTAGGCCGCGATCGCGACGGCAGCGCTGATCGTCGAGATCTGGCGCAGGACAGTCTCGCTGTACTGCGTGAGCGTTGCGCGCGCAGATGTCATCCCCGCATCGGCATGAATACGCATCTCGCTTGAGCGTTTACCCGCGACGATAAACAGCGCGGAGAATGACGTGACGACAAGGAACCAGCTCGACAGCGGCACTCCTGTCGCCGCGCCACCCGCAATCGCTCGCACCATAAACAGCCCGGCAACCACCCCAATGTCGAGCACGGCAATGTTTTTAAGCCAGACCGAATAGCAGAGTGAAAGCACCACGTAAATTGCCGAAGTGACAAGCAGCGCCATGCTCACATAAGCGGCCGCACCAAGGCCGACCACACCGAGCACGACTGCTGCGGTGACCGCGAGACGCACCGAAACATCACCAGCAGCGATCGGTCGGAAGCGCTTACGTGGATGCTGTCGATCGGCCTCGACGTCACGAACATCGTTGATCAGGTACGTCGCACTTGAGACGAGACAGAAGACCGCGAACGCAACCAGACTGCGCCACAGGATTGGCCCTTCACCCAGCACACCTCCTGCTGCCGGAGCGGCAAAGACGAGCACGTTCTTCGACCACTGCCGTGGTCGACAGGCACGTGCGAGGCTCAGGGCGTGCGTCACAGGCGTCGTGCTCAGATATCGAGCCGTCGGAAGATCGGTCGCGGCAGGTGCCGCAGCGCGGACATCACGGCACGCATGGGCTTTGGTACCCAGATCGTCTCGGCACCGCGACGCATGCCGTCAACAATCGCAGTCGCGACTGCCTCGGGTGTGGTGCTAAACGGCGGGGCTTCGAGGCCCGCTGTCATCCGCGTGTGGACAAAGCCAGGGCGAACGACCATCACGTGAACACCGCTGCCCTGCAAGGCATCACCAAGACCCTGCGCGTAGCCATCAAGCGCTGCCTTGGCCGCACCGTAAACGGCGTTCGAGGCCCGCACGCGTTCGGCACCCGCGGACGACAACACGATGATCGTGCCGTGGCCCTGGCGCTGCATCCGCGCCACGACCGGCACCATCGCCGAGATCGCGCCCATCGCGTTCGTCTGCATCAACTCCATTGCCTGCGTGTGGTCATACGTTGCGGTCTCGGCATCGCCGAGGACGCCAAAGGCTACGAGGACACAGTCGATGTCGCCGTGGCGATCAAAGACGTCGTCGATCAGCGTGGGATGGGACGCCGTGTCGTCAGCATCAAAGGCCAACGTCTCAACCGTGGTCGCCCCCGCTGCTTTGAGGCGGTCGGCCTCGGGTGCGAAACGCTGCGGGTCGCGCCCGGCCAAGATCACGGTCCGGCAGTGGTTGCCCACGAAGGCGTGAGCCGTGGCCAAGCCGATCTCTGAGCCGCCGCCGAGCACGAGCAACGACTGCACATCACCGAGGGCATTACGCACGGGGTTCCACCAATCCGATTCGTCGAGAGAGGTCCGACTGGAACCGACCATCCGGGTCGAGTCCGCTTCGGATCGTACGCCACGCCTCAAGCTCTGGATACATGAGTGGCAGCATTTCTGGCTGGAGACGCGCATCCTTGACGAGGTACACGCGCCCTCCCGCCTCGGCCACAAGCACATCGAGTGCATCCGTCAATGCCCGCAACCCATCCCACCGGGCGGGTAAATCGAGAGCAAGCGTCCAGCCGGCCTGGGGAAAGGCGAGCAGACCACGCCCCGGTCCAAGGCGCTTGAGCACAGCCAACAGGACAGGACTCTTGGTGCCTACGATCAGTTCCACCGCGCTCTGTAAAGCGCCTTCTTGACCGAGCGGAACAACGAACTGGTACTGCAAGAAGCCACCATCTCCATACAGGCGATTCCACCCCGCTAGGCGATCGAGCGGGTGAAAGAACGTGCTGTACGGGACGATCCGTGTGGCCTCGGCTGGAGATTTGCGGAACCACAGCTCGTTGAAGGCCCGGGCAGAAACACGATTGAGGAGCCCACTTGGGACCCACGGTGGAGCGTTGACCGTGCGACCGTCCGCGACAGCCAGCGGACTGTCAGAGGCATGCTCGGCACGGGTTGCATGGTCTCCCCGCTCGAGCACACCGCGTCCGAGTGCCTTCCCTCCCGTCACGAGGTCGATCCACGCCACCGAATATCGGTAGTCGTCATCGCTGTCTGCGAGCCGCGTCATCAACGTATCGAGATCTGCCACGCGCTCGATGTCGGTGCGAATGTCTGCCGTCTCAATTGGAATCAGCCGCAGCGTGGCCGCCGTAATCACGCCAGTCAGACCGAGGCCGCCACAGGTCGCCTCGAAGGCAGGGTCGCCGGGATGAAGCGTGTGGGTCGTCCCCGTGCCGTCGACCAGTTCGAGATCGATCAGATGATCACCAAAACTGCCGTCTTGATGGTGGTTCTTGCCGTGCACATCGGCCGCAATCGCGCCGCCAACCGTGACGAACTGTGTCCCTGGGGTAACCGGAACAAACCATCCCTGGGGTACCACGACACGCATCAGGTCGCCCAGCACCACACCTGCATCAGCACGAACGACTCCCAGTTCGCGATCAAAGACGGTGCCCTGTAATTGCTGTGTGTCAATCACCGACCCACCGGCGTTCTGCGCCGCATCGCCATAGGCCCGCCCAAGACCGCGCGCAAGCGTCCCGCGTACGGGTGCGCTTAGCACGGCCGATGCGACATCTGGCAGCTCCGGTACAACCACACCAGCAGCCGTCCCAGCTGTCCGCCCAAACCCCGTCAATAGTGTGGTGACCGAATCCGTCATCGCGAGAAGCCTATCCGCAGCCGATGAGAGATTGGTGAGGCTAAACGTCCGCAGAGAGTCCCGCCTGCACCAGCCCACCCTACGCGTGTGAACATCTGGCGCCCATACCGCGCAGGTTTCGCTCAGCGGCTATCCTCACCCCCATGACGATGCTTCGCTCGACAACCGCTTGGCAGGCTCTCGCCGCACACCACAAAGACATCAAAGATACGCATCTCCGCGAATTTTTTGCAGCGGACGCGACGCGGGGCGAGACCTTGACCGCCGAGGCTGCTGGACTGTTCTTGGATTACTCGAAGAATCGCGTCACGGCAGAGACCATGCAGCTGCTGATCCAGCTGGCTGAGGAGCGCGATCTGGCTGGCCATCGCGAGGCGATGTTCCGTGGCGACCACATCAACGTCTCCGAGGACCGTGCCGTCCTCCACACAGCCTTGCGACTCCCGAAGGGCGCAACGCTCCACGTTGATGGTCAAGACGTCGTCCACGACGTGCACGAGGTACTCGATCGCATGGGCACCTTCGCCGATGACGTCCGGGCCGGCCGCTGGCTCGGCCACACCGGCAAACGTATCCGCAACATCGTCAACGTCGGCATTGGTGGATCAGATCTTGGCCCCGTCATGGCCTACGAGGCACTCAAGCACTACACGCAGCGCGACCTGACCTTCCGCTTCGTCTCGAACGTCGACTCGACCGACTTTACTGAGGCCACGCTCGACCTCGACCCCGAGGAGACGCTCTTCATCATCGCCTCGAAGACGTTTGGCACGCTCGAGACGATGACCAACGCGCATACGGCTCGAGCCTGGTCGCTCGCAAAGCTCGGAGACGATGCCGCGGTGGCGAAGCACTTCGTCGCGGTCTCCACGAATGCTCAGCGCGTCGAGGCGTTCGGGATCGACACGAACAACATGTTCCCCTTCTGGGACTGGGTCGGTGGCCGCTACTCGATGGATTCGGCGATCGGCCTCTCGACGATGCTTGCGGTCGGACCAGCACAGTTCCACGAGCTCCTCGCCGGCTTCCACGCCATGGACGAGCACTTCCAGACCGCGCCACTCGCGCAAAACCTGCCCGTCCTAATGGGCCTCCTCGCCGTCTGGTACCGCGACTTCTTCGACGTCCAGACCATCGGAGTCATGCCGTACGAGCAGTACCTCAAGCGCTTCCCCGCGTACCTTCAGCAATTGACAATGGAGTCGAACGGCAAGCACGTCATGCTCGATGGCAAGCACGTCGACTACGACACGGGCATGGTCTATTGGGGCGAGCCGGGCACGAACGGCCAGCACTCCTTCTACCAGCTGATCCACCAGGGAACCTCGATGATCCCCGTCGACCTGATTGGCTTTGGCCAGTCGCTCAACCCGATCGGCGAACACCACGACATCCTGATGAGCAATGTCTTCGCGCAGGCCGAGGCGCTCGCCTTTGGCAAGACCGAAGCTGAGGTGCTCGCTGAGGGCACGCCGCCCAACGTTGCCCCGCACCGCGTGATGGAGGGCAACCGCCCGACCAACACAATCCTCGCCGACAAGCTGACGCCGTTTCAGCTCGGCACCCTGATCGCCCTCTACGAACACAGCGTGTTTACCCAGGGCACGATCTGGGGCATCGACTCGTTCGACCAATGGGGCGTCGAGCTCGGCAAGGCACTTGCCGTCGCGATCATCCCCGAGCTCGAGAGCGAAGCCGAACCCGATCTAACGCACGATTCTTCCACCAACGCACTAATTCGCCGCTACCGCGCTCTCAAGCGCGGCTAAGGCAAGGAGACTCACATGGCTACTGAACACCCAATGCAGCTCGGCATGATCGGCCTCGGCCGAATGGGCGCCAACCTCGTCCGCCGCCTGATGCGCGACGGCCACACCTGCGTGGTCTTCGACGTCAACGACGCTGCCGTCAAGGAACTCGAGGCTGAGGGCGCGATCGGCGCCTCCTCGATTGCCGATCTCGTCTCGAAGATGGAGCGCCCGCGCAACGTCTGGATCATGGTGCCCGCCGCGATCGTGCAGAAGATGGTCGACGAGCTGAAGACCGTCCTCGAGGACGACGACACGATCATCGACGGTGGCAACTCGTACTACCGCGACGACATTAAGCACGCCAAGGAGTTGGCAGCCAAGGGCATCCACTTCGTCGACTGCGGCACGTCGGGTGGCGTCTGGGGTCTCGATCGTGGCTACAGCCTGATGATCGGCGGCGAAGACAAGGCCGTGCAGCGTCTCGACGCAATTTGGAAGACGATCGCACCGGGCGAGGGCTCTGCCGAGCCGACCCCAGGTCGCAAGCCTGGTGGCACCGCGCAGGAGGGCTACCTCCACTGTGGTCCGAACGGTGCGGGCCACTTCGTCAAGATGGTCCACAACGGTATTGAGTACGGCATGATGGCCGCGATCGCTGAGGGTCTCTCGATCATCAAGCACGCCGATGCCGGCAAGCACCAGCAAGAGGTCGATGCCGAAACGACGCCGCTGCGCGATCCCGAGTACTACCAGTACGAGATCGATGTGGCTGAGGTCGCTGAGGTCTGGCGCCGCGGCTCCGTCGTTGGCTCGTGGCTCGTCGATTTGACGGCAGCCGCCCTCTCGAAGGATCCGAATCTGGACGCCTTCGACGGTCGCGTGTCGGACTCCGGCGAGGGTCGCTGGACGACGATCGCGGCAATCGAGGAGGGCGTCCCCGCCCCCGTCATCACGGCGTCGTTGATCGAGCGCTTCGAGTCGCGTGGCCTCGGCCAGTTCTCCGGCAAGGTGCAGTCGGCGATGCGCAGCGAATTCGGTGGGCACGACGAGAAGAAGGCGTAGTGCAGCACGAGCTAATCGTGTTGCCGGATGCGGCGGCCGTTGCGCACGCCGCAGCCGAGCGCGTTGCCGAGGAGGCCCGTGCCGCTGTCGCGGCGCGTGGCGTCTTCTCGCTCGCGGTCAGCGGTGGTCGTTCGCCGTGGGCGATGTTCGCGGATCTCGCCGAGCTGACGATGCCGTGGGAGTCCGTCGAGCTGTACCAGGTCGACGAGCGCGTCGCCCCCGAGGGTGATCCGGCTCGCAACCTCACGCACCTGCGCGAGAGCATTGGCCCGCAGCTGCCCGTGGTGATCCACCCGATGCCCGTCAATGACGAAGATCTCGAGGCAGCGGCGGCAGACTACGCCGGCGACTTGCCGGCCACGATCGACGTCATCCACCTCGGCCTTGGCCCCGACGGACACACGGCCTCGCTGGTCCCAGGCGATGCCGTCCTCGGTGTGCACGACCGGATGGTCGCGATCACGACGGGTGAGTATCAGGGCACACATCGCATGACGCTGACGTACCCCGAGTTGAGCCGCACGCGCCTCTTGCTGTGGCTGATCACCGGCGAGGACAAGCGCGTGCCACTCCAGCAATTGCTGGCGGGCGACCACTCGATCCCCGCCGGCAGTGTCTCCGCGCCCCGCTCCGTGATCATCGCGGACGCGGCTGCAGCTGGTCAGTAGCCGGCCTGCGCACACCCACGCCGTCCGTCCCCGCTACCGTGCACGTATGAGCCAAGATACAGAGAAGAAGGTCGCGGCCGAGGCCGCAGCATTGCTCGTCGAAGACGGCATGCGCGTTGGGCTCGGAACGGGCTCGACAGTGGCCTTCCTGCTGCCAGCACTTGCTGAGCGCAAGCTCGACATTCGCTGTGTCGCCACCTCGGTGCAGACCGAAGAGGCCGCCCGAGCGCTTGGACTGACCGTCGAGAATGCTGCCGAGGTTGATCGACTTGATCTCGCAATCGACGGAGCCGACCAGATCGCGCCGGACTTTTGGCTCGTCAAGGGCGGCGGTGCCGCGCAGACGCGCGAGAAGATCGTCGCCGCCATGGCCGACCGCTTCGTCGTGATTGCCGACTCCAGCAAGCTGGTGCCCCGACTCCACGCTCCGATCCCTCTCGAGTTGCTCCAGTTCGGCCTGCAGAGCACACTGCGACTGATCCAAAACGTGACGCTGCGCGATGTCCCACCGAGCCCTGATGGCAACGTAATCGCCGACTACGCGGGTGCGATTGGTGGGCCCGATGCCCTCGAGGCCTGGCTCAGCAGCGTGCCGGGCGTCGTCGCACACGGCCTCTTCCAGCCAGCGCTCGTGGCTGAGGTGATCGTTGGCCGCGGCAAGAAGGCCGAGTCCCTCACCCGCGCGTTCTAGCGTCCGAGCCTCGGACCGCGCTCGTCGTGGTCGAGGTCGAACGCGCCAGACTGCGCGTCGAGGTCGACATCAAAGTCGGTAACCACGCCGGCGATCGTGGCGTAGAGGCCGACGACGAGATGGAGTTCGACGAGCTCGCGGGGGCTCAACACACGCTCGAGCCCGTCGAAGATTGCGTCGTCGGAGCGCCGGTGGGCGAGGATGTGAGGCACGGCATCGAGCA
>JBAXOM010000074.1:0-10047 GCA_037133215.1 Thermoleophilia bacterium | reverse complement strand
GGAGACGATACGATTCGTGCGTGAGCCATCACCACGGGCATGATCACAGCGGGCATGGACACGGGCACGGTGCCAGCATGGGGCGGGCGCTCTGGATTTCGCTCGCGATGACGCTGCTGCTGGGCGTGATCCAAATCGTTTCCGCGATCTCCTTCGATTCGCTCGCGCTGGTGGCAGACGCGATTCATAACCTCTCGGACGGTGTGGCTGTCGGTCTGGCTGTTGGGGCGGCGTGGCTGGCTGGCTTGCCCGCGACGAAAACGCGCACGTTCGGTTATCGGCGTGCCGAGATTCTCGCCGCGACGATCAATGCCCTGTTTCTGATCGCACTCAGCGTCTGGGTGGGTTGGGAGGCCTTTACTCGTCTCGCCGATCCGCGGCCTGTCGAAGGCGGTGGCGTAGCGCTGATCGGCGCGCTCGCCGTCGTACTCAATCTGATTCCCGTCCTCTTGCTGTTGCGGGCCGGTGCTCGCTCGAACCTCAACGCGCACGCCACCATGCTCCATTTCGCCGCCGACGTACTTTCGTCGGTCGCCGCGATGATCGCCGGTGTTGTGATCATGTTGACTGGTTGGGTGCAGGCCGATGCGATCGCGAGTCTCGTCGTCGCAGTCTTGATCGTCGTCGCGTCGGCACGCGTACTGCGCAGCGCGGTGCGCATCTTGCTGGAAGAGGCGCCACCGGGTATCGATCCCGAAGAGCTTGCACGAACCGTGATGGCGCTGCCCGAGGTCTGCAACGTGCACGACCTCCACGTCTGGCAGATCTCAGATGGCTTTCCCGCGCTCGCGATGCATGTTGTCATCGAGCCTGGTGTCGATCAGCACGCCATGCTGCACCGCATCGAACACATCGTGCAGGTGCACTTTGAGATCGAGCACGTCACGATTCAAATCGATATCGATCACACGCGAGGCCTGCAATTGCAACGCCGCCTGACGCAACCAAGGAGTGCACCATGACGAGCCATCACATGATCTCTGCGGAGGCGGTTCGGGATTTACCAAAAACACAGTTTGTCGACTGTCGATTTCGACTCGGGCAGCACGGAGCAGGACTCGAGTTGTATCGCGAGGGTCACATTCCCGGTGCGCTGTACCTTGATCTCGATGACGACCTCAGCGGGCCCGTGCGTGACGATCGTCTCGGTGGGCGCCATCCGCTTCCGGAGCGCGCCGTTTTTGAGCAGTCACTCCAACGCGCCGGCTTGTGCGGCGACGCTGCGATCGTGGTCTACGACGATGGCACGGGCGGTGCCGCTCGCGCCTGGTGGCTGTTGCGTCATCACGGAGTCCCGTCGCAGGTGCTCGAGGGGGGAATTGCGGCCTGGGATGACGACTTGGACGTCGGTGATGCTGTCGTGACTCCCGGAGACCTCGTGCTTGGCGCGGAGCGAACGGACGACCTGCTTGACGCAACGGGTGTGCAGGCAGCACTCGAGGCCGGACGGATCGTGCTCGATGCGCGCGTACCCGAGCGCTTCCGGGGCGAGGTCGAGCCGATGGATCCGGTCGCCGGACACATCGTCGGAGCCCGCAACGCACCGTTTAACGCGCCCGATGCGATCGACGGTGACGTCCTCACCTCCGCCAAGCCTCCCGTTGTCTACTGCGGGTCGGGCATCACGGCCGCTGCACTCGCGTTGCGCCTGGCAGAGCTTGGCCGCGAGGACACACAGATCTATGCGGGCTCGTGGAGCGACTGGTGCGCGCGCGGTTTGGCCGAGCCCGCCTAGCCGAGCAGCGCGCGCAGGCCATTGCGGCACAGCGTCGCGCCGCCCTGGGCGGGGTGGCGCACGCGGCCCGTCGCGAGGTCGCCGAGGGTTCCTTCGGCGACACGGCCGACGGCGATTATCTCGGCCGGCCGGAGGAGACCGATCAATTGCTCCAGGAAGGGCTTGCCGAGTGCGATTTCACGCACCTTTGGGGCTCGATTGCCGAGCGGCTTCCCTGGCGGGTGTGGGTGAAAAGGGACGGTATTCCACAGCACCACTTGGCGTTCAAGTTCTAACTCGTCAAGCACGCCATGGATGATCGTGGCCGAGCTCTCTGTCCAGCCACCTGGGTGGAGCGACGATGCGGAGAAGGGCGCGCCCCATTCCGCTAGTTGCCGTTCGCTGGTAAAGGCAATGCCAGAGAAGCGGCCGCCGCGCCACCCCATTGCCTCGCCGACGAGCAGTGCTCGAGGCGTTGGTCGCTCGGCAAGATAGGCGAGCACGTTTGCACAGCGCAGGGCGGGGGCGTTTGGACCGTCGAACTCGGCGATCTGGTCCCGAAACGGGTTGATCAGCGTCGACGGTGTCTCACAGGCCGCGAGTTCGTCAATCAGGTGTGCGATCGTCACCGCGATGGCAGAGGACGGCGAAGGCGGTTCGCCCGCGCTTCGATCCGTCTCGGCGAACGTGGCTCGACACGCGCCGCGCCACCCGTTCCATTGCCCGGGCCTCGTCGTGGGCCTGGCATCCACGGCCGACGACTTCGGGGATGGCGATCATTACCGCCGCCGCGATCAGAGTCTTCGAGGCTGGCCAGCCACTCAGCATCGATCTCGTCTTGCCGCTTCGTGTCCTTGAGCGCTTCGCGCATGAAATGAATGATCGGAAAGATGATCAACTTAGGCGCAATCGTCAAAACGATCCACGCCCAAAGCACTTCTTGCCACAGCGTTAGTTCCATTGAAAGTCCATTCGCATCGGGCAATCGTAGCGATGACTGTGGCTCATCAGGAGACAATCGTAATCGTGCCAGTCACGACGTCGAGAACGGTCTGTCCATTCCGAATCTTGGCCGATACGTTCCAGCTGCCTGCCGCCGGGAAAACAATGTCGCCCGACCAGCTGGCAGGGCCCACTCGGTGAAGTGGAATCGCAAGAGTGGTGCCGCCGGCGTTCGGGGATGTCACCGTAATCGTGGTGTTCGTAACGTCCAGTGCGGGTTGGCCGACATTATTCGTTACTGCAACGACGACAGCGTTAGGGGCACTAGTTATGCCTGGTCGTACATCGATGCGGGCTGTTTTGCCGCCGAATTGTTGCTCCACGTGGAGCGTGCGTGCCACTGACGTGACGGCAGGAGGCTTCGGCGACAAGCCGGTTAGCGTTCCCGTTAGTGCAATCACGGCGATGATCAGGGTTGCCTCAAGCTGGAGGCCAGTGGCGGCGCGTCGGCTACTCGTTCGAATTACAGCTGCCACAGCGATGGCGACGATCACGATAATGACCTTCGCGACTAAGATCCGACCCCAAGACGAGTCTGTCAACTCCAGCAGCGAACCGGTCAGTCGATAGGCACTGAGTAACCCGGTTGCAATGAGCACTGCGAGTGAGCCGAGCGCGAGGCGCGTAAAGCTCTGAGCCGTTTGCGAATACACATCCGAGCGGTCACTTGCTGAAAGCGTCCGCAGGAAGCCTGGAAGTGAAACGGCCATGACAATGATGCTGCCGCCCCAAACGCCGGCGGCTAAGACATGTGCCCAATCGGTCAGGATCGAAGCCCACGCTGAGCTCAATGTGCTCGCATGTCCACTGAGACCAGGGGCGAGTGCGATCGTGGCGGTCAAGACAAGCACGACCACGGTTGCCAGTTGCGAGCGACGTCGTTCCATAAGTAGGAGCGCCGGCAGCGTCAATAGCGCTGCCACGCAGGCACCAATCGCGACCACGCCCTGTCGTAGGTGGGCAATATCGTTGAGCGAGATGCCATCGGTCCACGCCTCGATTGGCAGTGTCGCGGCGGCTATGAAGGCGAGCGCCGCAGCGCTCATCAAGCCGAGCCGAATTGCTGTCCGACGTACTGCCCCTTCATGCTCGAGTGGGGACCGTTGCTGCGCTGCGCGCCGTCGAAGTTGCGGGTCCCAAATAACGATTAGAAACACGACTGCGCCTACAAGTATGAGCGACGTGCCAAAGCGGATGGCGCGAACCAAGCTCGTGATTGTCGACCCCGAGCTTGGAAGCCGAGTCGTGGGAGCGGGCGCAATCTTCTCGGACGCCTCCCCAAACGTAAAGCTGAGCGAGCCTGTCTCGCTGTGGCCGTCATCGGAAATCGCAGACCAAAATACGCTCAGCGTGCCGCGTGGAACCTCAGGACCAAGCAGGGTTGAAAGCGTTCGTCCACGCGCTACGGCTCGCCCGACCGCGACGTTGGTTCCGTCGGAAGAAAACACGTCGATGTGTGCGCCAATCGTATTGACTGGCTCGTCGAACGTCAGCACGACGCGCTTGGGTGGCGCTTTTAGCGTCGACCCGTCTGCTGGGCTTGTCGCCACGAGTTCGGCGTGGGCGAACGCGTTTGTCGAGTACACGCCGAGCGCCAGCACGGCTGCAACTATCAGCAGCAGAAGTCTCATCGTGCGAATACTAGCGTCGCGTTACGTTCTACGACTGAAGGCCAGCAGCGAGATCGCGCACGAGCGCCTCGAGTGCCTCAGCTCCGCCTGCGTCGATTGCATCGATCGCGGCCGAGCCAACGATCGCTCCGTCGGTGCCAGCGGCGATCAGTCCCTCCACGTGTGCCCGAGTGGAGACGCCGAAGCCGCCGAGAATCGGCGTATCTCCGGCAGCTGCCCTCGTCGTCGTGAGGAGCTCGGCGACGCGACTATCGAGGTTCTCGCGGGCGCCCGTCACGCCAACGGCAGCGACGAGGTAGACGAAACCACGGCTGGCCTCGGCGGCGGCGCAGATGCGCTCGGGGCGCGAGGTCGGGGCGACAAGGTGGATTAGGTCGATGTGGGCGGCCTCCGCAGCGTCGCGCAGACGTCCAGACTCCTCTGGCGGAATGTCCGCCACGATCAGACCTTCAGCACCAGCAGCGGCGGCGTCGCGACAAAAAGCCTCTTCGCCGTAGCCCTCGACGATGGCGCCGTACGTCATCGGCACGAGCGGCACGTCGACGCGCCGATGGATCTCGGCGAGCAGCTCGAGTGCACGTGTCGGTGTAATGCCCGCGTCGAGGGCAGCCTGAGCCGCACGCTGAATCGTCGTGCCGTCGGCCAGTGGGTCGGAGTAGGGGATGCCCAGCTCGATCACAGTGGCGCCACCGCGCACGGCCGCCTCGGCGAGCTCGGGTGCGGCCTCATTCGCCATCAGGTAGACCGCCAGCGAGGGGCGCGGGATGTTCATACGTTGTCCCGCCGCGCGGCGATCTGGTCGACGTCCTTGTCGCCTCGGCCCGACAGGCCGACGACGATGTTGGCGTCGGGGCCGAGCTCCTTTGCGAGTCGTTCGGCGGTCACGAGCGCGTGGCTGGTTTCGAGCGCGGGAATGATGCCCTCGAGGTGGCAGAGACGATCGAAGGCCACCAGCGCCTCTTCATCGGACACGCCCACGTACTCAGCGCGGCCAGAGGTCATCAGTGCCGCGTGTTCGGGGCCGACGCCGGGATAGTCGAGTCCGGCACTAATCGAGTGCGTCTCGACGACCTGGCCGTCGTCATCGCAGAGTACGAACGAGCGCGAGCCGTGGAGGATCGAGACGCGACCACCACTGAGCGTCCGTGCGTGGAGGGCTCCACCATCGCCACCGGCCTCGACACCGATGAGGCGCACGGGGTCGTCGCGGAATGGATGGAAGATGCCGATCGCGTTCGAGCCGCCACCGACGCAGGCGACGACGGCATCGGGCAGTCGTCCGGTGCGATCCAGCATCTGCGCGCGCGACTCCTCGCCGATCACGGCCTGCAGACGCCGCACGAGGTACGGGTAGGGGTGCGGGCCGGCGGCAGTGCCAATGAGGTAATGCGTCGTCTCGACGTTCGCAATCCAGTCGCGGATCGCGTCGTTGAGTGCATCCTTGAGCGTGCCCGCGCCGTTGGTGACGGGAATCACCTCGGCGCCCAGGAAGCGCATCCGGACGACGTTGGGGCGCTGGCGTCGCATGTCTTCTTCGCCCATGTAGACGACTGCTTGCAGGCCGAAGCGGGCGCAGACGGTGGCCGTTGCCACGCCATGCTGGCCCGCGCCCGTTTCGGCCACGATGCGCTTCTTGCCGAGCCGCTTCGCGATCAGCGCTTGGCCGAGTGCGTTGTTGATCTTGTGCGCGCCGGTGTGAGCGAGGTCCTCGCGCTTGAGCCAGATGCGAGCACCACCGATGTCCTCGGTCAGGCGCTCGGCGAAGTACATGGGGGTGGGGCGGCCAATGAAGTCTCGTGCCAGCAAAGCGCGTTCCTCGTGGAACGCGGGATCCGCAAAGGCGTCCTCAATCGCGGCCTCGAGCTCGTCGAGCGCAGCCATCACCGTCTCGGGCACGAAGCGGCCACCAAATTCGCCAAAGCGACCAAGCTCGTCGGGTGGATAGGCGTCGGCGGCTAGGCCCTCGTTGAGCAGTTCGGAATCACTCATGCTGCACTCCCTTCGCGGACGGCGGCGATAAACGCCGACACGCGCGCGTGATCCTTGTGGCCGGGGCTTTGCTCGACACCACGTGCAACGTCGACGGCCCAGGGTTGAGCGGCAGCGATCGCCGCGACGACGTTATCAACGGTCAGGGCGCTCGCCAAGATCACGCGGCGGCCAACATCAGTCAGGGCGCGCACGGTCGCCCAGTGTTCTGCCAACTGCTCTGGCTCTGGCTCCTCACCGAACGAGCGATCGAGGAGCATGGGGTCGGCTGCACCGGGCTGCTCAGTCGGAAGGCGTCGCGCAACGATTGCGCGCTCGCCCAGCAGTGCCTGTGTCGCGTCGGCATCGGCTCCATAAACCTGTACCCGATCGAGACCGGACTCTTCAAGCATCGCTGCAGCCCGCTCGGCGGTCTCGTCGGACAGCACGCCGATCGCCTCGACTCCAGCGGGTACGTGCGTACGTAGGGTGCGTGCCTGCTCAAGATCGATCGCCCGGGGCGACCAGGGCACGAGGATGAAGCCGATCATGTCGGCGCCGGCGGCAACCGCCTGGTCGATATCTTCGGCCGTCGTCATGCCACAGATCTTGATCAGGGTCACGGGCGCGTCAGCTCCACCAAGAGTTCGGGGTTGCGCATCAGCGCCGTACCAACGAGCGCAGCCGAGGCCCCGGCCTTGCCTGCCGCATCGAGGTCGGCACGATTGGTGACACCCGATTCGGCAACGGCGATAAAGCCCTTGGGTACCGAGGACAGCAGCGTGCGCTGAAGAATCGGCTCGACCGTCAGCGTCGCCAGGTTGCGGGCGTTGACGCCAATCAACGGACAGCCCAGTGCGAGCGCACGGGCCAGTTCGGCCTCGTCGTGGACCTCACACAGGACGTCCATCTGGTGGTCTTCGGCAGCCTGGATCAGGTCGGCGGCAAGCGAGTCGTCCACGAGCGCAAGCAGCACGAGGATCGCGTCGGCACCGTGGGCTCGGGCCTCGCCGACCTGGTACGGATCGACGAAGAAGTCCTTGCACAGAAGCGGCAGGTCCGTGACGGCACGCACCCGAGCGAGATCGAGCAACGAGCCGGCGAAATCCTTGGGGCTGGTCAAGACGGAGATCGCGGCGGCACCACCGGCCTCGTAGTGGCGCGCCACATCGGCGGCGTCGGCGCTCGGAGCGATTGGTCCTTCGCTGGGCGAGGCGCGCTTGATCTCGGCGATCACCCGCACGCGACCCTCTTCGTACAGGGCGCCGGCAAACGGACGCGTCTCGCGTCGGCGCGCAACTTCGCGGTGCGTCCACGCACCGATTTCTTGTAGGTATCCCATTACACCGCTCCTTCCGCTGCGGATTGTGCTGCGGTGGCGACCGCCTGCAGCACTGCCTGTGCCCGACCACTATCGATTGCCTCTGCCGCCAGCGCAACTCCGGAGGCGATGTCCTCAGCCTGTCCGCAGACGGCCAGAGCGGCAGCCGCGTTGAGGACGACGGCGTCGCGGGGCGCGCCGGTCTCGCCCTCAAAGATGCGGCGAATGATGCCCGCGTTCTCGGTTGCGTCCGCGCCGGCCAAGGCCGAGGCTGGTGCGCGAGCAATGCCAACATCCGTGGGGTCAAAGGTCCACGTTTCGATGCCAGCCTGCGTCACGTCCGCGATCGTCGTCAGGCCACAGGGTGTGATCTCGTCGAAGCCACCCTCGCCGTGCACGATCAGGGCGTGCTGGATGCCGAGGATCTGCATCACCTCAGCCATCGGCTGGACGAGGTCGGGGCGCGCCACGCCGATGATTTGGAACGGCGTCTCGACAGGGTTGGCGAGCGGGCCGAGCAGATTCATGATCGTGGGGATCGCTAGCTCGCGACGAACGGGCCCCGCATGGCGCATCGCCGGATGATGGTTGGGTGCGTAGAGAAAACCGAAGCCGTGCTCGTCGATCATGTTGGCGACGGCGGCGTGCGGGATCTCGACGGGAATGCCGAGTGCCTCGAGCACATCGGCGCTGCCGGATTTCGACGAGATCGAGCGATTGCCATGCTTGGCGACGCCGGCACCGGCGCCTGCGGCCACGAGTGCGGCGGCGGTCGAGATATTGAACGAGCCGGTGTGGTCGCCACCCGTCCCGCAGGTGTCAACGAGATCCGTGCGCTGGGGACGTACGGCGATTGCGTGCTCGCGCATCGCGCGGGCGCAGCCAGCGATCTCCTCGGGCGATTCGCCTTTCGCGCGCAACGCGACAAGGAAGCCCGCTGTCTGGGCGGCTGTCGCCTCGCCGCTCATCACCACGTCGAGCGCGGCGCGTGCATCCTCTTCGGACAGGCTCTCGCCGGCCAGGAGGCGCACCATGGCGTTGTGGAGGGCGGTCATGCCGTCGCCGCCAAGCCGAGGAAAGCCGCCATCATTTCGGGGCCCTGTGGTGTGAGGACGCTCTCGGGATGAAACTGCAGGCCATGGGTGGGTTGCGAGGTGTGGCGCACGGCCATCACGGTACCGTCGTCGGCGCGCGCCGTCACCACCAATTCGGCGGGGATCGGTTCGTGGGCAGCCAGCGAGTGATAACGCCCGGCGCTAAAACGCTCGTCGAGCATGTCCAGCAGAGGGTCGGGCGCGATGCGGGTGACATCGGCGGCCTTGCCGTGCACGAGCTCGCTGGCTGCGCCCACCACGCCACCATGCAGCTGGATGAGCAGCTGATGGCCAAGGCAGACACCGAGGATCGGGATCTTGCCTGCAAACTCGTGGATCAGATCGGCCGAGACGCCGGTCTGATCGGGGGTACCAGGTCCAGGCGAGATCACGAGATGCGTGGGCGCCAAGTCAATTGCCTCGGCGACGGTGATGGCATCGTTGCGACGCACGACAACCTCGTCGGCACCCGCCTCGGCAAAGCCGTGGGCGAGGTTGTACGTAAACGAATCGAAGTTGTCGATCAGGAGGACGCGGATCATCGTCCGTACGCTCCGGCGTCGGCGAGGTCGACGGCGCGCTGCAGCGCGGCGATCTTGCGCAGGCATTCGCGGTGCTCTTCGGCCGGGTCGCTGTCGGCGACGATGCCAGCACCCGCCTGGAGCGTGGCAACGCCGTCGCGCAGCTGGATCGTGCGCAAGGCGATGCAGGTGTCGAGCGTGCCGTCCGTGCCGAGATAGCCAACGGCGCCTGCGTAGGCGCCGCGGCGGTGTGGTTCGAGCGCGCTGATGATCTGCATCGCGCGCACCTTCGGAGCGCCGGAGACGGTGCCAGCGGGGAAGGTCGCGGCCAGAAGGCTAAAGGCGTCCTCGCCGGCGCTCAGCCGACCTTCAACGCGCGAGACGATGTGCATCACGTGGCTGTAGCGCTCGATCTCGAGCAGGCGCGTGGGGCGGACGGTGCCGGGGTCGCAGACGCGCGAGAGGTCGTTGCGTGCGAGATCGACGAGCATCTGGTGCTCGGCCCGCTCCTTGGGGTCGGCCAGCAGTTCGTCGGCGAGTCGATCGTCTTCTTCTGCCTCCGCGCCACGCGGCCGGGTGCCAGCAATTGGGCGCAGCTCGGCGATGCCGTCGCGCGACAGTGCAACGTGCGTCTCGGGCGACGCGCCAATCAACGCCAGCTCGCCGAGCTCGACGAGAAACAGGTACGGGGAGGGGTTGACGGCACGCAGCGCGCGGTAGATCGCGACGGGGCTCCGCGGTGTGCGGCGACGGTGGCGCTGCGAGAGCACGACCTGGAAGACGTCGCCGGCCGTGA
>JBAXOM010000073.1:0-10112 GCA_037133215.1 Thermoleophilia bacterium | reverse complement strand
GGGGGATCAATCGCGGCCAGCGGTGCGGCGTAGGCGTCGAGTCGATCCCAATCGGCGGCAGCGGCAATCGGTGCCGATGCGGTGCGTGCCTCGAGGTTGTCGGCGATCGCCTTCCAGGCCAGCGCCTCCTCGTTGGTGAGTGCACCACCCGTGACGATCGCGACGCCACCGGCTCCGTTGACGGCCGAGAAGTGGCGCAGGCGCTGAGCGGTCGTGCGCAGTACGTCGTCCCACTCGCCGGGTTCAAGACCCGTCAGGGCCCGCACCAGCGGTGTCGAAATGCGCTCGTCGCGCGGCTCGTAGCGCGCGAAGCGGCCCTTGTCGCAGAGCCAGCCCTCATCGACATCAGGGTGATTGCGCGAGAGGATGCGCTCGACCTTGCCTTCGCGCAGCGTCGACCAGGTGTTGCAGCCCGTCGCGCAGCCGGTGCAGACCGTCGGCACGTTGACGATCTCCCAGGGGCGCGCCTTAAAGCGGTAGGCCGTCGGCAAGAGTGCGCCGACCGGGCAGAGCTCGGTGACGTTGCCGGAGAATGCGTTGGTGTACGGCTGCTCGTTGAACGTCGCGATCACGCTCTGTGCGCCACGCTCACGCGCGACGAGTTCGCCGTCCTCGGCGACGTCGCCCGAGAAACGGGTGCAGCGATAACAGAGGATGCAGCGCTCGCGGTCGAGCACGATCGACGGCGAGATCGGCAGCGGCTTCTCGTACGTGCGCTTCGGCAGCGTCATGCGCGAATTGCCAGGGCCGTAGCGGAACGTCAGGTCCTGCAGCGGGCACTCGCCACCCTTGTCGCAGACGGGGCAGTCGAGCGGGTGGTTGAGCAGGATGAACTCGAGGACACCGTCCTGAGCCTCCTTTGCCTGTGCCGAGGTCTCGGCTGTCTTGACGACCATGCCGTCGTTGCACGTCATCGTGCAGGCGGCCTGCAACTTCGGGGCGCCCTCGATCTCGACGAGACACATGCGGCAGGCGCCAATCGGTGGTCCGAGCCGCGGCTCGTAACAGAAAACAGGGATCTCGACGCCTGCGTGCTCGGCGGCGGCGACGACCAGCGATGTGCCCTTGGGCACCGTGATCTCGCGGCCGTCGACGTGCAAGGTGACGGTATCGACGGTGTTCTCGGTCGTGCTCATGAGATAGTCACCAGCGGTAGCGGTGCGCGCATGAGCGGCGGGTAGAGCTCCGTCATCGGTGCGTCGTCCGGGCAGGGGCAGCGGCCGAGTCGCACGTGCTCGTCGAACTCGCTGCGGAAGTTGTTGATGTGGCTGCGGACCGGCATTGCGCAGGCATCGCCGAGCACGCAGAGGCAATTGCCTTCGACGCGATTGCAGATGTCGAGCAGCAGGTCGATCTCTTCCTCGCGACCAAGACCCGCCTCGAGCTTGCGGAGCAGCTCGGTAATCCAACGGGTGCCCTCGCGGCACGGCGTGCACTTGCCGCACGACTCGTGCATATAGAACTCGGCCGTGCGGAGGGCAAAGCGCACCATGCAGGTGCGGTCGTCCACCACGATCACGGCGCCCGAGCCAGCCATCGAACCGGCCGCAACGACGGCCTCGAAGGCCAGACCGGTATCAAGCTGGTTTGGCATCAGGATCGGCATCGAGGAGCCGCCCGGCACGAAGGCTTTGAGCGTTCGCCCCTCGGGCATGCCACCACCCTTGCCCTCGATCAAATCGCGGTAGGTGGCCGACAGTGGCATCTCGTAGTTGCCGGGATTGCGCACGTGGCCGGACAGCGAAAACAACTTGGTGCCCGTTGACTGTTCGGTGCCAACACCCGCGTAGGAAGCGCCACCCATCTCGACAATCAACGGCACCGTCGCAACGGTCTCGACATTGTTGAGGAGCGTCGGCTTCTTAAAGGCACCCGAGACAGCGGGGAACGGCGGCTTGGCCGTCGGCTGGCCACGCTCGCCATTGAGCGACGACAGGAGCGCCGTCTCCTCGCCACAGATGTAGGCACCAGCGCCACGGTGGACGTAGACCTGAGGCACGTAGTCGGTGCCGAGTAGCGGCGAGCCGAGGTAGCCCTTTTCGCGAGCCTGGGCGATTGCGCCCTCGAGGATCGAGGCCTCCTTGGCGTACTCGCCGCGGATGTAGATGTACGCAGCGGTGCCGCGAATCATCCAGAGGTAGATCAGCACGCCCTCGATCAGCATGTGCGGGTTGCGCAGGATGATTTCGCGGTCCTTAAACGTGCCGGGCTCGGACTCGTCGCCATTGATCACGAGGTAGCGCTCGGCTCCACCGGCGAGGAACGAGGCCTTCTTGCCGGCGGGGAAGCCTGCACCGCCACGGCCGCGCAGGTTCGAGGCGATCATCTCGTCGACCAGCTGCTCGCTCGTCATGCCGACGGCCTTGCGTAGCGACGCATAGCCACCATTGGCCTCGTACTCCGCGATCTCGCGGCGGCTACCGGCAAATGGCAAAAGCAGCGCGGACGCGTCCGGCTGCGCGAAGGTTGGTCCCTCAGGCATGGCTCTCACTGGGTCGCGGGGTGGCTCGCAACTCGCTGATCAGCGGCGCGATGTCCTCGGTCTTGAAGTGCTCTTGGTACTCCTCGTCGACCGAGACGACGGGGCCCCAACCGCAGCCGCCAAGACACTCAACGCGGCGCAGAGTAACCTTGCCGTCGGCGGTCGTACCAGGCGCGACGACGCCGAGCTCTTGCTCGAACGCGCGCAGCACTTTGTCGGAACCGACGAGGGCACAGGAGAGATTCGTGCAGACCTCAACGACGTGGTCGCCAACGGGCTGGAGAAAGAACATGTCGTAGAACGAGGCGACGGCCAGGCAATGTGCCGGCGACAGCTCGAGCCCGTCGGCAACAGCCTCGAGAGCCTCGGGCGAGAGCCAGCCGTAGTGTTCTTGCGCGTGGCGGAGCGCCGGCAGGATCGCACTGCGGCGATCCGGATACTTCGCGATCTCGTCCTGAATCTGCGTGTAGAGATCGACCATTAGCGGTCCACATCTCCGAGCACGGGGTCGATCGAGGCGAGGATGGCGATCAGGTCGGCGAGGTAGACGCCTTCGCAGAGTGCGGCGAGCGACTGCAAGAGCACGAGCGAAGGGCTACGCAGGCGAACACGCCAGGGCTTTGGTCCACCATCGGCGATCAGGTGGAAGCCAAACTCGCCACGCGCCGACTCGATCGGTGCGTAGACCTCGCCGGCCGGGACGGTAAAGCCCTCGGTGACCAGCTTGAAGTGATGGATCAACGACTCCATCGACGTGTGCAGCTCGTGGCGTGGCGGCAAGACGACCTTGCGATCATCGGAAATGATCGGACCACCTGGCATGCCGTCGAGCACCTTCTCGATCAGGTCGACCGAAGCGCGCATCTCTTCGATACGAACGCGGAAGCGCGCGTGGACATCGCCGCCCTGCTCGACGACCGGCGTGTAGTCAAGTTCGCGATAGGCGCCGTAGCCACCGTTCGCAGAACGCAGGTCGTACGGGACACCCGAGGCGCGCAGGTTCGGGCCGGTGAGACCCATCTGCATCGCGAACTCGGGCGAGAGCACACCGACACCCTTGGTACGACCCAACCAAATCGGGTTCGCGCCAATCAGCTCGTCGTACTGGTCGAGCTGGTTGCGCATGAACGGAATGAACTTCCGGCAGACCGCCTCGAAGCCCTTCGGCAGATCCTCGGCGACGCCACCGACCTGGCAGTAGCGCGGATGCATGCGTGCGCCACAGACCATCTCGAACAGGTCGAGGACCTCGTCGCGGGCACGGAAGCAGTAGAAGAGCAGGGCGATGCCACCAAGGTCGACGGAGCCGGTGCCAAGGAAGACGAGGTGCGAGTGCAGGCGGGCAAGCTCTTGGAACAACACGCGAATCCACTCGGCGCGGCGTGGTACCTCCAACTCAAGGGCCTTCTCGGTCGCCATGCAGAATGCGGTCTCGCCACTAAAGAAGGACAGGTAGTCCATACGAGGCACGTACGGAATCGCCTTCCAGTACGTCTTCTGCTCGATGTTCTTCTCGATACCGGTGTGGACGTAGCCGACCTCGCACTTGAGGCCGACGACGATCTCGCCGTCGAGCGTCGTGACGACACGCAGCACGCCGTGGGTCGAAGGGTGGTTCGGCCCGAGGTTGATCTCGAGCAGGTCCGGGTTGTCACTCGACGGGTAGAGCTCGGACGGCGTCGGCTGCAGGACCTTCTGCGTCGGCCAGATGCGTGGTTCGGTCGTTGCCATCCGTTAGACCTCGTCCGAGAACTGGACGGGCTCGCCGCCGATGGGATAGTCCTTGCGCTGCGGGTGACCGCCCCAATCGTCGGGCATCAAGATGCGCCGCAGATTCGGGTGGCCCTCGAAGGTGATGCCCATCAGGTCGAACGCCTCGCGCTCATGAAAGTCGGCGGACGGGTAGACGCTGATCAGCGTCGAGATGGTCTCGTTGTCGTCGAGCCAGACTCGAATGCGGAGGCGGCGATGGTTGCCGTCCGTGACGGTCATCACCTTGCACAGCGTCGTCGAGACCGCGAAGCGCTTCGGGCCGGCGGCCTCGGGCACAGCGCCCTTGCCTGAGTGCGAGTAGTGGTTGATGTCGCGCCCGTCCGAGCCACCGCCCCAGTAACCAGCAACCTCACCCTGATAGCCGAGGTAGTCGACGACGGTGACGTCGGACAAGAGGTCGTAGCCCTCGCGGTCGCGTAGGAAGCCGCAGACATCGAGTAGGCGGTCGACGGGAATGTCGAGCGTCAGCTCGCCGCGATGCTCTACGCGGCGAATAATCACGCCCGCGCCAAACTCGGCCTCGAGACGATCGCCCGCGCCATTGTCCGGCTCGCCCCAGGTGGGCGAGTTAACCTGCAAAAGATCGCTGCTCAGGACTGCGTCTCCTGATTGATCGAGGCCGATGGGATACCCGACTTGATGCGCTCCTGCAAGACCATCAGACCCTCAACGACGGCCTCGGGGCGTGGTGGGCAACCCGGCACGTAGACGTCGACGGGGACGATCTTGTCGACACCCTGCAGGATCGAATAGTTCGAGAACATGCCACCGGTCGACGAGCAGGCGCCCATCGCCATCACGTACTTCGGCTCGAGCATCTGTTCGTAGAGCTGGCGGATCGGCTCGGCCATCTTGTGCGCGACGCGGCCCGACACGATCATCAGATCGCTCTGGCGTGGTGTCGCGCGCACGACCTCGGAGCCGAAGCGGGCGACGTCGTAGCGCGCCGACGAGATCATCGCGATCATCTCCATCGCGCAGCAGGCGAGCCCGAAGCCGAACGGCCACATCGAGTTGGCCGTCGCCATCTTGAAGATCTTCTCGAGCGACGTTGTCATGACCACCTGGTCAAGGTCCGTCGAGCGCAGCGAGCGGCGCACCTGCGCCGGCGGGATCACGACGGCGCCGCTGGGCGGCGTCAAGGTCGGCGCCACGGTATGAGGACGATCGTGGGGTGCGTCGGGCCTTAGTGCCATTCGAGTGCTCCCTTGCGCCAGATGTAGACGTAGCCCACCGCGAGGATCGCGACGAAGACGACGAGCTCGGCAAGTCCGAAGGGGCCAAGCGCCTTGAGGTTGACAGCGATTGGATAGAGAAACACGATCTCGATGTCGAAGACGATGAAGAGCATGGCGGTCAGGTAGTAGTTGACCGAGAAGTTCGAGGGCTGGAAGCCACCGGCCGAAACGCCGGACTCAAACGAACGCGACTTCTGCTTGCCGGTGCGCAGGCTGCGATGGAAGAAGCGCGACCACACAAACGAACCCGACAGGAGGCTTCCGGCAATAGCAGCCGAGAAGAGCAGGTAAATCAGATAGGAGGCCCAATCTCCGAGCACGCGCGCTCCAAGCTTTTCGGTTCTACCGACGCCCCATGCCGTCGGTTTGGCAACCGTAGCAGGCACCCGCTCGACGCTACAAACACCACCCACCCGAACTGCGTGCCGAATGCTGCAAGCCTGCTCCCCACAACGGATCCCGGCTGTTCCGCCGATTAGCCCCACCTGTCACAAACGCGTCAGGGAATGCCGAGCAGGAGTCGGTCGTTTGCACACGTACAGAGGCCATAACGCCGCCGCCGGCAGCCGCTACGCTTCGAGGTACGAATGAGCACGCAGACGATGATCACAATTACCGAAAAGGCCGCCCAGAAGGTGCATGAGTTCCTGGAGGCAGAGAACGATCCCGAACTGCAGGCGCTGCGCGTTGCCGTGCAGGGTGGCGGTTGCTCCGGCTTCCAGTACGCCCTCGGCTTCGACACAGGCCCACAGGATGGCGATGAGGTGATTGAGGCGCACGGCGTCAAGGTGCTCGTCGACCCGTTCAGCATGCCCTACCTCAACGGCGCCGATATCGACTTCGTCGACGGCCTCAACGGCACCGGCTTCTCGATTACGAATCCGAACACCGTCGCCGGTTGTGGCTGCGGTACCTCCTTCCAGTTGAAGGAAGGCGAAGAGGAGGGTGACCCCGTCACCGCCTCTGCGGGCGGCTGTTCTAGCTGCGCGTCGCACTAGTACCGTGCGCGATGTTGAGGTTCGCAGTGGCGGGATCGATCTCGGCCAGCTGCTCAAGTTTGCCGGCCTCGTTGATACCGGTGGCGATGCCAAGGCACTGCTGTCCGAAGGTGTTGTGAAGGTCAACGATGTTGTCGACGAGCGCCGCGGTCGCACGCTGCGCGACGGCGATATCGTGACCGTCCCCGATGCGGATCCCGTCCGCGTCGTCGAGGTCTGACGTGTCGCCCGAGTGGCTTGCGCGCCTGACCGCACTCTGCGGCCTAGACTCGCCGACCGGCGATGTGGCTGCGCTCGTCCACACCGCCGCACTGCTCGCCGACTGGGGTCAGGCTGACGGGCTCGAGGTCGACGTACGCGACACACCGACTGGACCCATCGTCCTACTCGTCGCGCAGGGCACGGGCACAGCCCGCACGCTTTTGATCGGCCATCACGACACCGTCTACCCCACCGGGACTGCAACTGCCCGTCCAGTTCTCGTTGAGGGCGACCGCGTCTTGGGCCCCGGCGTGGCCGACATGAAGGGCGGCCTGCTGGTGGGCCTCTCAGCGATGGCACAGCTTGCTGCCGATCCGACGTCGACACATGGGCGCGTGGAATTTTGGATCGTCCCCGACGAAGAGGCCCGCTCCGACGAGCCATCGTGCCTCGACGAGTGGCACGGTGCCGACGCGGCAATCTGTCTGGAGTGCGGCCGCGCCGACGGTTCGATCGTGACCTCGCGGATGGCCTGCACCTGGTTGACCCTCGAGGCCGACGGACGCGCAGCCCATGCCGGCACCGAGCGCGATAGTGGTCGGTCTGCACTGATGGCTCTCACGCGCGAGGCACTCCGCATCGAGGAGACGTTGCACGCCGCGCGCCCGGGGCTGCAGGCGACGATCACCGAACTGCACGGCGGCATCGGCAAGAACACCGTCCCAGCCCACGCCACGGCCTCTGTCGATCTGCGCGCAGCCAGCGTCGAGGATCTGCGCTGGGCGACCGAGGTCGTCGGTCGGTTTGGCACGCACGATGGGGTTGTCGTGCGACGCACTGACGAGCCAGGGTTTCCCCCTCTGACCCGCGACACGGCGCTCGCCGAACGCACGCTGGCGCTGCTCGAGAGCGTCGGTGCCCGCGCTACCGAGATGCTTGCCGCCGGCGCCTCCGACGGTTCTTGGTCGTCGAGCCTTGGCGTTCCGACCGTCGATGGACTCGGCCCAATCGGTGGTGGCGATCACAGTCCCGACGAGTGGATCGACGCAGCATCGGTAGCGCCACGCATCGAGGTCGTACGGCGACTCTGTCAACAGACGTAGAACAGGGGTAGGCTTCGCGGAATGAGCGCGCGCACCTCGACGATCAGTCCCGCGATGGAGGACTACCTCAAGGCGATCCACCAGATCGCCGAAGACACGGGTGGTGGTCCCGTGCAGACGCAGGCGCTCAGCGACCGACTCCAGGTCTCGACCGCCTCGGTGACGGGCATGATGAAGAAGCTCGACCAGTACAACCTCGTCGAGCACGAGCCGTACCGTGGCGTTGTCTTGACGCCACGCGGCGAACAGGTCGCACTCGAGGTGCTCCGCCATCACCGCCTGCTCGAGCTCTATCTCGTCGAGCAGTTAGGCATGTCGTGGGAGGAGGTGCATACCGAGGCCGACCGTCTCGAACACGTCATCTCCGAAGGTCTTGAGGACCGCATCGCCGCTGCCCTCGGCCAGCCCGAGCGCGACCCCCATGGCGATCCGATCCCAGCACGCGATGGCACCGTGCCGTCGGATCCATGGCAACGACTAACCGCCGTTACAGCCGGGACTGCAGTCGAGATTCTGCGCGTCTCCGATCGCGACCCTCGCCTGTTGCAGTACCTGGCCGAGCGTGGCCTGCGGCCGGGCGCCACCGTCTCTGTCGAGAGCGTCGACGAACTCGCGGGCGTGATCACCCTCTCGGTCGATGGGACGACGTCCACACTGGCTCTGACGACCGTGACGGAGATCAGCGTTCGCGTCTAGCCGGCCGACTGCGTGCGACCACATCGTTAGGAACGATAGGCATCTCGCCGATGGGCGATCCGAGTGACCGTGACCAGCTTTGCCTCGTCGTCGATCCGGTACATCACCCGGTAGACACCTCGCCGCGACGCGTACTCGCCCTGAAACGGCTCATCGAGCGGATGGCCGATCCGGTGCGGCGCCTCCTTCAGTGCCCCGTCAAGCAACTCGATCACGGCCGCTGCTGCGGCGGGTGAGAGGTGTTCCCTCAACGTACGCTGCGCTCCGGGCGTCAGACGGACAACGTACATCGCTTAGTTCTGCGCCCTGCGCTTAATCTCCTCGATCACGTCGTCCAGTGGAACGGTTTTGCCAGCGGCAATGTCGCGATCTGCCTGCATCAACTCTTCAAGCGCTCCCGGCTCAGACAGAATTGCAATCGTCTCGCGCATGCTTTCGAGCTTTGCGTAGCTGATCATCACGGCAGCGGCACGTCCATTGCGGGTGATCAACACGTGCTCATGGTCGTGCTCGACGCGGTCGAGGAATTCGGAGAAGCGGGCTTTCACGGTACGAACAGGTTCAATGATCATGGTGACTACAATTGTGTCACAGCGCGCGCGGTTCGTGCAGGCTTACGCAACACACGTGGCGGAACCCACATCGATGCCTACCGCTCACGGCCTAACGGCGCGACGGGCGCACGCAAACATTCACCTCTGCCCCACCTGACCAGCCGCGCGAAGAACCTACGTGTTGGAGCCGGCGAGTGCCCAGAGGGCAGCGACGATCACGCTCAGGAAGAGCACGACCGCAAAGCCACGCGTCGTCCCGTGCTTGGCCTTCGCCAGCACCACACCAAGCACGCCAACGCCAAAACCGATTGCGCCGATGACCAGGCCGACGGTCAGAAACTCGTGCGAGGCACGAATCGCCGAGACGAACGACACGATCAATGCCGCCATCGAAAAGAAGAGCGCGATGCCCATGGTCGTGCTCGCGTTCGGCTTCTCAGCGACTTCGTGATGATGATCTGCGTGGTCTGCCATGCGGGAATCCTCCGAAAAAGGTCTAGCGGTATCGTGGCACAGAAGGTGCCGGAGTGTTACTGGAGCGAGCGGACCGCAGCGACAACAGCGTCGGCCGTGAGACCAAGCTCCTTCGCGACGGTCGCACCTGGTGCCGAGGCACCGTAGTGGTTGATGCCAACCGCGATGCCGCTCTGACCAACCCAGCGCTCCCAGCCCGACGTCACGCCAACCTCAAACGACACGCGTCGAGTGATGGCCGCAGGCAGGACGGACTCGCGGTACGCCGCGTCCTGCTCGTCGAAGATCTCCCACGACGGCATCGAGACAACGCGAACCTTGAGGCCCTCGGCCTGCAACGTCTCGCGTGCGGAGATGGCGTCGTGCACTTCGGAACCCGTCGCGATCAGGATCGTGTCGGGCGTGCCACCGTCGGCTTCGGCCAAGACGTAGGCGCCGCGATGCAGCCCCTCGGCCGAGGCAAAGACCGAGCGGTCGACGGTCGGCAGGTTTTGCCGCGTCAGGATCAATGCGACCGGTCCGCTGCGATGCAGCTGGGCGAAGCGCCAGGCCTCGCGCGTCTCGTTGGCATCGCCCGGGCGGACGACGACGAG
>JBAXOM010000072.1:0-10266 GCA_037133215.1 Thermoleophilia bacterium | reverse complement strand
AAGGAAGAGGTCGTCTTCCCGAAGCTGCTCGATGCGGCGATGAAGCTTGTTGAGGAGGACGGCGCGGACGTGATCTGCCTTGGCTCGACGACGATGCATCAGTCGCACGCGTTCCTTGCGGAGCGCCTGCCTGTGCCGATCATCAACCCGGGTCCACTGTCGTACAAGATCGCCGACGCACTGCTCGACTGTGGTCTCAAGCAGAGCCGGACGGCGTATCCCAACCCGCTCGTTCCGAAGCACGAGATGATCCACGCCATGCTCGACGCAGCCAAGGTTCAGCAAGAGAGTTGATGTCCGATGCGACTAAGGGGTCAGACCCTTTCGTCGCATGCCAGAGGGATGGTTTGCCGGCTACACGTGCAGACTGAGCATGCGACGAAAGGGTCTGACCCCTTCGTCGCATCTCGTGCGGATGTCGCATGAAGTTCTGAGCTCGCTGTGTGGTCCATGGCGATTGTCGGCAGGCTCTGCGAGGCTCCAGCACGCTTTTGTCGCTTGGCGATAACGGTGGCTGTGCTTTTCTCGTGCACATGGCCCGTGGCGATCGACAAGAACCCGTAGGAATTCCGATTCATGTCATCGGGCGCGGTTGCGGTGGTCAGAACGTTTTCGGCACCGATGAGGATCGCGGTCACTTTGTCTATCTGCTCAACGGCGTCGTCGAGGAATTCGCCTGGCAGGTGCTGGACTGGGTGCTGATGTCGAATCATCATCACGTCATCTTGAAGTTGGCGGAGAAAAATCTGTCTACCGGTATGAAGCGACTGCACGGTTTTCACGCGGTAGCGTGGAACGCGCGACACTCGCAAATGGGTCACGTGTGGCAAGGCAGATTTGTCAGCAAAGTCCTCGATCGTCCTGGGTATGCGGAGCGTGTGGCACGGTACATCGATCTCAACCCTGTGCGGGCCCAACTTGTGCGTAACCCGGCGGACTGGGAGTGGGGCGGGTACCGCGCCAACGCTGGCATCGCGAAAGGATTGCCATTCCACGATGTACCGGCTGGACGCCGACTGGTAGTGAGCGGTGATGACCTCACGCAGGCTGAAATCTGCACGCGGTATCGGCGATATACGGAGGCCGGGGTGGAACGTGAGCCTAGTGGACCGGCGCTCGAAGAAGAGCGACCTGGGCTGATCGAAGTCCTTAGCGATGGCGGTGACGATCGGATCTACGAGGCGACGTCGCTATGGGGGTATTCGATCGGCGAGGTGGCCGCCGTATATGGGGTTCACCGAACGACGGTCTTTCGGTGGCGCGACGAAGGCGGTACGCCACCCATACCTAGCCATGATGGACGATGCGACTAAGGGGTCAGACCCTTTCGTCGCATGCCAGAGAGATGGTTTGTCGACTAAAGGCGTGGACTGGGCATGCGACGAAAGGGTCTGACCCCTTAGTCGCATCGAAGTTGATCCACGCTAGTCGGAAGTCAGGCGCTCGAGCAGCGCCTCGGCCTCAACGCTCCCTGCGATCACCGCGAGGTTCCACCAGACGAGGGCTGTTTCGTTGAGGCCGGTGCTGAGGCAGAGCTCGCCGAGGCGAAAGGCGAGCGGGCCATCCTCGATCGTGCGTAGTTGCTCGGCCGCGGCCGCCGGATCGCATTCGAGCAGACGCGCGAGTTCGTCGGCAAGCGCGGGGTCGAGCTCTGCGGCCTGCGCCCAGTGCATGCGAACGGCGGGCAAGTCGGCCTGCTCGACCGCTGCCACACCGAGGCTCCAAAGCGCGTTCGCGTTGTCGCGCTCGGCCATCCGTTCGAGCAGTACGCGGCGACGTGTCGCGCCCGTGTTGAGCAGCATCAGATGGTCGCGCGCCTGCAGATCACCGGCTTCGGCGGCCTCTTCCCACAGCGTTTGAGCAGCCGCGAAATCGCCGGCCTCATACGCCGCAATGCCGCGGTCAAAGAGATTCGTCGCGTCAGTCATCGGCGGCAGGGTAGCCGGGAGTGTCGCGCCTCGTCGCCAACCGGGAACTGACTGTGCGAAAATCCGCGTATGGCGAACACGCTGCACCCTCTGCATCCATTGACTCCCGACGAGTTGCGCCGCACGGCCGAGGTCGCGCGCACAGCTGAGGACGCGGCCGGCGCTGTCTTCGTGCACATCAGTCTGCGCGATCCAAACAAGACGGCCTACCTGGCCTGGACCGATGCCGGCGGCCCGAGGCCAGCGCGTCACGGCCGAGCGGCAATCTATGACGCTCAACGGCGTCTGCGCGAGATTACTGTCGATCTCGACGCTGGCACGATTACCGAGGATCGTCATTTCCCCGGCGCGCAGCCGCCCATTACCGATGACGAATATTTTGCCGTTGAGCATGCTGTCAAGCAGGACCCACTGATGATTGAGGCGCTCGCTGGTCGAGGGATCACCGACATGGATCAGGTCCAAATTGACGTGCTCGCCGCTGGTGCGATGGGGCATCCGCTCGAAGCCAACCACCGCATTGCGCGCGCCGTTCCCTATTTCCGCGGTGACGTCAACAACAACGGTTACGCCCGCCCAATCGAGAGCCTGCTTGGCATCGTCGACCTCGACGAGATGCGCGTGCTGCAGATCGAGGAGTACGACGTCAAGCCGATCCCGGCTGCTGACGGCGAGTACAAGGCCGGCACCGTACCTGCACGTAGCGACCTCAAGCCCGTTGAGATCACGCAGCCCGACGGCGTCTCCTTCACCGTTGACGGCAACCGCGTCCACTGGCTCGACTGGGAGTTCTCGGCGCTACTTGATGCACAGGAAGGGCTGGTCCTGCACGACGTGCGCTTCAAGGGACGTCGCATCATGCACCGCGCCTCGTGCGCCGAGCTGGTTGTTCCGTACGGCGCTCCGCATCCGATGCACAACTGGCGCAACTACTTCGACGCCGGCGAGTACGGCCTCGGCGCCTGCACGAACTCGCTCGTCTTGGGTTGCGACTGCGTCGGTGACATCACCTACCTCGACGCGCACCTTGCGAACGGGCACGGTGAGGTCGTCGAGCTGCCGAATGCGATCTGTCTGCACGAAGAGGATTTCAGTCTGCTCTGGAAGCACTCCGACCATGCCTCGGGCAATGTTGAGAGCCGGCGCGCGCGACGCTTCGTCGTCAACTCAATGGCAACTGTCGGCAACTACGACTACGCGTTTCGTTGGAACTTTGGCCTCGACGGCCACATCGAACTCGAGGTGCAACTGCACGGCATCATCTCGACGATGGCGCACACGGACGGCGAGGTACTGCAGGGGACGAGCATGGTCGACGTGGGCCTGTCGGGTCCGCATCATCAGCACCTGTTCTGCTTCCGCCTCGACCTCGACGTTGACGGTACGGACAACACGGTGCGCGAGATTGAGGCCGAGGCGATTCCAATTGGCCCCGACAACCCGGTCGGTAATGCGTTCCGCTCGAAGACGACATTCTTTGAGACCGAGAACGACGCCAAACGCAACGCCAACGACACGCTGGCGCGGGCCTGGTACGTCGGCAACCCCCACAAGCAGAACGCCATCGGTGGAACGCCGAGTTATCGCATCGTGCCGATGCATGGCGTCACGCCGATGCTGGCCGACCCAGCTTCGAGCATCTCGCAGCGGGCGGGCTTTGCGCGCAACATTCTCTGGGTGACGCCCTACGAGGAGAGCGAGCGACACGCCGCCGGCTCGTATCCGTACGGACGACTTGACGCGGAGGGCTTGCCCGAGTGGACGGCGGCCGATCGTCCGATCGCCGATACCGACGTTGTCTGCTGGTACACCGTTGGTGTGACGCACTTCGTTCGCACGGAGGACTGGCCGATTATGCCCGTCGCCCGAGCCGGTTTTCGGCTTGAGCCAGCGGGCTTTTTCGATCGCAACCCGGCGCTCGACATTCCCGCTTCGCCTGCGAAATGTTGTCACCCAGAGTAGAGCGTGATGAGGAGCAGTCAATGATTGAGAGAGCCCCGCAGGAAGGCAACGCATGACCGTCCACAAGCGCATTCGTCCCTTTAACACGAAGGAGACGTACCCCGAACAGAACCTCTCGAACGATCTCTGCCAGGCCGTCGTCGCCAATGGCGTCGTCTACTTGCGCGGCCAGGTCGCGCAGGATCTCGAGACGCGTGAGGACGTCGGGATTGGCGATCCGTCCGCACAGGCACACAAGGTGATGGACAACATCGAGCTGCTGCTTACCGAGTCCGGCTCCGAGCTGGCGCAGATCGTCAAGTGTGTGATCTACCTGACGGACATTCGTCACCGTGAGCCCGTCTATCGCGTGCTCGGCGAACGCATGCCTGGCGTGTTTCCGGTCTTCACGGGCCTTGTGGTGGTCGCACTCGCGCGTCCGGCGTGGCTCGTCGAGGTCGATATCACCGCCGTCATCCCCGACGGGAGCGACGCGTGACGCTGTCGCTTGTCGCGGCAGATCCTGCGACGGGTGAGGTTGGGGTTGTCATCACATCCTCGAGCCCGGCGGTGGCTGCGCGTTGCGCACACGTGCGGGCTGGAGTGGGGGCGGTCGCGACGCAGAACGTCACCGACCCGCGCCTTGGCCCGGCACTGCTCGATCGTCTCGAGGCCGGCGCCTCCCCCGAGGAAGCGTTGCAGGCGCTCATCGCCGAGCAGCCGCCCGAGCTGATTGCCTTTCGGCAACTGACGGCCGTCACGCCCGACGGGCGCACCGCGATCTTCTCGGGCGAGCATGCACTGGGCGTGGTGGGCGAGCATCAGGGCGCCGCAGTCGTCTCGGCCGGCAACTTGCTCGCCGCCGTCAACGTACCGATGATCGCCGCCGCGGCGTTCGAGACGGCTCAGGGCCCACTCGCCGCGCGCCTGATGGCCGGCCTCAACGCCGGTATTGCGGCGGGTGGCGAAGCCGGTCCTGTTCATTCGGCCGGGCTGCTTGTTGCGCGCGATGTTGCCTGGGCCGTCACCGATCTGCGGGTGGACTGGGCGGACGAGGCTCCGGTCGGCGAGCTGACGGCTCTGTGGGCGCGCTGGGAGCCCGAGCTTGAGGGCTACGTGACACGCGCGCTGCGGCCCGGTGCCGCGCCGTCGTTCGGTGTTCCGGGTGACGATTAACATGCGTGTGTTGCGGCAGTTTGTGACATAGACGCCGAATCCTTCGCTTGTAATTTGCCGGATGGAGTGGTGAAGTGGGTCGTCTATAAAGGTGGTTTGATGACCCGTCTACTGAGCTTGCTGATTTTCATGCTGCTGGTGTCGATGTTCTTACCGGCGAGCGGGTTGGCGACGGTTGCGTATCAGACGTCTGCGCACGCGACCCGTGCTGGCAATCCGATCTGGGTAGCAAACGATGATGGTTCGTCTGCTCGCTCGCTGGGTTTCCGCGGCGACAGTGTCGCAATCTCTCCCGATGGCAGCAAGGTGGCTTATGTGCGCGGAGCCTACGGGGACAATCTGTCGCTGGTCATCGCCACGATCGCGACGGGTGCGAAGGTAGTGGTCCTGTCATCCGCTCCACTCAGTTCGTACCCTGGCCCGGTCTGGTCGCCGGACTCGACGCATCTTTTGGCTGCCACGGAGACCGCATCGCGAGAAGGTTACGTCACGGGTGACGGGGTTGTGGTGATCGATGCGACAACCGGCGTCGCGAGCACGATCGTGGCTGCCAAGGGCAACAATGTTGGTGGGTTTTCGTGGTCGCCGACCGGCACTCAAATCGCCTACGACTTGGAGCGGTTTACAGTCAGGTACAAGGCGAACATCGTGGTTGCCAATGCTGATGGTTCCCAGGCTGTGATGCTTGGTCGGGGGATAAATCCGATCTGGGGCCCAAGGTTGATTGCCTTCCAGCGCATCACGCGGGTCGCCTGGTACTCAACGTACCTCTACCACGCACAGGTCTGGACGATTGACCCAGCACTCGGAAAGACGAGCGCACGCAAACTTACCCACTTCAGGGGTCACCCGCTGATCAACGGTCCGTCTGCCTCGCAGTGGACGCCAGACGGCAAGACGTTGATCGGCACGATCAGTGGTGACGACGTGGTGCAGCCAATTCGCATCAACGTCGGCAACGGGAGGATCCGCCATTTACGCGACGGACGAAACCGCCCACTCGATGATGCTGTTCCGGTCGCAGTGTCCGCTGACGGCGCAACGTTACTCCTCCAATCCGGTGTCATCTCGGCACCAGCCACGTTTGAAGTGATGCGACTCGCTGGTGGTGCTGCGCACGCGGTTCTACGGGGTTCTCTGAGCATTTCGACATCACCGAGTTGGCAGCCGTAGGCGGCAACGCGGAGGCTGCACAGATCAGAGCAGAAAGAAGCCGACGCCACGCTCGATCGGCCAGTCGCGCCCGGCCTCGCGTTCGACCGCGTTCATGTACCAGAGCGTCGCCATCGCGTTGTCGTCACGGCTCGTGGCGTAATTGGCAACCTCGAACATCGCTTCCGAATCGCCGAGCTTGGCGGAACGCAAGAGCAGATCTTGGCTTAACGCTTCGTCGCCGCGCAGGCGGGCGATTCGCCCAAGTCGAGTGAGCGCAGGCAGTGCGTCTGCTTCGAGGGCCTGCTGCATCAACTCCCAGCTGCCGTCGCTGTCGCCCTCCCGTTCGGCCTGGGCGGCACGGTAATGGATGACGGTCGGATGCCCAAAATCCGCAGCGCGTTCAAGCCACTCACGCTCTGCTGCTTCAGCTCCAGCACGAGAGGCAGCGAGGGCGATCAACATCATCATGTCCGCGTCGCCCGACTCGATGATCGAACGATGAAGAGCGGCGTCACGTAATAAATTGTCGGGCGGATTCAGCGAAGTGTCCTTCGGACGAAGAGTCACCAAGTTCTGACATGTAACAATTATCACATAACGGCAACTCGATGACGAATAGGATGTCTCGAGCGACTCGCCTTAGCTACTACCTCTAGCATTTCTAAACAGAATCGAAGGAGTACGCCAATGTCCGCAGATGATCCTCGCGAGCAACTCGAGACGCTGTACTGGTGGGGCGTCGCAACGTTCTTCCGGAGTCCACATAACGAAGACCCGGCGGCCTGCGACATCGGTGTGCTCGGCATTCCTCACTCCTCGGGCAACGGCTCGACGGAGCGCGATCAACACCTTGGGCCGCGCGCCGTCCGCAACGTCTCGGCCCACAATCGGCGACCGCATCGCGACTATGGCCTGCATCCGTTTGAGGCTCTCCGCGTCCACGACCTCGGCGATGTCGCGCTTCCCGAGGCAATGGACAATGAGGCCTGCGTCGATCGCATCGCGGCCGCCACACGTCGGATCGCGGATGCGCAGACCCGATTGGTTTCGATCGGTGGTGATCACGCAATCACGGGTGCCGTCCTGTTGGGGCTGGCTGGTCCTGGTTCCAAACTGACCAACGATGCCCCAGTTGCGTTGATCCACTTTGATGCCCACGTCGATTCGTATTCCCAGATCCCGCACTGGCTTGGT
This sequence comes from Thermoleophilia bacterium, assembly GCA_037133215.1. Classification (GTDB taxonomy): domain Bacteria; phylum Actinomycetota; class Thermoleophilia; order Gaiellales; family F1-60-MAGs149; genus F1-60-MAGs149. The sequence continues at coordinate 2,872 of JBAXOM010000072.1, read as the reverse complement.
GCCAAGCGCTCTGCGGCGCATTGGGCGGCCTACCTCGTCGAGGCCGGGTGCATCGACCCGCACCGCAGCACCCAGATCGGCATGCGTGGTCAGCCACGCACCGAGACCTGGCTGGATACGAGTCGCCAGTTGGGCTACGACGTGGTGACCATGCAGGAGTGTCGTCAGCGTGGCCTCGCAGAGGTGATCGTGACAGCCCGTGAGCGAGCGGGGGCGGGTCCTGTCTACATCACCTTCGATCTGGACTGCCTCGACCCGTCGATTGCCCCTGCCGTCTCGAATATCGAAATCGGGGAAGGAGGCTTCTCGATCGACGAGGCCAATCAGTTGCTCCGCGGTCTGCGTGGCCTCGACATCGTCGGTGCTGATGTCGTCTGTCTGATGCCGACAAAAGACCTACCGAACAACCAGACAGCGATGGTGGCAGGGCACGTTGCCTTTGAGCAGGTTTCGTTGATCGCTGATCGGCTCAGCTCCGCCAGTAGCTAGGCCTGGGTCTGTGTCACCCGTCCGAACTAGCGCGCGGAGAGCTCGGGGCGCACGTACTGCCCATGTGTGAGACCGACGGCGCCAAGACAGAGCTCGGCCGTCGCCGGGTTTGTGGCCAGCGGAATGTTGTGGACGTCACAGACCTTCATCAGCGCCTGAATGTCGGGATCGTGTGGATGGGCGGTCAGCGGGTCACGGAGGAAGACGACGAGGTCCAGCTGCTCTTCAGCGGCGAGGGCACCAATCTGCAGATCGCCGCCGAGCGGACCGGACATCAGGCAGTGGACGTTGAGGTCGAACTGCTCGTTGAGCATGCTGCCCGTGGTGGCTGTGGCGACCAGGCGGCTGGTGCGGAGCACGCTCTGGTGGCGTTCGACGAGCTCGAGCATTGCTGTCTTGGCACCGTCGTGGGCGACGAGTGCGATGCGTTGCGGGGTTCGTGTGTTCATGTCCTCAACGTACCCCCTCGTGGAGGGTGATCCTGGGGGTGTCTCCGGATCGAAACCAGATTCGTACCGAACGGCCCGCACGGGATTAGCCGCGTCCGACGGCGCAAGGCTCGTCGGACGCGGCTGGGCGTCTTACTTAATGGCGATGCGATCCCACGTCGACCAATCGGTACCGTCCGAGAAGCGGACGTAGACGTAGCGGACATCAGTCGGCTGGTTCTTGATCGAAAGACTGTTTGAGAACGTCAACGTTTTCGACGACTTGCGGATTCGGACCTGAAGCTGAGCGGCATCACCGTTCATCGTGAGCTTGATCCGCGAGCCAATGCGCGTCGCCTGTGTCGTGATTTCGTCAAGCGTCACACCGTCTGTCGGCGACGGATCGGCTGGGGCAGTGCTTGGGGGTGGCGTTGGGGCTGCTGGCGGCTCCGTCACTGGAACGGCAGGCGGTGCGATCACAAATGGAGCACGACGCCCGGGCACCGTGATCTCAACGCAGTTGGCGGTCAGGCCATTGAGCTGCGGCGAGCCAAACGTCCAGCCCATCTCCGTCGCACCCGTATCGAGTTGGGAGACCTGCTGAAGGCTGCCATCGACACCATCACGCTCGAGGGTCGCGACCCGCTCGTAGTGATTGGGATCGACACCGGTCGTCGTCGTTGTCGTCCAGTAGCCGTCGCGCCAGAAATGACGGCCTTCGCTGTTGTACCACTGGGCGGGAACCCAGACCCGTGACGTGCGCGTCGAGGTGATGTCGCGCGAGGCGATCGTGACGTCGATCGCGCCGGTGTTGCAGGACCCATCGGGGAGTCCAGTGCCAAATGAGACGTAGACGTTGTCGCGTCCAGGCATTTGGAAATAGCTGAGGTCGACCGCGAGTGTCTTGGCGCGGTTGTCGTAAGCGGCCGAGAACTCATTGATGTCGTTGGGGTTGAAGCCACCAGAAAAACTGGGCGTCGTGGTGCGCTCAAACTCGCCCGAGATCAACCAATCGCCCGGGTAGGCCTGGGCAGCTGGCGCGACTGCCAAGACAGCCAAGCTGATGACGCCAATCACAGCGTTACGAGCACGGAACGTGAAGCGGGACATGCGGTCCTCCTGAAGGCGGGTGTCAGGCGTATGCCCGACGCCTATGACGACGTCGGCGGGTCGAGAATCTGACGCGGCGTCTTGCGTTCGCGTCGGGCCGGCGTGTATGTTTCCAGCGATGGGACGTTTCCGCACAGGTCTACGAATGGCAGGTGCGAGCTGGCGCGTCGTGCGCAAGGAGAAGAGTCTGCTTGCGTTTCCGGTTCTTGCCGCCGCCTTTGGCTTGGGCTACGCGATCTTGGTTGTCGCGCCACTCGGCCTGATCGGCTTCGTGGCGTTCGGTGAGAACACGATTCTCGGCTACGTCCTACTCGCAATTGCCCTGCTCGGTATGAATGTCGGCGCGACCTTCTTTGGTGTGGCAGCAGCCTCGAATGCCTCGCGGGTGCTCAACGGCGAGGATCCGAAACTCGGCGACGGCATTCGTGTTGCGCGCTCGCGCCTGAAGGTGATCATCCAGTGGGGCGTCGTCTCGGCCACGGTGGGACTTGTCTTGCAGCTGATCAGCGATCGTGCCGGCGGTCTTGGCGGCGCGCTCTTGCAGGTGATCGGAGGTGCAGCGTGGAGCATTGCGAGCTTCTTTGTCCTGCCCATTCTCGCGCTCGAGGGACTCGGGCCATTCGACGCCATCAAGCAGTCGCTGAAGGTGGTGCGCGAGAAGTGGGGCGAGTCGCTGATCGGTGGTGCGGTGGTCAGCCTGATCCCTGGTTTGATTGCCTTCGCTGGTATCGCCGTAGCTGCGCTGGGAGTCTTCGTGGGGCTCGGTGGCTTGTGGGCGGTGGGTGCGCCACTGATCGCGATCGGCGTGGTCGGGCTGCTGATCGACATCGGCATCCGCCAGATTG
>JBAXOM010000071.1:0-10703 GCA_037133215.1 Thermoleophilia bacterium | reverse complement strand
TCATGTGGTAATCCCGAGCAAAGCCCGTGGAGATGAGGTTCTCCGAACGACTCTCGACCCACTTGACGGGCTTGCCAATCAAGAGCGAGGCAGCCGTTGCCACAACATAGCCAGGGTAGATCGGCACCTTGTTGCCGAAGCCACCACCAACGTCGGGCGAGATGATACGAATCTTGTGCTCTGGCAGGCCAGCCACCAACGCGAAGAGCGTGCGGTGAGCGTGCGGTGCCTGACTGGTCAGGTGCACCGTCATCTTGCCGGTCGCCTTGTTGTAGTCCGACACGCAGCCACAGGTCTCCATCGGAGCCGGGTGGATGCGCGGGTAGAGCGTGTCGAGCGAGATCACGATATCTGCGTTCGCAAACGCACGATCGGTGGCGTCGGCGTCGCCGGACTCCCACGTAAAGATGTGGTTGTCGGTCTTGCCTTCGAGGTCCGTACGCACGACCGGTGCATCAGCATCCATCGCGTGCTTAGGATCGATGATCACGGGCAGCGGGTCGTAGTCGACGTCGATACCCTCGAGCGCGTCTTCCGCCTGCGGCTGGGTCTTGGCAATGATCGCCACGACCTCTTGGCCCTGGAAGCGAACCTTGTCCGTGGCGAGCACGGCCTGCGTGTCACCCGCGAGGGTCGGCATCCAGGCGAGGCCGTGAGCCTCGAGGTCCTTGCCGGTGATGCAGGCGAGCACGCCTGGCATGGCCATCGCACGCGACGTGTCGATCGAATTGATCGTGGCGTGTGCGAACGGCGAGCGATAGATCGACATGAACAACATCCCGGGGAGCTGTACGTCATCGACGTAGTTGCCCTTGCCGCGAATGAAGCGGTCGTCCTCGATGCGCTTGGGCGACTGCCCAATCGCGCCTTCAACATGGCTCACGGTTGGTGTGCTCATGCCGTCACCCCCTGCTGCTTCTTGGCCGCGTACTGCACGGCCTTAACGATGTTGACGTAGCCGGTGCAGCGGCAGAGATTGCCGCTGATGGCCTTGCGGATGTCGTCCTCAGACGGATCCGGATTCTCGGCGAGCAGCGCGACGGACGTCATCATCATGCCCGGCGTGCAGTAGCCACACTGGAGCCCGTGCTCCTCCTTGAAGCCCTCCTGAACGGGATGCAACCCGTCGGCGGTCTCGAGTCCTTCGACCGTCGTGATCTCACGACCGTTGGCCTGCACTGCGAGGATCGTGCACGACTTGACGGGCTTGCCGTCGAGCAGCACCGTGCAGGCGCCACACGACGAGGTATCGCAACCAATGTGCGTACCCGTCTCGTGCAGCGTTTCGCGGATCATGTTGACGAGCAACAGGCGGGGCTCGATGAGCACCTCGTGTTCCTCACCATTGACCGTCGTGGTAATTGCCATCTTGCCGCTCATCACGCCTCCTTGCCCTGGGCGCGAGCGCCCGCAGTGCGTAGTGCGCGCTTCGTCAGCACGCGTACGAGATCACGCTTGTAATCGGCCGGACCACGCAGGTCGCTGGCCGGGTCGGAGGCAGCAGCAGCCAGCACGCCGGCCTGCTCGATTGCCTCGGCATCGTCGATCGACTTGCCGATCAACGAGGCTGCGGCGTCGGCCGCATTGATCGTCAACGGACCAACGTTCGTGAGGCCGATCGCGGCCTCTGTGATCGTCGTGCCGTCGAGCACGATCGAGACACCAACGGCAGCAGCCGCATAGTCGCCGACCTTGCGCTCGATCTTCTTGTACGCAGAGCCCTGGCCCGGCTTGGGCATCGGGATGCGGGCCTCGACCAGGATCTGGTCGGCACCCAACTTCGTCTCGAACATCGAGGTCTGGAAATCCGTCGCGCTATGCACGACAGCGCCATTCGGACCAACCGCATGCAGTTCTGCACCGAGCGCCGTAGCGACGGTTGCCCAATCGCCCGCCGGGTCACCGTGCGCGACCGAACCGCAGAACGTGCCGCGGTTGCGGATCAACGGATCGGCAATGTGCTGAGCCGCGTCGAGGATGATCGGATAGCGATCCTGGATCAACTCGGAGCGCTCGAGCTCGCCATGCCGTACGAGTGCACCGATGCGGAGCATGCCGTCAGACTCCTCGAGCGTGTCAAGTCCAGCGATGTTGTTGATATCGACGATCAGGCTCGGGCTAGCCAGCCGGAGCTTCATCATTGGCAGAAGACTCTGGCCCCCGGCCATAACTTTGGCGTCGCCTCCACCGGCGGCGAGGGCCTGCACGGCCTCGTCAACCGAGGTCGGGGCGACATATTCGAAACTGCTTGGTAGCACCCTATTCCCCTTTCGTGCGTCTTCGCTCCGAACGGAGCGACTGCCGTGCCTAGTTCTTATCGCCTCCGAAGAGGCCCTTGATCTTGCTCTTCGTAATGTCGGCTGCAATCCCGACCGCGCTCGGTGCCTCGGCCGCGACCGTCGGTGGTGGCGCCTCGCCTCGCGCCTTGGCGTCGGCACCGGCGAGCAACGTCGCCTCCATTGCCTTGGCCATCTCCCCAATCATCTTGCCGGCGACGTCCGCCATGATCCCGCGGCCCATCTGCGCAACACGGCCCGTGACGAGAATGTCCGAGCCCACCTTGACGGTGCTCGAACCACTCCCCGCGTCGCCAATCTCCATCGATAGGGTCGCCTGTGCCGTTCCCTGACCCTTGGTCTCGGTTGCCTTGGCGCGCATGACCGCGGTTTTGGTCGCGTCGTTCTGCTCGATGATCTCGATCTGGCCCTTGTAGGTCAGGCTCATCGGCCCCATCTTGAGCGTGACGAGGGCATCGAACCCACCGTCCTCGCGCTTGCCGGTGATCGTCGCACCCGGAATGCACGGCGCAACGCGCTCGACGTCGGTCATCAGTGCGTACGTATCGTCGGGCGTGGCCGCGACGGTGAATTCGTTCTCGATAACGATGCCCATGGTGTGTCTCTTCTCCTTACGACCATCACCATTCTGTAAATCGTTTGGTGAGGGTGTGATTCTGCGCTTTCTGTTTTGTAAATGCAAGGTATCGGGACGAACTCGTACGAGTCGCCGCTGACCATGCACTTCCGGTAGCCTGCCTACGTCCGCGTACGAGGAGACCTTCGCCATGCTTGAGCCACTCGCCGCCTTCGGCAACTTTCTACCGATCCGCATCCGCTTCGGCGATGGCGAGCTTAGCCGCCTGCCCGAGATCCTCAAGGATGAGGGGACGCAGAGCACCGTCGTGATGATCGACCGCGCGGTCTGCGAGCACCCGGCGATCGTCGCTGCACTCAATGCCTGCCCCGGCACGATCACCACGTGGATCAAAGAGCCCGGCGAGCCCACGACCGACGATGTCGAAGCCAGCGCCGCCGTGCTAGCCGACGTGAAGGCCGACTCGCTGATCGCGATTGGTGGTGGCTCGGCGATCGACACCGCCAAGGCCGCACGCCTCGTCTACGGCAGTGGTATCCCCTACTCCGAGTGGACCGCCGGCAAGGCGACGTACACCGAGTCTCCCGTCATGTTCGTCACCATCCCGACGACGTCAGGCACGGGATCCGAGGTGTCGGGCGGCATCGTCGTAACTGACTCCGCAACCCACCGCAAGACGGGCATCGCCCACCACACCGTGCGCGCCAAGTACGCGCTCGTCGACCCCGAATTGACGTACGGCCTGCCGCCGGCGCCAACGATGTACGCCGGCGTCGATGCGATCGCACAGGCGATCGCCGCCGTCGCTGTGACGGCCCGTTCCCCGATCGGCAACGGTATCGCCTTCGAGTCGATCCGCTACGGCATGGAGGCGCTCCCGACCGCGATTAGCACCGGCTCCGACCCCGGCGCTCGCTCGCGTATGGCCGCCTGCTCGCTGCTCGGCGGCATGTGCATGAACATCGCCGACTGTGGCTCCGAGCACTCGATCGCTCAGGCAATCGGCGGCAAGTATGGACTCCCACACGGGCTGACGATTGGCCTCGTGATGGCCGAGACGATGGACATCGACCGCACGGCCGAGCCCGAGCTTTTCGAGCGCATCGCCGACGCGATGGGTGCGCCCGAAGACGGCACCAAGGACGGGTCGCGCGCAGTCAAGGCCGCCAAGGCGCTGCTCAAAGAGATCGACTTCCCGACGCTCCGCTCGACTGGCGTCTTGGAGGAGGACCTCCCCGCGCTCGCCGAGGCCGCGATGCAGGACTACTTCATCACCGTCGCGCCACACACGTGGACTGCGGCTGACGTCCTGCGTTGTTACCAGGCAGCCTGGGCGATCGAGTCGCGCTAGCGCGATCCGCGCGACGGTTAGGCCGGCACGAACGTTGGCAGGAGCGCAGACAGTTCCTGCCAACGCCCAATCTCGCAGCCATTCGTGCGCGACAGGCGAGCATTCACTCCATCGCCATTGAGCGTGCCGACGATCGTCGCCTCGGCGGGCCCGCCGTAGAGCTCGGTACACACGGCCGAGAGTGGCGTTGGGTCGAGGGCCAAACGTGCTGGCCCCGTGAGGTCCGCACAGGCGGCAATCGGATCTGCCACGTTGCCGACGGTGGGGTCACACGACAAATTGAACTGCTGCTGTGGCCCCTTGCCTTTGCCATCGGGCCAGACGGTTATCGTCAGATTCGTCGTCGCCTCGTGCGTCGTGTTGCCACCACCGCCACAGGCAGCCAAGACCATGGCGAGCACAACCAACAGGGCAATCCGCAGCATCGTCTGACTCTACGCGGTCATCCCTGTCTGCGTGGTGACTCGCGCCACCAGACCGCTACGACTTCTTTTTGCGACCCTTCTTCGCCGGACCCGCAGCACGCCGGTCGGCCAAGAGTTGCGCAGCCATCGCGTTCGTGACGGCACTCGAATCGATGTCCTTCGGGATGCTCGCGTTGGTCTCGCCATCCGTCACGTACGGACCGAAACGACCAGCCTTGAGCACGATCTTGCCACCCGAGGTCGGGTCCTCTCCGAGTTCGGCGAGCGCCTGTGGGGCCGAGCGTCCACGACGTTCCTTGGGCTTGGCGAGGATCTCCAGAGCCTCCTCATACGTGAGCGAGAAGAGTTGTTCCTCCGTCTCCAACGAACGAGTGTCGGTGCCACGCTTGATGTAGGGCCCATATCGGCCATTGGCGACAGTAATCGTGAGGTCTTCAGGCGGCTCTTGACCCGTCGGTTCGGCCAGAGCATCGTCCGTGGGCGGGACGTTCGGCGGCTTAGGGACAACAACATCTGCACCACTGACGTCACCCTCACTTCCGCCGTCGTCTTCGGGTGGGCTCAGAGTTCGCGGTAACGTCAGCAACTTGACGGCATCCTCGATTGTGACCGTTTCGAAGTGCATGGACTTGAGCAGTGACGCAGTGCGACCCTTGGCCTTGGCAGGCGCGTCTTCCGGCAGTGCCTCAGTGACGTACGGCCCGTAGCGACCAATGCGACCCGAGATGGCAAGACCCGTCTCCGGGTGCGCGCCGAGTTCGCGAATACCGGCGGCCTCGAGCGACTTCGGATCGATCTTGTCGGCCACCAACTGCATGGCCTCTTCGGGCGTAATTTCCTTCGTACCCTGGGTGCGCCACAGCGTGTAGCCGCAACCCGGCTCCTTCTTCGAGCGATAGCTCGTGCAGGAATACGAGACCGGCATCTCGACGATCATGCCGTCGCAGAGAGGGCACGGACCGATCTCGCGCCGCTCGATCTTCATCGCTTCGCGATCCTTATCAGCGAACCACTCAACGACCTTCGTCGTGTACGCACGGATGTCGTTGAGGAAGGCCTCACCCGACTCGGTACCGTCTTGGATCTTCTGCAGCCGATGCTCCCAGTCGCCGGTCAACGACGGGCTGGTGATGTCGTGGTCGCCGAGCATCTTGATCACGGCAAGACCCTTTGGCGTTGCCAACAGTTGGCGGCCAGAGCGCTCGATGTACTTGTTCGAGATCAGATCCTCAATCGTCTGTGCACGTGTGGCCGGCGTGCCGAGACCTGAGTCGCGCATCGCGGCGGCGAGTTCCTCGTCGTCGATCAACTTGCCCGCCGTCTCCATTGCCTGCAAAAGCGAGTTTTCCGTGAAGTGCCGGGCGGGTGCGGTCTCCTTGGCGAGCACGGTGACGTCGCCGATCGCACTCGTCTCGCCCTCGGCGAGTGCCGGGAGAAGCGTCTTCTCGTCCTCGGCATCCGGGGTCTCGGGCTCGTCGCCTTCCGTAGCCGGTGCGTCGTCAGCCGGCGCGACATCCGCGTAGACCGCGAGGAAGCCTGCCTCGACGATGACCGTGCCAGACGAGCGGAACAATTCGCCCGCGGCCTCGGTGTCGACGGAGGTGACTTCCTTCTTGGCGGGCGGATGGAACGCGGCGAGAAACCGTCGTGCCACAAGGTCGTAGATCTTGCGCTCGTCGGTACCGAGCGCAGAGATATCCTGCGGCGCCTCGGTCGGAATAATCGCGTGATGGTCACCGACCTTGTCGTCGGCGACGACGCGAGCCAGCGGCAACGAGGCCAGGCCAGTCACGTACGCGGCGGACTTGGCGTAGGCGCGATCTGCCTGACCGACCTGCGCAGCGATGCCCTTCAGCGAATCGACCATGTCGGTCGTCAGGTACTTCGAGCTCGTGCGCGGGTACGTCAGCAACTTGTGCGTGTCGTAGAGGCTCTGGGCGGCCGCCAGCGTGCGCTTGGCGGTAAAGCCGAACTGTGAGTTGGCTTCGCGCTGCAGCTGCGTTAGATCGAACAACAGCTTGGGCTGCTCGACGCGCGGCTTCTTCTCGACGCGCACGACCTTTGCGTCCGCAGCGGCTCGAACAGCAGTGGCAATCGCCTCAGCCTCGTCAGCAGTCGCCGTGCTCTTGGCCGTCCCGCGATGCCACTTACCGGCATAGGGAGCGCCGGCCTGGCTCGTGAAGTCGGCGACGACCTCCCAGTACGGCACGGGGATGAAGGCGTTGATCTCTTCGTCGCGGCGTGCGATCAGGGCCAAGGTCGGGGTCTTGACGCGCCCAATTGGAATCGGATTGCGCGGCGAACCAACCTTGACGGTCGCGGCTCGCGTTGCGTTGTAGCCAACCAGCCAGTCCGCGGTCTCGCGAGCACGGGCGGCTGCCTCGAGCGGCTTCATCTGTTCGTCATCGCGCAGATGGTCGAAGGCATCTCGAATCGCACCCTTCGTCATCGACGAGAACCAGGCGCGCTCAATCGGCTTCTCGGCACCCGACGTCTGGTAAATCAACTTGAAGATCAACTCGCCCTCGCGCCCGGCGTCGCAGGCGTTGACGATGATGTCGACGTCCTTACGCTTGATCGCCTTATGCAACACAGCCAGCTGTTTGATGGCACGCTCGTCGCGGGCCTCGTAGCGTGCGACCTCCGGCAAAATCGGTAGATCCTCGAACTTCCAACGCTTGTACTTCGCGTCGTACTCGTCCGGCTCGAGCTGCTCCACAAGGTGGCCCGAGGCGGCGCCGACGATCCAGTCGTCGCTCTCCAACAGGTCGCCGACCTTCTTGAAGGTACCCGGCAATGCAGCCGCGACGTCGCGTTGCACACTGGCTTTTTCGCAGATCACAAGTTTCTTACTCATCAGCGCGGCGGAGGCTAGCATGCTTATGACCCGCCGCATCACCTCGCGCGTACGCGAGGGGGATAGTCGCGCTACCCTGAGAGGGCATCGCGGTGGGCTCACGATCCCAGTCCCAGCGCGGTGTCACAGACATGTCGGCAGCGCCCGAAAAGACCAACGTACCGAACGAGAGCGTCCCTGCCGACGTGACGGGAACGTGGCGGCCGCACATCGACGGGCCCGAGGCGATCGGTCCGCTGCCGGAGGGGGTATCGCCGGAGGAACTCCTGACCTACATGAGTGCGGGCATGTCGCTCGTCAAGTCGTACCGCACACACGGGCACCTCGCTGCCCGCCTCGACCCGCTCGGGTCGAAGCCTCCGGGAGACCCCGCCCTCGATCCGTCGTTCCTCGAACTTGACGAGCGCGCGCTCCAGTCGGTGCCAGCCGTCCCGCTGCGCGTGTTTGTCGAAGGCACCACGCTCGCCGAGGTGATTGACCACCTCAAGGATGTCTACTGCGGCTCGATTGCCTACGAGATCGAGCACCTGCGCTCCCACCGGGAACGCGTCTGGCTCCGTGAAGCAATCGAATCGCGCACGTTCTGGATCGAAGGCACGGCCGATGAGAAGCGCCGCCAACTGATCCGCCTGTTGCGCGTCGAGGGCCTTGAGACGTTCCTCAAGCGCACCTTTCTCGGGGCCAAGCAGTTCTCGATTGAGGGTCTCGACACGCTGATCCTCCTGCTCGACGAGGCCGTGCTGCTGGCGGCCCGCGAAGGCGTCGAAGACGTCACGCTCGGCATGGCGCACCGTGGTCGCCTCAACGTGCAGGCCCACGTGCTGCGCCTGCCGTACACGCAGATCCTCGCCGAGTTTGAGGGCGAGACGGACTCGCACATCGAGACGCTGATGCCCGCTGGCGGCACCGGTGACGTCAAATACCACTACGGCGTCAATGGCGTCCGGCAGCTCGAAGTCGAGCCCGGCGTCACGCGCGAAGTTCGACTCTCGCTGCTCCCCAACCCGTCGCACCTCGAGTTCATCAACCCCGTCGTGCTGGGACGAACCCGCGCCCTGCAGACCGACTGGCTTGAGCCGAGCACCACCACTCTCGAGACGAAGCGCGCACTCGCGATTCAGATCCATGGCGACGCGGCCTTCCCCGGCCAGGGCGTCGTCGCCGAGACGCTCAACCTTCAGTTGCTACCCGGCTATGCCGTCGGTGGTTCGCTGCACGTCATCGCCGACAACCAGGTGGGCTTTACGACCGACCCAGGCGATGGCCGCTCGACGCGCCACTGCTCCGATATCGCCAAGGGCTACGACGTGCCGATCATCCACGTCAACGCCGACGACGTCGATGCCTGCCGCGCTGCCGTACGTCTGGCAATGGCGTACCGCTCGCGCTTTGGCAAGGACATCGTCGTCGACCTGATCGGTTATCGCCGCTGGGGCCACAACGAAGGCGACGAGCCGTCCTACACGCAGCCAATGATGGTCAAGCGCATCGAGGAGCATCCTCGCGTCGCAGCGGTCTACGCCGACAAGTTGGTCGCCGAGGGCGTCATGACCGAAGCCGAAGTCGAGGAGATGCGCGAGCACGTCAACGGGCGTCTCAAGCAGGCCCATGAAGAGGTGCGGCACGTCACAACCGACGAGCCAATGCCGACGTTCTCCTCGCCATCGCGGACCACGATCGAGACAGGCGTCGCTGCTGCACAACTCGTGCGGCTGACCGACGAATTGCTCGCAGTGCCCGAGGGTTTCACGATCAATGAAAAACTCGAGCAGGTACTTGAGCGCCGCCGCAAAGCGCTCGGCCCGGACGGTGGCATCGAGTGGGGCCACGCCGAAGCACTCGCCTACGCAACGCTGCTCGAGGAGGGCGTCGCGATTCGTCTGACCGGACAAGACTCGGAACGCGGCACGTTCTCGCATCGCCACGCCGTCCTGCACGACGCCGTCGACGGCACGGAGTACACACCACTCGAGCACATCAAGGGCGCGCGCGCCGGGTTCGAAGTGCGCAACGCACCGCTGACGGAGACGGGCTGCCTCGGCTTCGAGTACGGCTACGCGACGACCCGCCACGACGCCCTCGTCTTGTGGGAGGCGCAGTTTGGCGACTTCGTCAACGTCGCCCAGGTGATCGTCGACCAGTTCATCATGAGCGGCCGCACGAAATGGGGCGATGAGTGTCGCCTCACACTGCTGCTCCCCCACGCCTACGAAGGCAGTGGACCAGAGCATTCGTCTGCACGCCTCGAGCGGTTCCTCAAACTCGCCGCAGAGGACAACTGCACCATCGTCTACCCAACGACGGCGGCCCAGTGCTTCCACATGCTCCGTCGCCAGGCCCTGGCGCCAGAGCGTCGCCCGCTGATCGTCATGACACCGAAGTCGCTGCTACGCCTCAAGGACGCCTCGTCGAACATCGAGGATTTGACACATGGGTCCTTCATCAAAATCATCGACGATGCAGCCGTCAGCGACTGGCGCGACGACATCTCGCGCGTCATTCTCTGCAGCGGTAAGGTCTACTACGACCTCAAGCGCCACGCCGAGTACACGCCCGAAGATGGCACCGCGATTATCCGTCTCGAGCAGCTCTACCCCTTCCCGACCGAGACGCTGGCCCGCACGTTGGCCGGGTATCCGAACCTCGAGGAGCTGGTCTGGGTCCAAGAGGAGCCAGCCAACATGGGCGCGTGGCGGTCGATCCGCCATCGTCTCGAGATGGCCGCACCGAGTGTTCGCCTGCGCTACGCGGGTCGCCCTTGGCGCGCAAGCCCGTCGGAGGGCTACCTGCCCGACCACAAGATCGAGCAGGAGCGTCTCGTCCGCGACGCCCTCGGTCTCAGCACGCACTAATCCACGAATAACGCGATACGCTGCAACACGTGGCCGTGGCCGATACGACAAGTGCGCTCGCCGTCGCGGCACAGGCTCGCGACATCGTTGGTCCCGACTGGGTCGTGACCGACGGCGCCCAACTGCGCGTCTACGAGTGTGACGGCCTGACGAACCACCGCACCGTACCTGGCGCGGTAATTCTGCCCGGCACGACCGAACAGGTCGCAGCCATCGTGCGCCTGTGCCACGAGCACCGTGTCCCGTTCGTGGCCCGTGGTGCCGGATCCGGCCTGTCGGGCGGCGCACTGCCGACGGAAGATGGCATCGTGATCGGCCTGTCGCGCCTGCGTGAAGTGCTCGAC
>JBAXOM010000070.1:0-11038 GCA_037133215.1 Thermoleophilia bacterium | reverse complement strand
GGGCGCCTGTTCGTGACGCCCGAGGATGTCAAGGCGGTTGCCGTGCCGGTGCTCGCGCACCGGGTGTTGCTGGCGAGTGCAGTTCGGACGGGCGATGCCGACGCTGCAGGAATCGTTGGCGAGCTCGTGGCCCGCACTCCGGCACCGATGTAGCCATGTTGACGCGACGCGGATGGGTCGGGCTCGGCGGGGGGCTCTGCACCTATGGCGTCGCCTGGGGCTTCGGCGCTGGTGTCTTAGTGCCGCTCGCACTCGCGCTGATTGTCGGGCCGCTGGCGATGCTTGTGGCATCGCGACGGCATCGCGATGAAAGCCTGCAGCTGTCCGTCAGTGTCACGCCGCAGCGCCCGATCGAAGGCGTTGGCTTCGATGTCGCCGTCGGACTCGAGGGCAAGACGCCTCGTCACGGCGAGGCGCAGTTGAGTGTCGGGCAGCATCGGGTGACGGTACCTTTGGTGCGCCGCGCGAAGCTGGGTGCGTCCGGGTCGTTCGTGTCGCCCGCACTGCCCCGTGGTGTCTTCTCGATTCGGTCGGCAGAGCTCGAGGCGGGCGATGTGTTCGGGTTTACGGAGTCACCACGCACGGTCACGGGCAGTTTCGACGTCGTGGTCTGGCCGCGCTGGGCCGAGCGAACCGAGCGGGTTGCGGGTTCGGGCGGCGATGGTGATCGTGCGCTTCGGCCACGGCCTGCCCGCCAGTTTGGCTACGACCTGCATGGCATTCGGGAGCATCAGGACGGCGAGTCGCTGCGTCGGGTGGACTGGAAATCGTCGGCACGCACGGGACGGCTGATGGTCCGCGAGTTGGAAGATGCCAGTCGAGTAGAGCGGACGATCATCGTCGATCTCGACGCCGCCACGGGCGCGCAGGGGGATGCCTGCCTCGATCAACTGCTCCGGGCCGCTGCGACTGCCGTTCGTAGCGCAGTCGACGATCGGCAGCAGGCCTCGCTCGTCTTGTTGGATACGAATAGCCGGCGGTTGGCCCTTGATGGAAGCGCACCGTCGTGGTTTGCTGCGATGGATGCGTTGGCCGTGGTTCGCGCAGACCGAACGCTCCCACTTGCCTCGGTCTTGTCGCGCGACCGGAGGCTCGCGAGTGGTGGTGCCCTGACAATCATCACGGCCTCTGCGGCACCAGAACTGGTGGCGCTGTTGCGAGCAGAGGCAGCGCACACTCCCGTTCGGGTTGTGCATGTCACCGACGATCCCAGTGCTGATTGGTCGTCGCTGGTCGCGGTCGGTGGCCTGGTTCACGTGCTGCCAGTCGCTGCACCGATCACACAGCTTGCGGAGCTGGCATGAGCGGCGGCCTGCTGGCACGTTGCTGTGTGCCGACGCTGCTGTACCTGCTCTGCGCAGTATCTGTCTGTGGCTATCTGAGGCTTCTGCTGGTGCCGGCCGCGAGTTGGCGCGAGGTCTTCGTCGTGATCCTGCTCGTCGGGGTTCTTGGCTGGGGGTTGAGAGCGCTTCGTTCGCGGGTCCTTCGCGGCTGCGGGTTCGTGGGAGTCGTGCTCGGAATGCTGGCGCTCGTGATCGGCCTGCGCGGCGCTGCCTGGCCATGGCGTCCTGGCTATTGGGACCAGAGTCTCGAGGTGCTTCGTCAGGCTGCGGCGGCTTGGGTGCGGGTGATCTTTCCGGCCGATGCGGCTGCCGAGCCCGATGCGGTGACGATGGTGCGGCTGATCACGGTTGGACTCTTGCTGGTTTGCGCGAGCACACTGATTGCGTTTCGGGTGCCGTTACTGGCCGTGATGGCGGTCGCTGGTGCCGCAACGATCTCGACGCTGTTTCTTCATCTCGAGCCAGTCTGGTTGCACGCCGCGGCACTGTGTCTATTGGCGCTCATCGTGCTTGGTGCCGGTCGCGTTAACCAGAGCAAACAACGAATGCGGGTGGTGCTTGGGGTTGCTGGCGCACTCACGCTGGTGACGGTTGGGCTGGCGTTCTTTCCTGGCTTGTCGCCGGACGGCCGCTTCTCCTGGCAGCACTGGGCCTTTGACGAGCCGGAGCCGGTCAACGTCGGGTTTGTGTGGCAGCAGAACCTCAAGGCGATCAACTTCGGCGATAAGGTCGTGCCGGTACTCGAGGTCAACGACCCGACGGCCGGGTATCTGCGTGTCGGCAGCCTCGAGGTGTTTGATGGCATTTACTGGCAACCGGCACAGCGACCGGTCACGAAAACCCGGGCTACGACGGTGCGGCTTCCCACGACGTTGTTGGCGTCAGCGTTGCAGGCAAAGCCACTAGCGACACGCGAGATCGAGGTGCGCAACCTCGCGTTGGCCACGCAAGATCTGCCACTGCCGGCAGACAGCGTTGCGTTCAGTGGACTGCCGATCAGCATGCGCCCAGTCACGTTGGCCAGTGGTGGTAGCGTCGTGCTAGCTGCACCACTTCCGCTCGGCTCGACCTACACCGTTGTCGTCGCTGAAACTACGAACTCGCCGGCGCTTCTCAATGCCGACGTGCTGGGTTCGCCGACCGACCCGGCGCAGACGATGCTCAGCGAATTGTCACTGCACAGCGGGGCCAATCAGCATCCGCCGCCGAAGGAGCCAGGCCCGTGGGGTGTCGACGTTTCGGGCTCGACGGTCACAGCCAAAGACACTGGTGCGACCCAAACGGTACGGTCGCGTCCAAATCCGCAGGATCTGACGGTCGCGGGCCAGGTCTACCCAGCGTTTGGCGAGGCTGGCCGAGAAGCGAAGATCCCGAAGTTGCTGCGACGGGAGACGGGTTCGGGAATGTTCGCGGCGCTGATCGCTGATCGTTGGCTACGGGCGTATTCGCAGGCTCATGCGGTGACGAAGTCGGCAAAGACGCCGTATCAGGCAGCTGCGTTGCTCGAGCATTGGTTCCGGACCGAGTTTACGTACGACGAATCGGCGGTCTACGGAGATTCCGGGATCATGGGTCCGTTGCCCGAGTTTCTTCTTTCGCCTCGGCGGGCCGCACACTGTCAGTACTTTGCGGGCGCCATGGCCGTGCTGTTGCGCATGCTTGGTGTGCCTGCGCGCGTGGCGTTCGGGTTCTCGCCGGGAACCCTGGACGGCTCGCGGCGTGTCGTCACCAATCGCGATGCGCACGCGTGGGTCGAGGTGCGCTTCCCGTATGCCGGTTGGGTGTCGTTCGAGCCAACGCCGTCGAAGAGTCTCGAGTCGGCCACGAGTCCGTCAAACACCGTCAATCCGAGTGACATTGTGCTGCCGGGTGGCTCGTTGGCAGGGCTCGGCGGTGGCGAGCTGTTGCCGAACGGTGCCCGACCGAATCGTGGTTCGGCAGGCGCTGCCAACGGCACGCGGGCCACTGTCGATGAGGCCTCGCCGTGGCCACGCCGCCTTCTGATTTTGATCGGTCTCGTGCTCATCCTCGTGGTGCTTGGTCTGCTGACCTGGCTCGTCAAAGCAGCGACTGCCAGGCATGCGCGACGGACGGAGAATCCCCGGCACGTGGCGATTGCTGCGCACGCGGAGATCGAAGGATGGCTCGACGACCAGGGCATCATCACGCGCGGTGAGGCCATTGGCGATGTTGGTGCTCGCGTGCAGGAGACGTTCGCCGTGCCGACAGAACGCTGGGTGGATGCAGTGGTGGTGGCGCGCTACGGCCCGCCCGACGCGTCGGCCGAGGCAGTGCACATCGTCCGCGCCGAGACGCAGCGACTACGAGGTGCAATGCGCGATCGGTGCACGCGTTATGAGCGCGTGCGTGGCGCAGTGCGGCCGAGGCGCTTGCTGCGTCGGTGACGATCGGGCCGCGTGGACCTTCAGGAGTTGGCGCTCAGTCGACGTCGGGTTTGAGCGCATGTTCCAGCCGCTCGGGATCGCCACGAGGGGCGACGACCTCAGACGGAGGACGCAGGCGGATCTCACTAAGCTCGTCCATCGATGCGTTGAGCGCGTCAAGCTGCTCGATTCGCGTTGCAAACGGGAGTGCCGCGAACGCACGGCCTTCAGCTGCCGTTGCGGCCTCGTTGAAGCGCCAGAACGATGCCTTCTCGACGGTCGAGCCGGGACTCGTGACAGCTGGCGGATCTGCGATCACTGCGTGATTGACGGCGCCGGTGTCGCCCGGAGCGTTGCTCACGTCACACTGCGGCGAAGCGTCGTCGTGGAGCTCTGGCCACCACCGTCCAGTTTCCAGGAGTAGTCGAGACTGCCGTCTGCGAGCGGGGTAAACCGGTCGATGCCCCGGGCGAGAGCACAACTGGTGCTGGTGGTCTTCGTAATGCGCTCGACGAAGCGGTACGACGTCGTGTCTTTGCCGACAAACGTAAGTCGGCCGCTGCAGTTGATACCCCCTCCGAAGGCGATGCGCGAGCCGTTCCACTGGCCCGTCAGGTCGATCGTCACCGTGATCTTTGGCTTCGCACCGTTGAGGGTGCCGGTCCACCTGCCGGCGAGGCTTTGGAGCGGGGTGGTCGCGGCGGAGGCGGCGGGGGCGAAGGCCGCAATCGCGAGGATGATCATAATGGTGAGGAGGCTGTATCGCTTCATGGCTGGGATCGTATTCTTGGTTACGGATTGCCGTACTGTGCGCACCCGAGACCAGGCGTGGCCTAGATTACGAGAAGTCCGGCTCCAACGATGGTGATGCCCATCGCCACGAGTTCCGATCGGGCCATGCGTTCACGGAGGAAGACCAGGGCCAGTACTGCGACCACAAGCGGAGAGAGTCCCGAAAGGACCGACACGACGCCGATGTCGCCCATGTTAGCCGCCGTGAAGAGCGCCACATTGCCCACGGCGAAGGCAACACCAGCCCCAACCAGTCGAATCACCGAAGGGCGGGACAATCCCTGCACAGAGCGGCCAACGAACATCATCATCACGGCGGAAAACAGAATCTGTGGCACGAGGGAGATCAACACGGTGATTGGGATACTCACCCGCGAGCCGCGGTCCACAAACACAATTGCCGCACCCCAGAAGAACGCGGCGGCGAGCGACAGGACGATCACGGCGACGGAGTAGGTCACGCCCGGTTTTCGTCGCATGGCGGGGGCGAAGAACACGACGATACCGATCGCGATTACGACGATGCCGCCCACGTCTACAAGCGAGAGTGCTTCGCCGATCAGGATCGAATAGGCCAGGGGTACGACGCACTGCGCGGCGCCGATGCCCGCCACGACTCCCAGCTTGCCTCGTTGAAACGCTTTGAGCATCAGCAGGCTTGCGATGAGGACGCAAATGCCTGCCAACGTTCCTGGCAGAACATCTTTCGGATCAACCATCAGCTTGTCCGTTCGCCAGGCCGCGGCGAGGTAGATGAGGATGCCGGCCAACGAGGTGACGAGCACGATCGCGTAAGACGAGACGCGGTCTCGGTACTGGCCGATGCCGAACTTCCAGACACCGAAAAGGACGGCGCTCGCGATGGCTAAGGAAATCGACACTTAGGTCAACGTAAACGATACGTGCGAGCAGGCTTACTCATTCACTTTGAAGGCTGAGAACAGTGCCAGGTTTTTTTAGTCCATACTGAACAGCGGCGGCCCCTCGCAGGTCAACCTCGTGCGGTCGTTCCCCCACCCAAGGAGTTCAGATGAACGTTCCTAAACGCCGCCTTGCAACGATTGCGGCTGTCCTCGGCTTCGCCGTCCTCGCCGTGGCGCCCACAACGCAGGCCGCGCCCGCAACGCGTGCCGCGGCCGCGTCGCCGACGACCAGGGCTCTCGCCCTAGTGCCCGCCACGATCGAGGCAGGCATCGGCATGCGGATTGCTTACCGGCGCTACGCGCTCTGCGCAGCGAGCAACATCACACCAAGCGCCAAGTCGACGTTTATCAATGGCAAGAAGTACACGCTCGGTACGGGCATCTGCCCCATTGTCATGGGTTGGACGGTCTACAACTACAGCCTTCAGGGCCCGGACCCGACCGTAAAGGGCGATACGACTATCTGGTCGAGCTTCGGTAGCCCGGCCACCTTCCCGCAGAACACGAGCTCCGGTTGGATCGTTGCTGCCCCGGTGGGTCGAACCTACACCGTCGGCGCTAGCGGCAATACCGCGATGGCGAACTTCTGGGGATATCCGTGCGTCGTGACGACGCCGAAGACCATCGATGGCAAGAGCTACCCGATGGCGGTGTGCGCTGGTCCGCTCATGGAGAACATCGACAATCGTCCTGTCTCCACGGGTGTCCAGGCATTCACGAATGCTCCGACCTCCGCGACAATTCCGGTCGGCCTCGCCAAGATCCCCTCGGGCCCGTTGATGGGTATGGAGACCTTCTTCATCAATCCGTTCCCCATCTCGTAAACCCGCGAACGACCGGCTCGACCTTGATGCTTGAATTGATCTAAGCGAAGCGCCCCGGCAATCCCTGTATTCGCAGGGGTTCCGGGGCGTTTTTCGTTTAGATGCGGCGATGCCCCCGGCATGACTCGAACATGCGACACGCGGTTTAGGAAACCACTGCTCTATCCCCTGAGCTACGGGGGCGGGGACGTGCTGGGGAGATGATAGTGGGGCGAGGCGCTCGGAGGCTCGCCGGCTACGTCTCCAGCTGAGCGATGCGGGCGGCGGCCATGTCTTGGAGCAGCTTGGCGTCGACCTTCCAGTCGAGTGGTACGCGCACGGTCTTCTTGTTCAGCTCGAGCCCGGCGAGGCGCGGCGCGAACGAGGCGAGCACGCCCGTGCCCCACGGAGCCAGCAGGATATGGCTCTTGGTGAGCATCACGCCGATTACGTAGCCGTCGCCCGACTTGAGCATCGGCTGGTTCCATGCGATCACGAGTTCGAGGTCCGGAAACTTCTTCGCGATCGCGGCGAAGATCGCGCGCATTGTCTTGGCACCCACCGGGTCGGCGCCTTCTAGATAGTCGTCGAGGGTGCCAAAGCGCTTCGTCGTCGTCGACCCACGCGCGAACATCACGACCGCGTTGGCATGCGCCTGCGAGAAGCCGTGCTCCTGGCGGAGCGCGTCGATCTGGTCCTGGTACTTGCCGCTCGGCACGGCCCTGACCAGCCCGATCCAGTGCTCAATCGGCTGGCCATGTTTCTTCTCGATTGCCGGCCAATGGGCCGTGCGGTCTCCGCTCTTGGCAGTCATGCGCCGAGCATAAACGTTGCGAGGGTGTGTGCTCGGCTCGCCGTGTTAGCGACCCTGCCAGTTGGGCGTGCGCCCTTCGGCGAAGGCGTTGGCGCCCTCTTGGAGATCCTCGGAGGCTCGAACTTGGCGCACGGTCTCGAGGGTTTCGCGGTGCACGATCGCCTCGGGGAGGGTCAAGCCCTCCGTCTTGAGCAGGGTCTCCTTGATTGCATGCAAGGGGAGTTGTGCGCCAGCGGCCAGCTCGGCGGCGAGCTCGTGGGCAGCGGCGAGCGACGTGCCGGATGGCACGACGCGATTGACGAGGCCCCAGCGATCGGCCTCGGCGGCGTCCATCCAACGAGCCGTCATCATCAAGTCCATCGCAACGTGGTACGGGATGCGGCGGGGTAGTCGGACGGCGGCGGCCTCCGCGAAGATGCCGTGCTGGATCTCCATCAACGCGAAGCGCGCGTGTTCCTCGGCGATGATCAGGTCGGCACCGAGCATCACCTCGAAGCCGCCACCAACCGCCATACCGTTGACCGCAGCGATGACGGGCTTCCAGAGGTTTTGCGGCGTCTCGAGGCCACCAAAGCCACCCTCACCCCAATCGCCATCCATGCTCTCGCCATCGGCGGCAGCCTTGAGATCCCAGCCGGCACTGAAAAACTTCTCGCCCGCACCCGTCAGGATGCCGACCTTCAACGTCGGGTCGTCGCGCAATAGCTGCCAGGCCTCGTTGAGTTCGACACTCGTCTGTCGATCGATCGCGTTGGCCTTTGGGCGATCGAGGACCACCTCGAGGACGCCACCGTGCTGTGTCGTACGAACTGCGTCCGCCATCTTTCGCCTCCAATGCGTGCGTAAGGAGAGTCTGGCAGGCGGTCACCGGAATGCGCGACAAAACCCGTAGGCCACCAATCAGCATTTTCGATCAAGTGAGTCGGCACACATTCATTGGCGAAAGCGAGATCAGCCAGCCACAGCCCGTAAGGACAGGCTATGGTGCAGACACGCCAAGCGTTGTTATCGGCACTTACAGAGGAGACACAGACATGGGAACCACGTTGCGACGTGACCATCGCTCGCCGAAGCCAACCGAGGCACCTGCGCGTCGAGCTGCGTTTGGGCTCTCCCTTGCCGTCGCCGTGGTGGCCGCACTGATCGTCCCCTTTGCCGCATCCGCCCGCTCGATTCCGGACGGCCGGGGGTTTAATGCTGCGGTGCCGTTCTATGGCGATGTGGCTGTCGCAAAGCCCGTCGCGCTCCAGAACGTGCCACAGAACCCGTTTATGGCGGCCGGCAACTTCTCGAACATCCACAACAACTCGTACATGACGGACACCTACACGCAAGCCGGGCCACTCGGCAAGAACACGTCGGTTACCTCCGTCTACGCCAAGGGCGAGTGCGCGAGTGTCACCTTCAACAGCAAGGGTCAGATCGTTGCGATCTGCCTCCTGCCCGGCAAGCCCGCGTACCTCACGCTGATGCAGCCCGATACGCTCAAAGTGATTACACAGCTGGCCTTGCCATCGGTGCCCGCGACGAGCAAGAGTGGACGTGCCAACCGGATCTCGACGCGTGATTACACGGAACTCTCCGGTGGCTACTTCTTCCTCGACAACAAGGATCGCGCAGTGGTCTCGACCGCCACGCGCCACCTGATTACGTACAGCGTTGAGGGCAGTGGGAGCAAGCAGAAGTTTGTGGCAGGCACCGACGTCGACCTGACCGGTGCCGTCGCCGAAGGTGACGTGATCGAGTCGGCCCTGCCGGACTTCGATGGCAACATCTGGTTCGTCACGCTCAACGGTGGCAAGGTCGGATACGTCGCGCACGAGACGAACGCAATCTCGGTGATGGCCCTCCCCGCCGGCGAAGAGATTGCCAACTCGTTCGCAATGGGCAAGGACGGTGGCATCTACGTCGTGAGTACCGCTGCGATGTACCGCTTCGACAAGGCGACCTTCCCCGCCGCCACGTGGCGCACGACGTACGCAAACTCGGGCGTGCAGAAGCCGGGCCAGAAGAGCATCGGTTCGGGCACGACGCCAACGATCATGCCTGGCGGTCGGGTCTCGATTGCTGATAACGCCAGCCCGAACGAGCACGTCGTGGTCTACGACACGAAGACGGGTGACACGGTTTGTCAGGTGGCGCTCAAACCAAAGAATAGGTTTGGGACGGAAAATTCGCTGATCTCGGTCGGGAATGCCTTGATCGTTGAGAACAACTACGGCAACGAAAATGTCCAATCCGCGACGCTTGGCCGTACGACGACGCCCGGTATGACGCGTATCGACATCAGCAAGGACGGCACGTGCACGACCACGTGGCGTAACACGACGGAATCGACACCTTCGGTGGTGCCGAAGTTCTCGGCCGCCACCGGCCTGATCTACACGTACACCAAGCCGAAGGGCCCAGGCACGATCGATCGCTGGTATTGGACCGCGATCGATTTTCGCACCGGCAAGCTGGTCTACAGCGTGTTGGCTGGCACCGGCATTCTCTTCAACAACAGCTACGCCTCGCTCTACGTGGGGCCATCGGGTGACGGCTACGTCGGCGTTATCGGTGGTTTGATCCGCGTGCACGACGCAGGCTAGGTCGGCGTTTAGGGTGGCGTCGTCCGGCTGGCAGGTGGCCAGCCGGACGACCTCCGCTCCGTGCGTGTTGACATCTCTTGGCAGCCTTGTACTATAACCTCTAGTTTTAGAGTTTCAATCTTCTGAGGAGCAAGATGTCTACGATCGAAGACCTTCCCGAGCGCACACTCGAGTCGCGCCTGCGCTTTACCCGCGACATGATGGCCGGGCCGATTTACCGCAAGTACGAGAAGGCCTTGCGCAAGACCTGGGACCCGGGCGAATGGGACTACAGCCAGGATCGCGCCGACTTCGAGAAACTCACCCCCGAGCAGCAGAAGGGCATCGTGATGATCACGGTGCGCTTCCTCGCCGGCGAGCAAGAGGTCACCGACGAGCTCCTGCCGATGATCTACGCCGCGCACATGCTCGGCAAGTTCGACTGGGTCATGTACCTCTCGACGTTTATGGTCGAGGAGGCACGCCACTCGCAGTTTTTCGCGATCTGGCACGACAAGGTGATCGACGCTGTCGAGCCCGACGAGCTTCGCCCCTACTGGATCGACCGCGAGAAGACCGTCGATCCGTCCGGTCGTTTCTCGACCGGCGAGCCAGTCTACGAAGGTCTGCCGTTCTACGGCCAGCAGCTGCTCGACGCCTGCCATGCAGGTGACATGCGGGCGATCGAAGAGGGCTTTGTTCGCTTCGCAACGCTTTACAACGTCTGGGTTGAGGGCGTGCTGACGATGCCGTCGTACGAGATCGTGATCGACACGTGCGACATCTGGAATGCGCTGCCAACTCTCCGCCATGGCTTCAAGGAAATCGTCGCCGACGAGGGACGACACATCACCTTCGGCACGACGGCCTGCCGCGAACTGATCGAAGAGCATCCCGAGTACGCGCAGATCGTGCACGACACGATCAACCTGTATCGCGGCAATGCGGTCGGCATGCTCGAGTATCAGCGCTTCGTTCCCGAGCTCAACCTCGACAAGTACCAGCTCCAGAAGGTTCGGCACTACAAGAACCGCTGCCGCGAGCTTGGTATCGATGTCGATCAGACGCTGATCGACGACATCCTCGATCCCAGCATCGACTTTGTGATCGGCGTCGAGGCGGGCTAGGCATGAGTAAGCAATGGGCCTGTAATGAACACGAGTGCGGCGTTGTCGTGACGGCGGTAGACCTTGACGAGTTGGTCACCAAAGTCAACGAGCATTTCGCCGAGGCACACGACAGTTACGAGCTCGAAGAGATGATCGAAGACGCGGCCATCGACGTCGCGGACGCGTGAGTCAAACCGCACCAGAGACCGAGCGAGAGACCGTTCGCCGACTTGTCGAGCGAACGGTCTTTACGCCCGTGCGGGGTGCGGGCGCGGTGGCCGAGACGGTCGCCCGGCTCGG
>JBAXOM010000069.1:0-11043 GCA_037133215.1 Thermoleophilia bacterium | reverse complement strand
CTCGGCCGCGTGTTCCTCGAGCAGGCGCTCACCACCGGGGAACAGCGACAATCGCGTGGTCACGCTCGTAGGCAGGGCAGAGATACTCATGGCGCAATCCTATCCGGCGGCTACGGGCCGTGCCAAGCGATGTCGTTGCTGGCTCGTTTTACCCTTCATCAACACCACACCAGTCCATCGCCAGCAGGGCGAAGGTCTTGCAGGCCGCGATCGTTTCCTCGACAGACACGGACTCGTTGGCAGCGTGGGCAAGGCGTAGATCGCCTGGCCCATAGACGACGCTCGGAATACCCTTCTGCTCGTACCAGGTCGCGTCGCACACACCCGCAAAGCCGTGGCGGGTCGCGGGGCCCTCAAGTGAAGTCCCACTGACAGCACGCTCGTGTGCGCGCTCGAGCAGCGGCAAGACAGGGTGGTCCGAATCCAACACGTACGGCTCCCACTCCAACATCCAGGTGACGACGGGAGGATGCTCTCGTAACCACGAATCGGTCTCTGAGGCCCGCTCGATGCAGCGCTCAATCTCCGCCTTCGTCGAGGCACAGTCATCGTCGGGGTGGAACATCACGCAATACTCAATCCTCAGCGTCTCGGCGAGGCTAAACGGAACGTCGATGCCATAGGGAGAGCCATGGATGACGCCCGGCAGGAGTCCGAACTTGCCGTTCGGAAAGAGCGGGTGTCGTTTCGTCTGCGCCCAGTCGGCTTCGAGGGCGTTGAGTGCCTGATAGACGATGAAGCCCTTGTCGATTGCGTTGACGCCGAGCTCGGAGCCGTAGATGGTGGGGTGAACCGTCTCGCCACGGAAACCCGAGTGCGCAGCCTTACCGACGAAATCGAGAGAGAACCAGAGCAGGCCGGGCGTCACGGGCACGATTGAGAGTGGAGTTGGTGGTGCGGTTGGCTCGGCAATCACGACGACGTCACCGATGTAGCCGCGCTCAATCGTGGCAGTGGTGCCCGATTGGTGGTCGCCGACCTCTTCGCCGACCACGGCGGCGAGACAGAGATCACCCTTCAGGCGGACACCTACGCGCTGCAGTGCCACGGCCGCGTAGGCCTGGGCGAGCACACCGGCTTTCATGTCACTCGACCCCCGGCCCCAAATCCGACCGTCGCGATGATCGCCGGCGAACGGATCGTCCGTCGTCCAGGCGTCGGGATTGCCCGGTGGCACTACGTCGATGTGACCGTTGAAAACGAGTGAGCGCCCACCGCCTGTGCCCCGCAACCGCGCGACGGCGTTGTCGCGGCCTGGTTCGATCGCAAACAGCTCGGCCTCAGCACCCGACTCGGCATGGACGGCAGAGACGAGCTGGGCCACCTCGCTCTCGCGACCAACGAGGTCGTCATACGACTGTCCGGGGTACTTCGGCTCGATGCTCTCAATCCGCACCGCTCGTTGCACCGCGTCGATTAGTTCTGGTGCGAGCTGGTCGATCATCGCGAGGACGCGGTCCTCAAGGGCAGGATCAGTTGGCATCTCAGGTCTCCTCTCGTGCCAGCCTAGGCGACGCAGGAGAGTCTGTCGACTGTGGTTTGAGACGCAAACACCCAAGACACTCTCATGCTGTTTTCCTCAACGCGCGAGCACTGGTCACGGTCGTCAAGGGATCTCATCGGGCCGAAACGGTGCGGTGACCACTGCTACCCTCGGCGCATGGCTGCCGATACCGTGCTCGCGATCAAGGGGCTTGCGCTTGATGCGCGCATTCGTCGCACGACCGCGCAGCCGGTCGCTGACGCCCATATTGAGGTGCGTGCGGGCGAAATAGTCGGGCTCGTTGGCGAGTCGGGTAGCGGCAAAACGCTGACCGCACTGTCGGCACTGCGGCTGCTGCCAGACAACATCGAGATCGCGGCCGGACGTATCGAAGTCGGTGGTCAGGATGTCCGCGCCCTCGATGAGGCGGGCCTCGCGGCGCTGCGTGGATCGGTGGTGGGGATGGTCTTCCAGGACCCGATCGGGTCGCTCAACCCGTCGATGACAATCGGGCGACAGGTTGCTGAGGTCGTGCGCATCCACCAGCAGACGGATCGCGCCGCCGCCGATGCCCGAGCCATTGAGGCGCTTGGGTTAGTCGGCTTTCCGCAAGCACGTGAGCGCTTCGATGCCTATCCGCACCAGCTCTCGGGCGGCCTCCGTCAGCGCGTGATGATCGCGATGGCAATCGCCAACGAGCCGCGGCTGGTGATTGCCGACGAGCCGACCACTGCGCTTGACGTCACCGTGCAGGCGCAGATCCTCGAGCTGCTCCAGTCGCTCGTCGCCGAGCTTGGTATCGGTGTACTGCTGATTACCCACGACCTCGGCGTGATCGCCAACGCGGCCGATCGTGTCACGGTCATGTACGGCGGGCGCACGGTCGAGCAGTGTTCCACGCTCGAGGCATTCGGAGACATGAGGCACCCGTACACGGAGGCGCTCGTGGCGAGCGCGCCGACGCTTGAGGGTTCGGAGGAGCTGGTGCTACGTGGTATCCCGGGCACGCCACCCGATCCGATGCGACCCGAACCCGGCTGTCCGTTCGCGCCGCGCTGTGCGCGAGCGCTTCCCGACTGCGTCACGGCACCGCCAGTGTTTACGGCGATCGGTGAGGGCCGTGCTCTGGCGTGTATCAATCCTGTCCCGGCGGCGGTCCGTGTCTAGCCCGCTGCTGGAACTACGCGATGTGACCCGTACGTACCGCGCGCCGGGAACGGCCTTCGGTCGTAAACGGTTGCATGCGCTACGAGGGGTGACGGTGACGATTGGTGAGGGTGAATCGGTCGCGCTGGTCGGCGAGTCCGGCTGTGGCAAGACGACGCTCGCGCGCATCGCGGTTCGGCTCGAGTCGGCCGAGACGGGCGACGTACTCGTCGACGGTATTTCGCGGCGCGACCTGTCGCGCGGGCAACTTCGACTCGGTACGACGGAGATTCAGCTGATCCCACAGGACGCGAGTGCGGCGCTCGATCCGCGGATGACGATCGCAGTGTCGATTGGCGAACCGCTCTCGATCCACCGCCGTGGGTCAAAGGCGGAGCGCGAGGCACGAGTGCTGGACCTGCTCGACGAGGTTGGCCTCGACCGCTCGTTAGCCGATCGCTTCCCACATCAGCTGTCCGGGGGCCAGCGCCAGCGCGTGGTGATCGCCCGTGCCCTCGCGCTTGAGCCCAAGCTACTGATCGCCGACGAGCCGGTCTCCGCACTCGATGTCAGCGTCCGTGCGCAGATACTCAACCTGCTGCGCGAAATCCGTGAGCGGCGCTCGCTCGCGCTGCTGCTCATCTCGCACGACCTAGCAGTCGTGAGGACGATCAGCGAGCGCATTGACGTCATGTACCTCGGCCGCATTGTCGAATCGGGGCCGACGGCTGCAGTCATCGACCAGCCCGCGCATCCGTACACGGCTGCGCTCGTCGCGGCCTTTCCCGACCCGGATCCGACGACGCGCGAGCGGCGAGCTGCGCCCGAGGGCGAGGTTCCATCGCCCGTCGATCTGCCGGTTGGGTGCGCTTTTGCCGGGCGCTGCCTGCATGTGCAGGAGGACTGCCGCGCAACCGATCCTCACCTCTCCGACCACGGCGTCGCGCGTCGAGTCGCCTGTTTCCACCCGCTCGTCTAGCGGGCTGAGCGCGGGCTGAGCGCATCGCGCAGCCCGTCGCCGATGAGGTTGATCGCCACCACGGTGACGACGATCAGTAGGCCGGCCGGGTAGATCAGCCACCAGTACCCGGAGTAGAGCGTGTCGAGGCCACCGCTGAGCATGCCGCCCCAGTTTGCCGCCGGCGGGCGGGGGCCGAGCCCGAGGAACGAGAGCGTTGCGATGATCAGAATGGCATCGGCGACCTGGAACGTCGCGTTGACGGCCAGCGTCGAGATCGTGTTTGGCAGCACGTGGCGTGTGACGGCTCGACCCGGGCCACCGCCCAGCACGCGCACCATCCGCACGAAGTCGAGATTGCGTAGGGTCAGCGCCTCGCCGCGCACGAGCCGGGCTGGTACGAGCCAGGAAGTGAAGGCAATTGCGAGGATTAGGGTGGTCACCGTGGGCGCAGCGAGAGCCGCCACGAAGAGGATCAGAAACAGCGTCGGGATCGAGATGACGGCATCGACGACGCGCATCAGGATGGAATCGACAGGGCCACCGGCATACCCCGCAATCGCGCCATAAAGCGCACCGATCGTCGTCGCGATGATTGCTGCGAGTAGTCCGACGATCAGGGAGATGCGCCCACCGACCATCAGGCGTCCAAGCACGTCTCGCCCGAGGTCGTCGGTACCGAGCGGATGTCCCGGACCCGGCGGTAGGAATGCGTCCATCAGCGACGTGTGAATCTGATCGGTCTGCCAGAACAACGGTCCGAGAAAACAGAACAGGGTGATGAGGACGAGCACGGCGAGACCGATTACGGACAGACGGTTGTCGGCAAACGCACGGATCGCGTCGCGGGTGCGCGTGTTCACTTTGCCCCGATTTGGTCGCGCACGCGCGGGTCGAGGAAGGCGTAGCCCAGGTCGGCGAGCAGTGACCCGATCACGGTACCCACGCTGACGACGAGTACCACGCCGAGCAGCACCGGATAGTCCTGCGCCTGAGCGGCATTCCAAAAGAGGAAGCCAGTGCCTGGAAAGTTGAAGACCGCCTCGACGACGAGCGACCCACCGAGGATCCAGGGGAGGCTCAGCCCAAGCAGCGTAACGACGGGTGACAGCGCGTTTCGCACCACGTGGCGACGCACGATCGCGCCCGACCGGAGGCCCTTCGCGCGCGCGGTGCGCACGTAGTCCTGCTCAAGTTGCTCGACGGTCGATGCGCGGACGTAGCGCGAGAACGACGCGATCGTGACGAGCGATAGCGTGGCGATTGGTAGCACAAGGCCCGCAGGGTTCTGAAGCATCTCGAGGGGGCTGCCCGTTGGCGCGTCGGGAGGCAGCCAGCCGAGTTTGATTGCAAAGACCTCGATCAGGATCAGACCCAGCCAGAAACTCGGCATCGAATAGAGCGTGAAGGTGACGGTCGTCAGGGCATGATCAACTACGCGGTTGCGGCGGGTCGCCTGGATGATGCCGACGGGGATAGCGATCAGCACGGCGATTAGCGTGCCGAGCCCGACCAGAAGCAACGTGCGCGGAACGGTCGCCTTGAGCAGGGTAGAGACGGGCGAGTTGCGCTTGTACGAGAAGCCGAGATCGCCATGCACGGCCTTGCCGAGCCAGCGCGTGTATTGCAGTGGTAGCGCGAGGTCGTAGCCGTTCTCGTGGTTGAACTCCGCAATCTTCTGCGGAGTCGCACGGGGGCCGAGGATGGCCCGCGCAGGACCACCCGGCAAGAAGTGCAACAGCGCGAAGATAACCGCGCTGACGATCAGCAGGACGACGAGCGCCTGCCCGATACGGCGAAGGAGGAAGAGACCCACGCGGGTATCTTCCCCCTTCGCGCTACCGGTTGCCTACTTCCAGCTCCACTCTTCGGGATACAGGTTGCTGAACGGATCGTTCGCCTGCACGCCGGTGAGGTTGGAGCGCCACGCCACGATTGCCTGTGCCTTCGGCGTCCAGAAGACCGGCAGCTGCTGCTGCAGGTAGTCCTGGTAAGCGACCATCGCGTCGGGCGAGGTGCTCGTGTGGGTATCAGCGATCAGCTGATTGGCTTTCGCATCCTCGTAGCTGCCTGCGTTACAGCAGCCATCCTTACCGAACATCAGCGACCCCTCGGGGTAGTAGTTCGGCTGGAAGGTCCAGGCCAGATCGCCCTGGACGAACTGCCAGGTGCATTCCTTCTGATCCGCGGTGCACTTAACCTCGTTGGCGTTGACTGTCTCGAGCGGCTCGGAGACGAGCTCGAGCTGAATGCCGGCCTGCGAGAAGGCGGACTTCTCAGCCTGCATTGCCTTGTCGAGGGCACCGAGACCGCTGGCGTACTCGACCTTAAACTTCAGTTCGGCGCCAGCCTTGACGCCCTCGCCACACTGGCCGGCGGCGGTGCCCGGCGTCTTGCAGGTGGTCGTGCCGTCGGGCTTCACATCCCAGCCGTTGTCGGTGAGCAGCTTCTTGGCCGCTTCGACGTCGTACGGGAAGGCGTTGGCCTTGTTGGCTGGGCTGACGAACGGGTTGTCCGGGAAGGCCGGGACGGGACCGTAGGTCGGGGCACCGAAGCCGCGCAGAGGACCGTTGACCCAGCCCTCCTGGTCGATCAGATGCTCGATCGCCTGGCGGACGGGGAGTTGCTTGAGGATCGGGCCGACGTCGGGGTTATTGAAGTTCGGGACCATGTAGTTGATCGACCACGTGGTCGTCGTCTGGGTCTCGTACCCCTTGCCCTTGATGCGATCGCCCTGATCGCCTTGTTGCGGTGGGATGTAGCCGAAGTCGACGTCGCCACCGGCGGCGAGGACGTTGAACTCTGCGGTGTCACTCGTGAACGGCTTGAGCGTGATGGTCTTCAACGACGGCTTGATCGGGCCGCTGTAGGCATCGTTAGCTGCAAGCGTGACCTCGTTGCCGTTGGCGAAGCTCTGGATCTTCCACGGGCCACTGACTACCTGCCAAAGCGGGTTCGAGGCATACGTATCGGCCTGCGCGCCCTGCTTGATCAGGTAGTTGTAGACCTTTTTTGCGCCAGCGGGAGTCTGGTCGAAATCGCCGACCGTGCCCGAGTCCGACGTCTTGTCCCAGAGGTGCTGGGGCATTGGCGTGATCTGGCTCAGCTCGTTGTAGAGAATCCAGTCGGGGTTGTAGACCTTGTCGAACGTAAACGTGATCGTCGAGTCGTCAGGCGTCGTCACTTTGGTCACGTTGTCAGGAAATTCGCTCGGTACATAGCCGGCCCAGTTTTCCTTGGAGGCCTTCAGGAGGTTCCAGAAAAAGAGGACGTCGCGGCTGGTGATCTTCGTGCCGTCGGACCACGAGTAGTCACGCAGCTTGAGGACCGCCGTCTTGCCGCCATCCGTGTAGGTCGGAGCGTCGGCGAGGGAGATCTGGTCGTTGACCTTGACCTGGCCATGATCGCCGATCCAGAAGAGGGGGCGGTAGATCAGGTCCTGGAAATACGCGTCGTTGAGACCGTTGTAGTTGTCCATCGGCGTCAGCGGAAAGACGTAATAGGCGGGGGCGTTCGGCGGCTCGGCAATGACGGCGCTGTCTTTCGCGGGGGCGCTGCTTGTGCTGCCATCCGACGAGCTACTCGTGGACGAGCTGGTCGAGCCACAGGCGGCGACGATGGCGGCGATCGCTAGAGCACCGGCTAGCAAGATGAGGATTCGCTTATTCACCGTATGAATTTCCTTTATTGATGATTGCTGGAGACTAGCATCGCTAAATGCTTATCGGGTATTGAGTTCTACGAACGCTTCGCAATGATGACCTCTCACGGATTCTTCTGCCTGAGCAATTGCGGCGCTCCACATCTCGGCGGCATGGACGAGCCCGTCGCCAGGAGGGTTCTGCGAGACGTGTGCACGAACCGCGGCCAGCTTACGTTCGAGAACGGAATCGATCTCGACAATACGCGTGGCCGAGGCATCTCCCGTCAGCCAGACGGTCGTTACAGCCCACGGTTCGAGGCCACCCTCTAGCTGGGCCACGTGCTGGAAGGGGTTACGCGCGTCGGGGTAGACGGCGGCGAGTGTGGCAGCACCGACGGCCAGGTGATCGGGATGAGAGCCTGCGACCGAATGTCGGTTACGGTCGGGCGTGTGCGTGATCACGAGTTCAGGCTGCTCACGGCGCAGTACCTCGACGATTTGGCTGCGCAATGCGACGGTGTCAAAGATTGCGCCGTCGGGCTGTTGGAGCCAGACGAGCTGTTCCACACCGAGCATCGCGGCCGCGTTCTCCTGCTCGATCACGCGCAGCGCAACAATTTCGGAGCGTGGCAACTCGAGATCCCAACCACCGACTGAGCCGTCAGTGACGATCACGTAGACCACGCGCACGCCAGCGTCTGCGAGTAGTGCGATCGTGCCGCCAGCGGCGACATCGGTGTCATCGGGGTGTGCATGTACCGCGACGACTGTCTTGGGGAGCGGGCTGGGGAGTCCGATTTCAGGCATCGGAACCGAGGATGATCGCGGCTATCTCTCGCGGGTGCTCCGCGTGGATGTCGTGGTGGGCATGGCCATGCCAGAGGCAGCGGCAGTTCGGCAGCACAGCAGCAAGACGCTCAACGGTCGCCTTCTTCACGGAGTCGGTGTCCGCACAGTCGGCGGTGACGATCGTGGTCGGCACGGTAACGCGCTCGGCGTATAGGTTCGGTGGGCTGTCGTAGAGCGAGCGCAGAAGTGCCATGTGATGTTCTCGGGTGAGATACGGGGTGATATGACCATCGACCTCCCCCCAGCAGGCGGCCATGCCAGCAATCGCCACGCCAGCAATCGCCATGTCGGACGAGTCTGGAAAATGCTTCTGGAGCATCGCCAACAGGTCTGCGGGTGTGAGATGCGTGAGGTCGGGCGGTGACAGCGCAGCGGCACATTCCGGCCATGTTGAGTAGTTTGCCGCGAGGTCGATGAAACCGCCGTCGACGAGGACGATTCCGGAGACGGTGGTCCCACTCGCCGCCAGCGCGAGCACGACGTTGCCGCCAAGCGACTGGCCGGCAACGATCGGCGCCTGCCAGACCGGGTCGTCTGCGCTCAGCTGCGCGATGATCACCGCAACATCAGCGGCGAGCTGGTCGATCGTGTAGCCGTCGTCGGTCTGCTCCGACTGCCCGTGGCCACGCATATCGAACGCGGCCACTGCGCGACCCTGCTCTTCCAATACTGCGATGACGCCATCCCACATGCGGGCGTTCGAGGCGAGCCCGTGGATCAGCAGCACGCCTGGACCTTCACCGCCCGCGACGGTGCCGCGCAATTCGACTCCGTCAGCCGTACGGCAGGTGCAGGGGGCGCCCATTGACAAGCAGCATATCGACGCTCGGCTCGAGGCCTGACTTCAGCCGAACGACACCGTGAGCGTCTCGTGTCCCCAGATCCAGTTGGACACGATGCGCGGCCCCACCTCGACGACGGTGTAATCCGGTGCGACTGCGAGCAGTTCTTCGATCAGCACTCGGGCCTCCAGCCGCGCAAGCGCGGCACCGATGCAGGTGTGGATGCCGTGCCCAAAGCTGAGTTGCTGAGACGGATCGCGGTGAACGTTGAACTGTTCGGGGTCCTCAATGGCTCGTTCGTCGCGGTTCGCCGCCGCCCATACCAGGCAAGCCGTGGCGCCCGCAGGCATGGTGATGCCATGAAGAGTGACGTCTCGCGTAAGCATGCGCACCTGGTCGTACGTCGGGGGCTCGTACCGCATCACCTCCTCGAACGCCTGCGGAATTAGGGCTGGGTTGTCCACGAGAGCAGCGCGCTGGTCGGGGTGTGCGCCGAGCAGCGCAATGCCGTTTCCGATCACGTTCGGTAAAGGAGCGAGTGCCGCCACGAAGACGCCGACTAAGAACCCGAAGATTTCCGCATCGGTGAGTGCCTCGCCCCCGTCGGCGCCAACGGAGACCAGGGCGCTGATGAGGTCATCGCCCGGAGATTGTCGGCGCGCAGCCATCAGCGGGAAAAACAGAGCCGGCAGGCGCTCTTGCGGTGTGGGTGACGCCATCGGCTGACCGGGGATGGCCCGAATCAGCACGTCAGTGACCTCAAGGCACTCACTCGACTGCTCGTCTGAGAGGCCAAGAAGATGTGCCATCACGTTCTGGGCGCATGGCCGGATGTAGTCAGCGACGAGATCCGTCTGAGCGTGCGAGGCGAGGTCCGCAAGCACCGCCCGCGCGTGGTCTCTGAGGTCGGCCTCCATCCCACGCATGCGCTCCGAGGTGAGTGCTTGCGAAACCTTCTGGTGCAGCATGGTGTGTGCAGGCGGATCGAGATCGTTGAGGCGCGGTAGCGCCGGGTTGCCCCACGCGCCCGCAGACGAGTACGTCTCCCAGTCGAGCGCGGCTGCCTGGAGGTCTTCATATCGGGACAGGATGAAGTTACCCGACGTTTTGTCTAGGTGCACCGGAGCTGTGTCGCGTAGTTCGCGAAAGAGGCTACACCGGTCGCGGCGAAAATCTTCGGACAGTGTGTTGTATTCGACCATACATCGAACAATAGATTCCCACTTGGAAATGTCAATGCCGCTCTATTTCAGCCGCGCGCAGCACGACCCCAGCACCGACGTCTGAGGAATGGCTACTGCAGCTCGAGCGCGGTGGCGACCTGCGCCAGCACGTCGAGGTGAGCAGCGATCGGACCGAGGCTCGACCCCATCGTGTTGATGGAGACGTGGGTCGCATCGAGTGCGCGCCACTGCTCGGCTTCGACCTTGACCTGATCGATGTCGCCCGTCCAGGTGATGCGCCCCTCCATGCCAATCGCCTTCGGGTCGCGACCAGCGGCCTCTGCTGCGGTGGCGATCGTCGCCATCGCCTCGTCGAGCTCGGGGCCGGGCGTCATCATCGGATACCAACCGTCGGCGAGGCGACCCATGCGACGGAAGGCGGGCTTCGAGCCACCGCCGAACCAGATCGGAATTGGCTGCTGGAGTGGCATCGGTGCGATGCCGGCGCCCGTCACACGATCGAATTCGCCCTCGAAGGTGACGGAGCGCTCGGTCCAGTAGCGGCGCAAGAGTGCGACCTGCTCATCGAGTCGTCGGCCGCGGGTAGAGAAGTCTTGGCCGAGTGCCTCGTACTCAACCGCATTCCAGCCGAGGCCGACACCGAAGCGGAAACGCCCCTCAGTCAGCAGGTCCAGCTCGGCGGCCTGCTTGGCTACGAGTGCGGTCTGGCGCTGGGGCATGATGATAATTGCGGGTGCGAGTTCGAGTTTCGTGATGCCAGCGAGGAAGCCAAACATCACCATCGGCTCGTGGAAGGTCGAGTCGATCGTGTACGGACCGCTCCAGCCTTGATGCACGGACGTATCTGCACCGACGATGTGGTCGTAGGCGACCAGATGCTGATAGCCGAGCTGCTCGACCCCCTCGGCGTAGGTGCGGAGGTCGGCGACGGAACCACCGATCTCGGTCTGGGGGAGTGTCACGCCAACTTGCATGGCGTCAGCGTACCCGGTGCTGCG
>JBAXOM010000068.1:0-11069 GCA_037133215.1 Thermoleophilia bacterium | reverse complement strand
ATGCCACCGCCGGTTTCCTTGACTCGATCGGCACCGCGGCGAAACAACTTCTTGCTGCCGCCGACGCCAAAGACGAGAAAACCGATCACGACGACGATCAGGATATGGACAGGCGATAGACCGAACATGGAAGACTCCTCAGAAGATCTAGGCGCATCCTAGCGTTGTCAGCACCCGATCAGGAAATTGTCCGTTTTGGGGCAAAAATTATGCACGCCTGATAATCATGATTATGGGAAGTTACTAATGGTTGCGTCGCTGGGAACCCTCGCCACGGGTTCTCCTTAGGCCCCACGTACCGAGACGATCTTCACCAGCGCCTCTGCGCCACGAAGATCCTTCGCATTCGCCGTCAGTAGCGGAACTCCGTGAGCACTGGCAGTAGCGGCAATCATCAAGTCGACTGCACGTCGACGATGTGTGCGCCCAGTCTGCCGAACAAGAAAACAGACCTTTGCGTACTCGCGTGCGGTCGCTCGATCAAACGGCAACACCTTAAACATGTCCAGCATGCGTCGATGGACGAGCTCGCGCCGAAATCGCGATTCCCAATCCACGCCCGCTGTGAGGAGGCCGTGCTCAACCTCACCGATCGTGGCGACCGAGATGGCCACCTCATCGAAGTCGGAAATGGCCTCCGCCAGCCGCTCTGGTGGGAGCAACAACACCGATGTGTCGACGATCGCCTTACTCACGCGTGCTCCCAACCCGAATACCGTTCGAACGGATCATCTTCCGGACCGAGTGCTTGGCCAAGATCTGGCCTCGGTCCATGAAACACCTCGGCGAAGTCGACGCTCTCGAGCAGCTCGACGACGTCGGCCACCGGAACCCACGTCTGTGGCCCAACGGCGCGTGCCGGCGACAAAATCGCCGACAGCCGTCCGTCGACCGTGACCTCGAAGGTCTCCCCCTCCTCAGCGCGTCGCACGATTGCCGAGGCCTGGTTCTTCAGCTCGCGAAGCGGGATACGAGTAGCCATGCAGCAAAAGTAGCACATGTTCTACGGTGCGTTCCGACGAACTCTCTCGGTTTCACGCCGGACGAGCGCCAAGGTTCCGCTGGCAGTCGCGATAGGCTTCCGGCATGCGCTACGTGATCCTCGGTGGTGGACCCTCTGGCTATGCCGCTGCATCCGCTGCCGCCGCACTCGGCGCTGAGGTGACATTGATTGAGGATCGCGGACTCGGTGGCTCGTGCACCCTGACCGACGCGATCCCGTCGAAGACACTGCTCTCCACCGCGACGGTGTTGGCGGCCATCGACCGCGCCGACCAATCCGGCGTGACGTTCGAGCACGGCAAACCGCACGTCGACATGATTCGCACAGTTGCACACGCACGCTGGGTCGCTACGCATCAGTCGCGCGGTATCCGCGATCGCCTCGAGGAGACGACAGTCCGCGTCGTCCACGGCCGCGCGCATGTCAACGCCCCCGGCATGATCCATGTTGATTGCGACGGCTACACGCAGGAAGTTGGGTATGACGTCCTCCTGATTGCCACGGGCGCCAGCCCGTGGGTCCCGGACTTCGCCGAATGCGACCACCAGCGCGTCTTTACAACGCGTGAGGTGCTCGATCAACGCGAGACCCCTGAACACCTGATCGTCGTGGGCGCAGGTGCCACGGGCTGCGAATACTCCGAATTTTTTGCATCATCTGGCAGCCAAGTAACGCTGCTATCGGCCCGCTCGCAGGTGCTCCCGAACGAGGACGAAGATGTCGCCGAAATCGTGCAGGAGGCCTTCCTGTCACGTGGCATCGAAATCCAGATGAACGCGCGCATTACTCACATCGACATCGACGGTGACCACGTCGTAGTGAAGGGCGACGACGGCCACGAGTACCGGGGCACGCACGCGATTATCTGCATGGGCCAGCGCGCAAATACGGCCGGCCTCGGCCTTGAGTTGCTCGGCGTCGAATTCGATGCTCGCGGCGCGATCGTGGTCGATAAGCACATGCAGACAACCGCGGAGGGCGTCTACGCAGCCGGCGACGTCGCCGGCGGCATGATGCTCGCCTCGACCGGCGCCATGCAAGGTCGACACGCCGCCCTGCACGCCTTTGGAGTTGCGGGCGATCCGATCCGACTGCAGAACGTCGCCTGGACCATCTTCACTCGCCCAGAGGTCGCCACTATAGGCCTGACCGAGAACGCAGCTGCTCGCGAAGGGATCCCCGTCGACGTCACCAAGCATTACCTCGGTGCGAATCCGCGCGGTGTGATCTCTGGCTGGCGCGAGGGCATGATCAAGCTGATCACAGAGCCTGAGACTGGTGTCTTGCTCGGTGGATCAATCGTTGGCTACCGCGCCTCAGAGAACATCGCCCTCGTGGCACTCGCAGTCAACGAGGGACTGAACGTCGAGTCGCTCGCCAACACGGGCGTCGTCACGCCATCGATGTCGGAGTCGCTCCAGCGAGCAGCCGAGCGCGCGATGAACCGACGAATTGCTGCGAGCGGCGTCGGCATCGCCTTGCCGCACACCCAACCACTCGGAGCCTAAGTTCCGCTCGCCGGCACGGTGCTCGTGCCGGCGCCATCGGTGGTGGCCCCACCAGTCGTGGAGGCTCCCGCGCCTCCATCTGTCGTTGCTCCCCCACCCCCACCGTGGGCCGGGAGCTTCGGTCCGACGAGGATGATTCCGTCCTCTGGCGCATACCGCCAGTGCCACATCTCCTGAGAAATCAGCTTGCCGTCCTTGTACACCCGGCGCCCGTACTTGATGTGAAAACCGTCTGAGCCTTTGCCCTGTTTGACCTTGGCCTCGCCTGGCGCCAGCGTGGGATCACGCTCGCGAATGATCTTGGCCTTCGTGTACGAGTACGGCTTACCCTCGACTGCAACGACCTTGCGACCCAACGGATCCGACAGGAACTGGACCGTGATGCCCGCGTCGTTCGTGTGGGTCAGGATCACGATTGGTGCATCCCAGTTGTTCGTAAAGATCAACTGCGGATCACCCCAGGAGACGGTCGCCTCACGACCCATGGGATACCGCGAAATCCAAAACGAATGCGGCGTGTGGGCAATCAGCTTCAGACCACTAAAAAAGGCTGCATTGAAGGTCGTCGTCGCAACCTGCGAGACACCTCCACCAACCGAGTCTTTGAGAACATTCTTCTCGCCAATCATCGGCGCCTCGACAAACCCGCGCTGGAGCGTCCGCTCACCGAGGGCATCGTTGAGCGAGAACGTCGCGTGCGCGGGCAGAATGAACTGGTCGAGAATTTCGGCCGCCCGCTTGATATTTGTCACGCGAGCGCCACCGTTATACGGCGTGAAGAACTGTCCAACGATCTGTTTGACACCGAGGTTCTGAGCCTTTTCCGTCGTCAGGCCCGGCTCGCGCACGCCGACGGTGATGGGAGCGATTCTTAGATCCGGCGTCTTCTCCCACAGTTGGGCTAGGGCGTCGACATCAACACCACGCCCGTTATGCCCCGCAATGATGCGCGCCTTGCCAGCGGAATTCGTG
This sequence comes from Thermoleophilia bacterium, assembly GCA_037133215.1. Taxonomy (GTDB): domain Bacteria; phylum Actinomycetota; class Thermoleophilia; order Gaiellales; family F1-60-MAGs149; genus F1-60-MAGs149. Next base: position 7,586 of record JBAXOM010000068.1, on the reverse strand, counting down.
ACGAACACGGCATCCCGGGCGGGACGCTCGTTCTTGCCGTAGATCCGACTGAAGTATCCACGCAAGACGCCTCGCCCAATCGAGAAGCGAATCGACTTCACCGTTGTTTTAAAACCCGCCGCTCTTCGCGTAACGTCGCTCGGCACAACATGAGAGTCTTCCTTCAGGGCCACGATATGGCGCGTCTTGACGAAGGTCCGCGCATTCGCAACCGCTGCCGATGCGATCGCAGTCGGTATCAGTGGCGCCACGACCCGGACCCCCACGGGAATCTGTGGGCCCGACGTTCCGAGGTCATGGACGGCCGCACGCATCTCTCCGACCTGTGGCAACTGACCGTTTACCGCTGGCGTCACGAGATACGTTCCGGCTTCGGTCGTCGAGACACTGGCCGAGTGTGGCGCGATCGAGACGGCCTGGCGGACGGGCAGGGTCGCCTTTGCGTAGGCCGCAGTGTTGAACACGTACTTCAAGGGAATCTCACGATGAGTCACAAAGCCAAGTCGGCCTTTAACTCGGTCGATGAAACCCACGTCAGCCTGAGCAAGAGCGACTGCGGCAGCAGCATTTGGTCGCAACGAAATGGCTGCTGGGTCGATCTGAAAATGGTTTCGCCCCGCCACAAACACGAGTCCGCGCGCCACAACCTCCTGGCCATGCGCACGGATTACAGTGCGCGCCTGTTGGATTGTCATGTCCCCGACCGCAACACCGTCGATTGACGTTCCTGCGGGAATACTGCTGCCAGTATCGCGCCCGAGAAACAGGACGACACCTACTGGCACTGCCAGCATCACGAGCGCAATCAGCACCCAGCGGAACGGAAAGCGTCGACGCGTGCGTTTAGGCCGCGGATCGAGGCTTTCCTCGATCGGATTCTCAAAGCGGTAGACCCGCATCCGCTCAGCCGATTTCGTCACGGATAGATTCTACGTCGACGGGACGACCAGAAGCGAGGTAGACGCTTCGCAGCCTCTACCCCGCTTCCCATGTCGATGGGTAATTCCTACGCCGTCAGCGCGAGATACTCGCGCAACTCAGGATTCGCTTTGGCGAGCGCAGTGAGAGCACGACCCTCAACCTGCCGCACGCGCTCTCGAGTACAGCCCATCGTGGCGCTGACCTGATCGAGCGTCCTCGTGCCATTGCCATCGAGACCGAAACGCAACTCGACAACCTGCCGTTCTTGATCGTGCAACGCATCGAGTGCCTGCTGCAGGTCAGACGAGACGTCACCTTCGGTGATCGCGGCGTCCGGCTGGGTGGCGTTAGTGTCCTCAACGAGGTCTGCGATATCGGAGTCGCCGTCGCCGACGCTGACGTCCAACGAGATCGGGTCGTCAACGATGTCAAGCAGTGCGGTGACCTTCTTGAGACCGAGTCCCGTTGCCGTGGACAATTCCTCTGGCGTTGCGGGACGGCCAAGCTCCTGCCGAAGCCGTCGCTCTGCCTTGCGCACGCGCTTGAGGTTGTCCACAACATGGACGGGAAGGCGAATCGTGCGGCCCTGGTCGGCGATGGCTCGGCTGATGGCCTGCTTGATCCACCAGGTGGCGTACGTGGACAACTTGAAGCCCTTGGTGTGATCGAACTTCTCGACGGCTCGCATGAGACCGACGTTGCCCTCTTGGATCAGGTCGAGCAAGGGAACACCAGAGGCAGCGCTGTAGGGGCGCGCGATCGACATGACGAGGCGCAGATTGCGCTCGACCAGCTCCTGCTTGGCACGCATATCCCCCGCGTCCTTGCGGCGAGCCAACGCGGCCTCTTCGCCGGCGCTCAATAGGCGTCCGTCGCCAATCTGGCGAACGTACGTGAAGAGCAGGTCAACTTCCGGGGTTTCGTCAAACGAATCGTCAATCGCCACGTCGGCGACTGGTGCATCAAAGACGGTCTCGGGGTCAACAATACGGAGTGTGCGCGCAGGGCGCTTGGGTGTGGCGGTTGCTGTCATGGCCTAGGCAGGATTCCGCGTTGTCTGGCGATGCGCTACCGAAAGTTCAGAATCCTGCCGGACTCCTAACAAAGTCCAAATATCTGGCTTTGAATCTGGCTTTGAGTACACACAACGGAAACATTCAAGGTTGTCTGGAAGCAACCAATTCACCGCTATGTGGTCGGCAAAAGCAGCGTCTGCCCTGGCTGCAGCATCGTCGACGAGAGGTCGTTGAGCTGCCGGATTTGCGCGACAAGATCACGCGGATCTCCCCCGGTCTGCGCATCAGCAATCGACCAGAGCGTGTCGCCAGGCTGCACCGAATAGGCCACCGGCGGTGACGAACCAGCGCTGGAGGGTGCCGTTCGGAGACCGAAGGCAAGTACGAGGGCGAGGATCGCGAGAAGCAATCCTACGGAGCGGAGTATGCGGGTATCGAACATATGTTCGGAACACTACCCCGAACACGTGTTCGTGTCAAGTCCGTTTACGCCAATGCATCAACAGCAGCCAAAACGGCATCGAGCAACCGGTCCGGTCCGTTTCGCACGACGTCGTCGGCAACGAGTCCTGTCAGAGCCTCGGTCTCGTCGATCGCACGCTGGGCACCCGCAGCATCAAGCAGTTTCGTGTTCAGGGCAATGGCCGCAACCTTGGCTGGCCGTACAGCCGCGGAGGACTGCTCGTAGAGGCGCACCACGTCGGGCAGCGGTGGAATCGGCCGCGACTGGTAATCATCGTTGACCGTCTGTCCCGCCAGATGCTGGAGTACGAGTACGTCAGGCTGGGCTCCGTGCAGAAGCCCCTGCGTCACGCCGCTGTACCCCGGATGAAGCAGCGATCCCTGACCCTCCAGAAAGAGGAGATCTCCGCGGGTCGCGCCTTCGTCGATCAGTCGCTCGGCAGCACCCGCGATGTAGTCCGCAATCACGTGATCAACGGCAATTCCCCAGCCGGTAATCGCAATACCGGTCTGGCCGGTGGCGACAAACACACTCTTTCGACCACGCACACGGGCCCCGTCGGCCAACTCGAGCCCGGTCGACATCTTGCCGATCGCGCAATCCGTACCCACTGTGTGTACGACGCGAATGCCGGCTGGCCGCGAAAGGTCAAACCGCGGTACGGAGAGTCCGAGCGGAGAGGTGCGAAGGTCACGCACCTCCACCCCATACTCAGCTGCGGCCGCAACGAGATCACTATCGTCGGACAACAAGGTATGCAGACCGGCCTCGACGTTCATCCCGAGCGTCATTGCCATCAGCAGCGTGTCGCGCCAGGCTGGTGTCAGCTTGCCGCCTGCTGGAGCAATCCCGATCAAGACCGTGGTCGCGCCAAGCGCTTGCGCAGCGACAACGTCAGCAACGATCGGGACGTCTCGGCGCGAGAACGGCACGACGCTCGCGCTGGTCTTGCCTGCCTGCGTGCTGTCCACCACACAAACCACTTCGCGATCACCAAACCGCAGCACCCCATGTCCGGTCTTGGCGTCGGGCTGATCAAACAGTCCCTCCGCGAGAATTGCGAGACGCTCGGTCATACGGCCTTCACTCCTAGTCCGGGTGCGGACGACACCGTCACGACACCGTCAGCAAACCCGAGGCCCTCAAACGGACCGTCGTCGATCAAAAGATGCCCATCGAGATCAATGTGATCCATCAGTGAGGCAATCTGTGCGCCCTGTCCAATCCCAAGGTGGGATTCGATCATGCAGCCCAGCATCACCGAGAGATTGTGGGCGCGGGCAGTTCGGGCGAGCGAGATCGCGCCGCGAATACCACCTGTCTTCGAGAGCTTGATATTGACACCATCCGCCAGCGTGGCAGCGTGCGGAACGTTATGCGCCTCGATACAGCCTTCGTCCAAGACGACTGGGAGCCGCTGCGCTAATTCGCGATACTGGTGGTAGGCATCGTCGTTGCCACGCGGGAATGGCTGCTCGACAAACTCCACACCGAGCCGGAGCAGATCCGGCGTGATCGCCTTAGCGATGTCGATGTCCCAACCTTCATTGCCGTCGATCCGAATCGGACCGGCGAAGCCAGCACGTACCGCCTCGAGTCGTTCGAGATCCGAGGCGCCCCCGACCTTGACCTTCAGCACCTGGTAGCCCACGGCGCGCCGCACCTTGTCGGCAGTGCCCTCGACCGTGTCGATCCCGATCGTGAAGGAAGTTGCCGGGCTCGTCGGCGGAAGACCGAGCACGCGCCACGTCGGCTGCCCAAGGCGCTTGCCGATCCAATCATGCAAGGCACCATCGATCGCCATCCGCGTGCCACCCATCAGTCCCTCCGAGCGCAACCGATGCATGATCACTTCAAGGGCAAACGGGTCGTCACCAATCAGTGGAGCTACGTCACGCTGGGCCTCGGCGAGCATCGCCTCGGTCGTTTCGCCGTGATAGTCCACGGGCGCGCCCTCGCCGATCCCGACCACGCCATCGTGCTCAATCTCGACGACCAGCACGGGCTCGTGCGTCGAGACGCCGCGGGCGATCTCGAAGGGTTCATGCAGGGTTAGGTTCTCGATACGAGCGCGAATCTCCATGCCCGGTACCGTAAGGCACAGGGACACCAGCAGGCCTCCGCTATCCTCCTGCGCACGCCCTCGTAGCTCAGGGGATAGAGCACAGCCCTCCGAAGGCTGGGGTCGCACGTTCAAATCGTGCCGAGGGCATCACGGTGGTGTGGTGAGCGCCACACCACCAGCGGGCTTCAGTTGCCCAGCGGCAGATCCGTGGCACCACTATCGACGGGTAGCGGTACCCCAAGAGTCGATTCGGCGAGCGGAAGCCGAGGAGCCTCGATCGAGGGCATCCCAGCGGCCGCGCTATCAGGCACCGGCTCAGAACCTGCTTGCGCGACGGTTTGATCAACGATCACCGTTGTCCGCTGAGATCGCTGTGCCTGTGCCGGACGGGCCTCGACGGTAACGGTCACGGTCTGTTGAGGCTCTGCTGCGATCACGGGATGGGCTGCGTCGCCGAGCAACACGTCTGCTGGCGGGGCCTCAATTGACTCGCTCGTCCCCGTCGTGCCGGTCGACCGCGCCGGCAGGAGCAACGCCACGAGTGCGGCAACCAGCACCAACCCAATCGCGCCCGGGACCAGCAGTCGGCGCCGCGACCGGGGCGTCTGTCGCCGCCGTGCCACAGGCGCCACTGGCATCTCAACCCAGTCGGGCTCAACCGGGTCTTCGTGGTCGGGAGGTAACAAGGCCACCAGCTGCTCCGCTGCCGCGCGCGGAGACCCGTCACCACCACGAAACGGAATGCCATCAACGATCAGTTGGCCCCGATGATTCGCAACGAGCATGGCGGAGGTGATGTCACCAACATCGAGCCCCGCCTCGGCGAGCGCCACACCAATCGCGTAGGCCTGTCGCCGTGCATCGCGTGGCAGCAGCGGAGTTGTCGCCTCCGCTGCTGCCAGAGCGGCCCAGGCCGCACCATCGTGATCGGTGACAACCTCGAGCAGGTGTGGCAGACGTGCCGGCACCTGCGCAGCCCGCCACGCGTCTTCCCAGGCGTCGACGGCTGCCGCGTCACCCGGGATACCCACCACTCGGCATGCGGCTGACCCTCGGTCGGCGTCGAGATCGATTGCCTCGATCACGCCCGTACGTCGAAGCGTGCCCGCCACGCGGTACCGCTCACCAATAACAATGCCTCGCGCGTTCAGTTCGGTATCCATGGCCGCAGGCTGTCACGGCGTAGCCGACGTAACTGTCACGGATGCGCACGGGCACGCCAGCGTTCGTCACAGACAGCGCACGGTCCGACGAGAGCGTCCCCGCAACCCGCAACCGTTCTACGCGGGCTGCCACGCAATCGTCACGATCTCATCGCCGATCTCGTCCTGTCGCACCAACATCTCTCCCGCGTCCGTCTCGTGGTCGTAGCCCAACAGATGCAAGGTGCCGTGCACGAGCAGGTCGGTCAATTCGGCCGCGGGCGAAACCTCGCGCTCGCGGGCCTGCTCCATCACGACCGGCAGACAGATCGCGATATCTCCCAACATCCGTGGCACACCTGCCAGCGGCTCATCATCGTCTTCGTCGATCGGAAACGAGAGAACATCCGTGGTCGAGTCCAATTGACGATGTTCACGATTGAGGGTCTGCATTTCCGCATCGCCCACGATGATCACGCCGACTTCAACCTCGCCCACCGACTCAGCCTCCAACACGGCATCGACAACCCGGGCAATCTCCGAATCTAAAACGCCAGATCCAGCACGGTCGTCGAGTTCGACACTCACGCGTCGCGCGCCTCGTCCGAAATCCGATAGGCCTCGACGATGCTTTGGACGAGCTTGTGACGCACGACGTCGGCGCGTTCGAACTCGATAATCTCGATCCCCGGCACGCCCACCAAGACTTGGCGCGCCTCATTGAGGCCAGACATCTGGTCGCGCGGCAAGTCGATCTGCGTGGGGTCGCCGGTGATCACGGCCCTCGAGCCGAAACCAAGCCGTGTCAGAAACATCCGCATTTGCTCACGCGTTGTGTTCTGCGCCTCGTCGAGGATAATGAAGGCGTCGTTGAGGGTGCGCCCGCGCATAAACGCGAGTGGCGCCACCTCCACCACTCCTCGCTCCAGCATCGCCGTGACGCGCTCGCCGTCCATCATGTCGTAGAGGGCGTCGAAAAGCGGTCGCAGATACGGGTCGACCTTCGCCATCAGGTCGCCGGGCAAGAAGCCGAGCCGCTCGCCGGCCTCGACTGCTGGTCGTGTCAAGACGATGCGCGAGACCTGCCGCGACTCGAGCGCCGCCACAGCCAGCGCCATCGCGAGGTAGGTCTTGCCCGTGCCAGCAGGGCCACACCCGAAGGTCATCGTCGTCGAGCGGATCGCGTCGACGTAGCGCTTCTGATTGACGGTGCGCGGCTGGATCGTGGTGTTGCGGTAGCGCCAGACGACATCGCCCAAGACTTCCTTCGCGCTGCCGTTCGCGGCCAACACTCCCGTCACGGCCTCCACGGTCTGGGTCTCCAGCGCCTGACCTCCATCCACCACGTCACGGAGTTCACTCAGGACGGCTTGCGCGTGCTTGATCTGGTCATCATCACCGTCGAGCATCACCTCATCGCCACGGAGATACACCTTGCAACTGGCTGCCAGCGCGACAGCTCGGAGCACCTCATCGCTACGCGAGGACAGCTCACGCGCGAAGGCGTCGGTGACGGTGAAGGAGGTTCGACTCAACGCACGTAGCCTAGCGGCACGTGGTCAGGCTCCCAAGGCTTCGCGGACGGCGTTCGCCACAGCTTTACCATCGGCGCGCCCAGCCGTCTGCGGCTGCACGAGCTTCATCACGGAGCCCAAGTCCTTGACGGACGTTGCGCCGGACTCGGCGATCGCAGCAGCGATGATCGCGTCGACCTCACTCTGCGGCATCTGGGCAGGTAGGTACTGGTCAATCATCGCGGCCTCCTGCTCCTCCTTGACGGCATCGTCTTCGCGCCCGCCTTCCCGGAAACTCTCGGCCGCCTCGACACGCTTTTTGCGCTCACGCGTCAAGACCTGGATTGCCCCAGCGTCGTCGAGCGAGCCGGCGGACTTCTCGGCATCCTTGAGTGCGGCCAGCAGCATCGAGAGCGCGCCGACCGTTTCGCTGTCACGCGCGAGACGCGCGGTGCGGAGATCTGC
>JBAXOM010000067.1:0-11497 GCA_037133215.1 Thermoleophilia bacterium | reverse complement strand
CCGATGTACATCGCCCGCGAGAGATCGTGCGTCGCAACAATCAGACCGTTCAGCACCGCGATCGGCAGACCCAGGACGAGCATCACATTGATGCCGCGCCCCCACCCAGCCGCCTGCGCCGTCTGCGTCGCAAACGGGTTGCCTGTGCGGTAATAGAGGTACGCGCCGAAGGCAACGTAGGCGAGGGGCAGCACCAGAAGTGGCACGAGGCAGAGCACGAATCGCCAACTGAATCGCCGACCCTGGTCCTTCCAAATGCGCACGCCCATCGATGGCACGAGCAGAATGCCGGTCGGTCGCGACAGCACGGCGAGCGCACCAACCAGCGATGAGGAGATCAGTCGCCGTCGCTCAAGCAGCGCGAACGTCGAGACCGTCAGGAGCAGATAGACACTCTCGGTATAGACGGATGAGAACAGGTAGGCGGCCGGAAAGAACGCCGTCAGCCAGACAACGCGCCGCGCAATCTTCGTCCCCGAGCGGTCCTCGACAACGCGGTAGAGAACAACCATGGCCACGAAGAAGCAGACCGTCGAGATAAGCACGCCCGCGGCGAGGTAGCTGAGCGACAGGTAGGCGTGCACGTACCGCACGAGCATCGGATAGAGCGGCGAGAACGCGACCCCATTGCCGTGCGCGACCGTCGGGTCGTAGCCGTAGTCGGCAATCCGCTGGTACCAAACGCCATCCCAGGCCCCAAACGGCGCCAACAGGGCGCTGCTGACACTCTGCTCCGGGTCTCGTCGAACGAGTCCAATCGCACCGACCACGACGAACGTCAAGATACGCGACAACGCGCCAATCGCAAGCGGATAGCGCCAGCCGGTCAGGCGGACGCTCATGCTCGGCGCGTCGGCAGGGACGACGGCCATCGTCGACGCTAGGCGGACTCGGGCTTGCGCGCGATGACGGTAAAGATGTCACCGAAGCTGACACCAACCGTGCGCTCGGCCAAGCCGACCTTCTCGAGCACGCTGTTGATGGCATGGCCGACGGTCGGCGAGTAGGCATCGAAACGCGAGGCGAGGTACGTCAGGCGCACGCGACGCACATGGGTCGAGACCTCAGCGATCTCGAAGCCCTCGCGGCGCAGCATCTCGCAGAGTGTCTGGCGCGAGAAGTAGACGAGGTGCATCTGCATGTACCACGGCCAACGCTTTCCGAACAGCTTCGCGAACATCGACTCGACGTCCATCGTCGAGACGGCGAAGATGCCGCCAGGACTCAGCGCACTATGGATCGCGCGAATGTCGAGTGCGGGGTCGGGCAGGTGCTCGATGACATCCCAGAGCGTGATTACGTCGTAGCCGCCATCGGGCAGCGGCGCGTCCTCGATTGCGCCGCAATGCACGTTGCCATTGATCCGCGAGTTGGCGATCTCGGCGCCCCAGCGGGATGGTTCGACACCCGCAACGTCAAAGCCAGCATCCTGGGCAAGCGTGAGGAACGTACCGACGTGGCAACCCACGTCGAGCAGGTGCCCGGAGCGACGAAACTTCTGGACCTGCGCGAGGCTCTCGGAGAAGGTCTCGATACGACCCTGCTCCTCTTCGATGTACTCCTGGTCCTCGACATCGCCGTAGTTCTCGACGACGGCCTCGTGATGCGGGCGCGGATTCATGTAGACGAGATGGCAGGAGCGGCACTCAACAATGCGGCCGTGCTCACCAAAAGCGCTTGAGGTGCAGGTGTAGTGGACGCGCGGGTCGGCGACACGGGTACCGATCGTGTCCTCAATCTTGACGCGATAATCGTCCGCGCCACAGAGCGGGCACCGCACAGCAACCTGGGCCGAGGGGCGCTTGTCTTGCGCCGTCGTGTTCTGCGTATCGGCCTTGTGGTTGTTACTCATTTAGTGGTACTCCCGAAGCGTGCACTGGCGATTGGCGGAGGAAAGGGACCGGCGAGGCGGTGAAGCCGGCCGGGACGGGCAATCAATCGCCCTGCGGCCCACCAAGCGAACAGTGCGACCGCGATACCTACGAGGATATCGGAAACGTAGTGATCTGCGAAGTACACGATGCAGAAGTACATCGCGAGTGGGTAGAGGCACATCACGTAGCCAAATCGTCGATGCCAACGCAACGCGAAGATCGCGACGAGTGTGGAGTACGCCGTGTGCAGGCTCGGCACGGCCGCATAGGGGTTCGACAACATCAGACTCTCGATGAACGACTTGCTCGCCGTGATGGGCGAGGCATCGGCCTGGGCGTAGCCGATCTTCGTCATTTCGGGCAGGAGGCCAATCTGCGCAGCTGCCCATGGTGGCGCTGCGGGATAGATCAGAAAGATCAATGCGCCAATCATCGAGCAGCCGACGATTGTCAGCAAGGCGCGATAATAGAGCGCGCGGTTTTCGAGCCAGATCAGCAGGAGTAGCGTGGGTGGCACGATGAAGTGCGCCCGATTGAGCAGGCCCAGGATCTGGTCGTACCACGTGATCTGACCGGTCCAGAGCAGGTCTTGCAAGACGACCGTGAGGTTATGCCCGAAGAAGATGAACTCGTCGAACTTGAGGTGTGGCAGGTAGTACGGCTCGGGGTTGAGCAGATGCGCCACGCCACGCAGTTCCTCGTACACAAAGATGCCGATGATCAGCGGCAAAAAGTCACGGACGTAGCCCTTGCCAACCCCGAGTACGAGCGCGGGGACGAGCAGGATCAGAAAGTAACGATCAGGCGAGAGGTAGATGCCTTTGATCAGGATCATTCCGCCGAGTCCGACGAGGTACCCAAGGATCAGAGCGACAATGCGAGTGCGGGTCCAGAGCGGCGGCCCAGCGGGCAGCAGCGGCGCGGCGTGGATAGCGCCACTGGCGGTCGGGGAATCAGTTGGCACCATCAGTTCGTTCTCCTACGCAGGGTACTTCCCTTGTCTGAGAAGTGGTGCATCCGCACCAATCCCACCAACGAAACGTCTACCGATGACTCCACTACCCGCGCCCGTCGATCAACTCCAGGCTCTCCGAGCGACGGTCGGCGTGGCCGAACCCCCACGCGGCTTTGTCCTGGTGGAGGGAGTCGACGCCGAGAAGTTCCTCCAAAACCTGCTCTCGCAGGAGTTGCGTGGTATGACGGTTGGCGAGTCCCGCCAGGCGCTGTTTCTGACGGCGAAGGCGCGCGTGATTGCCGACCCGCGGGTCACGTTGCTCGACGAAGGGCGCTATCTGCTCGATCTCGATCCCGTTGGAGTCGACGCATTGGTGGGTGGACTGACGCGCTACCGCCTCGGCGCCAAGGTCGCGATTGACGCGACCACCGATTGGAGCCTCGTGTCCCTGATCGGCCCCACGGCCGAGAGCATCGCAACAGACGGCGTACGGATTGTCGGACTGCTGGGCGACCTCCCGCGCGTCGATGTCCTCGTCGCAGTCGATCAGCGTGAGGCGATTGTCACTGCCACCGTCGCGGCAGGGGCAACGCCCGTCGAGCCAGCCGCCATCGAGGCACTGCGCATCGAGACAGGCGCCGTTCGTCTTGGCCACGACGTCGACGAGCGCTGGATGCCGGCAGAGGTCGACCTCGTCGAGACGACGGTGTCGTTCGAGAAAGGCTGCTTCATCGGCCAAGAACCCGTCACCCGCCTGCACCGCCGCGGCCACGCCAATCGCGGCCCACGCCGGCTGGCGCTTGACGCAATCGTCGAGCCAGGCACGACTCTCGAACTCGACGGCAAAGACGTCGGTGTGGTCACCTCCGTCGCCGCTGCCCCTTGGCTTGCCGCAACGCGGGCCATCGGCATCGTGCGCGTCGACGTGCCAGCGGACGCAGCCTTGGCGGCCGGTACCGCAACCGCCACCACGCTGGGGTAGGCAGAAACGAGAAGAGGGCCCCGGCTGGTGCCGAGGCCCTCTCGTTCTCTATGCGCCCGGGACGATTCGAACGTCCGACTTCTGCCTCCGCAAGGCAGCGCTCTATCCACTGAGCTACGGGCGCGCAGCGAGTGCGCAGAATACCGGACTTCCGGTAGTCGGCGCGCCCATTAGTACGGACGGACGGCGCCAGCGAAGTCGCTGGCCGAGCCGAGGTCCGAAATCTTGACGACATCGCCCGTCTGTGGCGCGTGGATGAACTGCCCTCCACCGATGTACATGCCGACGTGATGCAGGTCCGAACCAAAGAAGACGAGATCGCCTGGCAGCAACTGATCCGAGGGTACGTGCGCGCCCTCATTCCATTGATCGCCCGTGTAGTGCGCGAGGCCAATACCGATCTGACCGTACGCATACATCGTCAATCCAGAGCAGTCGAAACCACCCGGAGCAGCGCCACCCCAGACATAGGGGGTGCCAAGGAATTGCATCGCCGCTGCCACAGCCTGCGAACCAATCGAACCGTCGGTCGGTGGCAATTGGATCGCGCTACCCGAATCACTACTACCGCTACTGGAACCGCCATCAACGGAGCCGCCGACGGAAATCTGATCATTACCGGCCGCACCGGTTGCTGCCTGCGTAGCCGCGAGTGCCGCCAGCGCCTTACGGCGCATCTCGTCTTGGCGTGCCTGCTCCTCTTGGATCAGCTGAGCGATTTCGCCTTCGAGCCCCGACACCAGAGCCTTCTCCTGCGCGATGCCCTGATTGATCGCAATCTTCTCCTGCTGGCGTTGAGCCTGCAACGTCTTCGCACGGTCCTGCGAGACCTGCAGGTCGTGACGCTGACGCTTGAGCGTCGTCTTGCTCTGCTGGAGCCCACCGATGAGGTCCGCGGCCTGGTGCTGCGAGCGGTCGAACAATTCGGAGACCGCGAGAATCTGCGAGAGCGACTGCTGCCCAAGTACTGAGGCAACAAGATCCGGCTCACCGACGCGGTACGACTCCTGCAGTTTTGCGCTGAGCGCGGTCTGCGAGACCTTCAGGTTCGACTCCGTGACAGTGATCTGCTTCTGGTTAAACGCAATATCGGCGTTGACCTGCTTGAGTTCTTCCATCGCCTTGTTGTATCGCTCGATCGCTGGCTCGAGTTGAGCCCCGAGCTCTGCCAACTGGGCGCGTGCGGCCTCGGCCTGCGCACGCTTATTTGCCATGTCACTCTTCGGCGAGGCCGAGACGGGCAGGGCAGCAACCAGCGCAACGCCAAGAATGGAGATCACAAGGATCAGACGGACGACGGATGTGGAGTGACGGAGAGGCAAGCGGAGTCTTCGGGTTCGCACCGTTTCGACGCATTCCTGCGCCGAGATGCAATCAACCACCGTCAACGAGACGATGATTGCGCCGAATGGCGTTGATTTCGAGTTCCCGCTCACCGTACCATCGGTTTTTTCGAATTGGCATTGCGGTTGTGCAACAGCGGCGTGCCGATTGCCACGTTCCGGGTCACTGGTTGCGCATCCAGCCTGGAGGCGGCACTATCACCCCATGGACGTCGTCTGGTGGGTCATCGCCGTGTTGGCGATCTTTGGGATCGTGCTCTATTCCGTGGGGCAGGTGCTGCTGCGCGGCCCAGCCACCTCCGACGTGCCCAAATCGGGCGGCCTGCTGATGCTGGTCGGCGGGACGATGGTCGTGACGGCGATCATCCTCGCGATCGCGCACGTCGCACTCGGCCTGTTCTGACCCGCGCGCAGGAGACGCGGGCGCTGGTATCGTGCTGCGCAGAGGCGAGATAGCTCAGTTGGTAGAGCACGCGACTGAAAATCGCGGTGTCCCCGGTTCGAGCCCGGGTCTCGCCACTCTCGCATCTCACGGTGACGAACGAGTCCCGACAAATACAAGGTCTGCCTTGTATTTGTGAGAAGCGAATGCAAGGTGTGGCTTGTTTTTTGAGTAGCCCCGCCAGCTACTTGGCGGTGATGCGCACGGGGAAGCTCTTGAAGCCATTCGTGAAGTTCGAATAGAGGCGCCGCTCCTGGCCTGTCTGCTCGATCGACTTGAGACGCGGGAAGAGCTGTTCGTAGAGCACCTTGATCTCGAGGCGTGCGAGGTGCGTGCCGATGCAGTAATGCGGACCACCGCGGCCGAAGGCGAGGTGCTCGTCCTTCTTACGGGAGAAGTCGAGCACGTGCGGGTTGTCGAAGACCTCGGCGTCGCGGTTGGCGGGGGCGAACCAGACGACGACGCGTTCGCCTTGCTTGATCTCGACGCCGCGGATTTCGGTGTCCTCCGTCGCTGTGCGGCGGAAATGCCAGACGGGCGAGGCGATCCGCACGAGCTCGTCGACGGCCTGATCCGTCACGCCGCCGGGCTGCGAGAACTCGCTCATCGCACGGTCGTCCTTGAGGAGCGCGAGCAGGCCGAGCGCCATCGACTGGCGTGTTGTCTCGTTGCCAGCCACGACGAAGAGGGCGAAGTTGTTGTCGAGGTCGCGATCACCGAGCGGGCAGCCACCGATCTCCATGTTGGCGAGGATCGAGAGCACGTCGTCTTTTGGCGCGCCGCGACGTGCGTGGATCGTCTGGCGCCCCATTGCACACAACTCAGCCGCAGCCTCGCTGCCGAAGGGGAGGTACTTAAACGCCTCGGCCTCGGGCGAGCCAGCGACGTGGATCGCGATCTCGGGGTCGGAATCGATGATCATGCGATCGCCGAGTTCGATCAGGCGGTCAAATTGCTCGGGTGGCAGTCCAAGGATGGTGCCGAGCACGCGAATCGGAATCAGTGCCGCAATGTCATGGACAAAGCAGATGTCTTGCTTCTCGAAGGCCTCATCAAGGACCTCGTCGACAATCACCCGCAGCTGGTCTTCGTAGCGACCAATCGACTTTGGCGTGAAGTCGCGCGCGAACGGCTTACGCCACTCGTTATGCAGCGGCGCGTCGGTCTCCATAAAGTTGCGGCGCGCTTCGAGTACGTCGGGTTCGACCTGACCGATACGCGCCGACCCGCCGGCCTCGGAGGAGAACGTCTTGGCGCGCTTGAGCACATCGAGGACGTCGTCGTATTTCGTCACGCACCAGAACCCATCGTCCTCGTCGGGGTGCCGATAGACGGGCGCCTCGCGCTGCATCCACTCGAAAATCTCCCATGGCTCACGATCCACAAACAGGCCGGGGTCGAGCAGATTGAACTGGGGAATTTCCGTTGCTGCCATGGGGGGAGACCTCCGGAGGGTTGACGTTAGCCTAGCGGATTGGATCCAGAATACAATTATTTTGGGGGCGCCATTTCTGACGGCGCGCCCTGCCGATCGAACCGGCATCGTATCGCCCATGGCAACACCTGAAGCACGCGAATCCGAACTCGAACACGAGCTCGAACTTGATCCGAAGCGCTGGATTGCGCTCGGCATTGTCGCCGCCGGCGTCGCGCTAATCGTGATCGACTCGTCAGTCGTCAACATCGCACTACCAACGATGATCCGCGATCTCCACCTCGGCCTGTCCGGCGCCGAATGGGTCAACTCGATCTACAGCCTCGTCTTCGCGGCCACCCTGATCGTCACCGGCCGCCTCGCCGACGTGCACGGACGCCGCCGGATCTACGTGACGGGCCTCGCCATCTTTGCCGGTGCCAGCATCCTCGCGGGAATCGCACCCAACGCCGAGTTTCTGATCTTCGCGCGCCTCCTCCAGGGCATCGGCGGCGCACTGGTTCTGCCCTCGACCCTCTCGATCGTCAACGCCACCTTCCACGGCAAAGAGCGTGCCGCTGCCTTTGGAATCTGGGGCGCCACGATCGGTGGTATGGCAGCGCTTGGCCCGATCATTGGCGGCCTCATGACCACAAACTTCGGCTGGCGCTGGATTTTTCTGATCAACATTCCAATCGCACTCGCGTTGATCGCGCTGTCGTATAAGTACGTGCACGAATCGAAAGACCTTACCGCCAAGAAAACCGGTGACATCATCGGGCCCGTCAGCCTCGGTCTCGGCCTTGCCGCACTCGTCTTCGCCCTGATTGAAGGTCGCACGTGCGGCTGGTGGACGCCCATCCTGCCATTCTCGGTCGAGGGTCTGGACTGGCCCAGTTCGACGGTGTCGCCGATCCCCTTCGCGATCGCGCTATCGGTCATCAGCATCGTCGTGTTTTTGCTCAACTCGCGCTACCGGCGCCGTGCCGGAAAACTACGCCTCGTCGACCTCGAACTGTTCAAACTGCGCTCGTTCGGCTTTGGCAACATCACGGCACTGCTCGTCAGCCTCGGCGAATTTGGCGTGCTGTTTGCGATGCCGCTCTACCTCCAGAGCGTGCTCGGGCTCAGTGCCACCGACTCGGGCCTTTTGATCGCAAGCCTCGCTGTCGGCGCCTTCATCGCCGGCGGCGCCGCCTCAGCCGTCGTCAAACGTCTCGGTCAACGTGGCGTTGTCCAACTCGGCATGACACTTGAGGTGATCGGAATCAGTGCCTTCGCACTGCTCGTCGAACCCGACTCGAACCCGTGGTTCTTCGTTCCCGCCCTCTTTGTCTATGGCATCGGGATCGGCTTTTCCACTTCGCAACTGACCGGTGTCATCCTGGCGGACGTGCCCGCAAGCGCGTCCGGCCAAGCCTCCGGCATCCAATCAACCTCGCGCCAGATGGGCTCCGCGCTCGGTGTCGCGATCCTCAGCGTCATCCTCGCCACGGTCGTCTTCAACCAGAGCTCAGCGAACCTCGAGGCGCAGGGACTGCCGGCCGCCAAGGCAGCGTCGATTTCCACGACCATCGAGCGCTCCGCGGGCACCGCCATCCCCGGAATTGTCAGCCAGCCGGGCGGCGCCGAACTTGCGCCGGCGATCGACCAAGCGTTCTCCGACGCAACCCGCTGGACCGGTCTCGCCGCAGCCTTCTTCGTCCTGATCGGCCTCGGTTCGAGCATGTTCTTACCCAAGCCCAAGAACCACTGGGCTTAGAACCTACGAGAGGTTCAGGTACCGTTCCCGCATGGCAGTAGCAGCGTCCCCCAACGTGTCCGACATCAACCTGACGGATCTTGAGACCTTCGTCGAGCGCACGCCGCACGATTGGTTTAAGCGCCTCCGCGACGACGCTCCCTGCTACTGGCAGGACGAGGCGAACGGTCGCGGCTTCTGGTCTGTCACCCGCTACGAGGACATCCTCACGCTGCAAAAGCAGCCGCTGCTGTTCTCGGCCGGCGTCGGTGGTACGAGCCTCGACGATCTGACGCCCGAGCAGGTCGAGTCGCGCATGTCGCTGCTCGACATGGACCCGCCACGACATTCGCGCCTGCGCGCGCTCGTCAACCGCGGCTTCACGCCCAAGGCCGTCAAGGTCTACGAAGATCGCATCCGCACCCTGATCCGCGAGATCCTGGTCAAGACGATGCCGCTGGGCGAGTTCGATTTCGTCGAACACATCTCGGTCGAGCTGCCCATGCAAATTTTGTCCGACATCATGGGCTCGCCGCTCGAGGATCGCCACACGCTGGTCTCGCTCGGCGACCGCCTGCTGGGCAACACCGAGCCAGACTTCGTCGGCGATCTCGTCAAGGACCAGAGCGACCTCTCGCAATACGCTCATCTGCCCTTCTCGAGCCCCGCTGCGCTCGAGATGTTCGATTACGCGCTCGGCCTTGCCGACCTCAAGCGCAACAACCCGGGCGAGGACGTCGTCACGATCCTGATCAACTCCGAACTCGACGGCGACACGCTCTCGGACCACGAGTTCAAGCTCTTCTTCCTGCTGCTCATCACCGCCGGCAACGAGACGACGCGCCACTCGATGTCGCACGGCATTGCGGCGCTCCTTCAGAACCGCGACGAGATTGCGCGGCTCTGCGCAGATCCGACGCTCGCCGGCACGGCCGCCGAAGAGATCATCCGCTACGCCACCTCCGTCCACCACTTCCGCCGTACGGCGACCGAGGACGTCGAGTTGCATGGCCAGCAGATCAAGGCTGGCGACAAGGTCGTCTTGTGGTTTACGTCCGCCAATCGTGACGAGCGCATGTTCCCCGACCCGAATCGCTTCGACATCACCCGCACGCCGAACAAGCACATGGCCTTCGGCCTCGGCGGTCCGCACTACTGCCTCGGCTCGCACCTCGCGCGCCTCGAGATCAAGGTCTGGCTGGAGGAGCTCGTGCCCTACCTGCCTGACCTCTACCTCAACGGCCCCGTCGACCGCATGCGCTCGAACTTCTTCAACGGCATCAAGCGCATCCCCGTCCGCTACGAGGGATCCGCCACCTAGCGCCTGATCAACTTTGTTTTGGGGTCAGACCCGAAAGCAAAGTCAACGCTGGCTTGGTCGGGTACGCTTGCGCTGCACCCCTTTGGAGGAGAGACGGATGCTGGCAGTACGGCTACACGAGGGCGATCGAGCCCTGCACTTCGACGAGATTGAGATCCCCGTTGCCAAGAGCGACGACGAGGTCGTTATCAAGGTCTCGTCCTGCGGCGTCTGCTTCTCCGATATCCACGTAGTCAACGGCGAATTCGGTGAAAAGCCACGCCCGATGACGCTCGGACACGAGGTGACCGGCTCGACCGAAGAGCACGGCAACGTCTTCGTCTACACGCCGTGGGGCTGCGGCACCTGTCGCTTCTGCGCGGCGGGCACCGAGATGATCTGTCCCGACAGCCACGAGGCTGGCCTGTTTGATCAGGGTGGCTACGCCGAGTACATGCTCGTGCCGCACCGCCGCTACATCTTTCCGCTCGGCGATCTCGATCCGATCGATTCTGCGCCGCTCGGCTGTGGTGGCCTGACGGCCTTCCGCGCCGTCCGCCACGCCCTGCCGTTCCTCGGCAAAGGCAAGCGCGTGCTCGTGCTCGGCGCCGGTGGCCTTGGCCAGTACGCGGTGCAGTATCTCGCCATGCTGAGTGACGCCGAAGTGCACGTCGGAGATCCCGACCCCGCAAAGTGCGCCACCGCGAAAGAGCTTGGCGCGACCGAGGCCGCGAACCCCGCCGCTCTTGAGGGACCGTACGCGGCCGTGCTCGACTTCGTGGCGGCACAGCAGTCGCTCGAAGACGGTGCGCGCCTGCTCGACCGCACAGGACTCCTGATTGCGATCGGCCTGCATGGTGGCCGCATCCCCTTTGGCTTCGGTGCCGTGCCAATGGAGGCGCGACTGATGACCAGCGTCTGGGGTTCCCTCGCTGATTTCGGCGACCTGATCGCACTTGCTCAGAAGGAGCCGATTCGGCACGTCGTCGAGCGCCTGCCGCTCAGCCAGGCCCAGGTCGCGCACGATCGTCTCCGTGCCGGCGACGTCAAGGGCCGCTTCGTACTCGTGCCGTGATGATCCGCCCCGCTCAAGCCTTTGGCACCGATGCGAGCCTCGTTGAGGTTGCGCCCGGCGTCTCGCTGAGCGTGACCCATCGTGGCGCGGGCCTGCCGCTCGTGCTCTTGCACGGTGTCTCGATGAGCGCCGCGTACTTCCACTCCATTATCGACCCCCTCGTCGAGGCGGGCTACCGCGTCGTCGTACCCGACCTGCGCAGCCACGGCCGCTCGCCTGCGGTCGAAGGTGGCCACACGATTGGGCAATACGCTGACGACATCAACGCGTTGCTCGATGCGCTCGGGATCGACCGTTGCGTGCTTGTCGGCTGGTCGATGGGCAATCTTGTCGCGTGGGAATTGATGCACCGCCACGGCCGCGAGCGCGTC
>JBAXOM010000066.1:0-11690 GCA_037133215.1 Thermoleophilia bacterium | reverse complement strand
GAGTGGGCGATACTGGGCTCGAACCAGTGACCCCCGCCTTGTCGAGGCGGTGCTCTACCAACTGAGCTAATCGCCCGAACGAGATCGGAATCTATCAGAGTCCACCGGTTCGATGACGAGGCGGACGACGATACTAGCGATCGAAAGTCGCGTGGGCCGATACGTCTGCGCTAAGGGGCAATCAGCTCGATTGGTGCGTACGCAACGTGGAGGCGCCGCTCTCCCGCTTCGGGGAAGCGCACGAGAATCTCCTCGGCCGACGGAACCCCAATCACAATCCCATCCCCCCAACGGAGGTGCCGGATCGTGTCGCCTGTCGAGATCAGCGGCAGATCCTTCGCCGGCTCGCGCACAATCGCTCGGGATTGCGGAACGGGAGCTGGGCGATCCGACCAGCGACCCTGCGACGACGGGAGACTCGTGCCACCGCGCGAAGCAACCCGCTCATGATTGACAAACTCGGCCGGGATTTCACTCAGAAACGTCGACGGCGGGTTGTAGTCCTGACGTCCATAAAGACTCCGGGTACGCGCATACGTCATCGTCAACTGTTCGCGGGCGCGAGTCATTCCGACGTAACACAGGCGCCGCTCCTCTTCGAGGTTTGCCTCCTCGAGGGCCCGAGCGTGGGGAAAGATGTTGTCTTCCATGCCGACCATGTAGACGCGCGGAAACTCGAGGCCCTTCGCGGTGTGGAGAGTCATCATGGTGACCGCGGAATCATCCTCCGAGTCTGGCAACTGGTCCGCGTCGGAGACAAGGCTGAGTTCCTGGAGAAACATCGCGAGGTCCGCCTCTGGATCCCCCGTCAGCGTCGCCGAGCGGGCCACGCCCAAGAGCTCGTCGAGGTTCTCAATCCGACCGTTCGCCTCGAGCGTGCGTTCTGCCCGCAGCGACTCGATCATCGCCGTCTCGTCGTAGATCCGTTCCAACAGTTCGGCGGGCTCCATCGATGCAGCGGCCGCAGTCAGGCGATCCATCAGCTCGGCGAAACCGGTCACGGCCTTACGTGCTGCCGCCCCTGGCAGGATCGAGTCCGCATCCAGCAGTCCGAGTCGGAGCGAAACCCCCAACATGCCTGCGTGCTCTGCGAGACGCGAGACCGTGGTGTCGCCGATCGCGCGGCGCGGGACATTGATGATGCGTCGCAAGGACACGTCGTCGCTTGGGTTTGCGATCGCACGGAGGTACGCCAGCGCATCCTTGATTTCTTGGCGATCATAGAAACCGGTGCCGCCGATGATCCGGTACGGCACGTCAGCCTGTCGGAGCGCTTCTTCCAAGGCTCGCGACTGCGCATTCGTTCGATAGAAAATTGCTACATCCCGGAGCGAGCCACCCTCGCCTATCACCCGCGCGATCTGTCCCACGACGAAGCGTGCTTCGCTGCGCTCGTCCTGACACTCCACCACGCGCACCGGTTCGCCCTGTCCTAACTCAGACCAGAGGCGTTTCTCTTGACGTCCCTCGTTGTGTTCGATGACGGCGTTTGCGGCGTCGAGGATGTGCTGCGTCGAGCGGTAGTTCTGTTCGAGACGGATCGTGCGCGCGTTCGGGAAGTCCTTCTCGAAATCCAAAATATTGCGGATATCCGCACCACGCCAGGAGTAGATCGACTGGTCGGAATCACCGACGACAAAGATGCTTTGATGGCCTGCCGCGAGCGAGCGAATCAGTCGGTATTGCGCATGGTTGGTGTCCTGATACTCGTCGACGAGAACGTGCTTGAAGGCCGTCTGCCACTTTTCCCGAGCCTCAGGGATCTGCTCCAGCAGGTTCGCTGTGTGCACGAGCAGATCGTCGAAGTCCATGGCGCCGGCCTCGAGCAGCCGCGACTGATAGCGCAGATAGACCTCACCAACTGTGGTGTCGAAGTAGCCGTCACTGTCATCGGCGAACTGTTCGGCCGAGATCAGACGATTTTTCGCGTCGCTGATGCGGGCATGGACACCACGCGCCGGATAGCGCTTGCTGTCTTTTCCGAGGTCGTCCTCGATGATCGAGCGAACAAGTCGGACCTGGTCGGAGGAGTCATAGATCGAAAACGACTGACGGAATCCGATCCGTGTGGCCTCAGCGCGCAAGATTCGCGCGCAGGCGGCATGAAAGGTCATGACCCACATGCCGGTTGCCGAACGGCCCAGAGCGCGATTGACTCGCTCGGCCATTTCGCCTGCGGCCTTATTGGTGAACGTGATGGCCAGGATCGAAGCAGGCGTGGCGCCATGCTCGTCAACCAGATGAGCAACCCGATGGGTGAGCACCCTTGTCTTGCCGGATCCCGCGCCCGCTACGACGAGGATTGGTCCCGGTTCGGCAGTGACGGCCTCCAGTTGCGCCGGATTGAGACCGGTCAATGCGTTCGTACTCATACCCAGCCAACGTAGCAGCCAGACCGCTTTGCACAGCGTCTAGCGTGCAACCAGTCTGAGTGGTGCCGAGACCACCGTACCGGCCCGCATTCGAACGACGTAGGTACCGATGGCGGGTAATCGAACGGGCGTCGCATAGCTTCCCTGTTTCCCCACTGGAACGCTCACCACAAGACGCCAGCCACGTCCCACCTTGGCCTCCAACCGAATCTGTGCAGCATCACTTCCGCGTAAGACTCCGTGGAGCCGCAAGAGCCCGCCTTGGCGCACGCTTCGTTTGCCCGTCTTCAAGCTGAGTGTCGGGCCACTGGTGACGACGATCTGCGCCTGAACACCACCTGCCGCGACCACCAGCGTGCCGCTTTCTGCACCAGTCAGCGTGACGTCTGCGTAGCCTTGGTCGTCAGCCACGACGTCGGCAAGGCGCTGTCCGCGCAGCCAACTGACACGGAGTCGCTGGCCGGCGGCTGGGATGGTTCCCCGGAGCGCGGAAATGTGCACAATTGTTTTTGGACCACGGATGACCACGGTCGACGGCGCACTGATCGTCATCGCACCGTCGGCTGCTCCACTGCTCGGCTCACCCGTCGAGATCGCCGCGCTCGTATCGATGCTGGGAGCTGGTGGGGTCTGCACCGGAACCGGTCCGGGGCCAACAGGCAGTTGAAATGTCCAACTGAGGACGGTGCGATTTCCGCTGCGATCTCCAACGGTCAGGCGAACACTGTGCTCGCCCTCACTCCAAGCTCGAGCCGGTTGATAGACCAGGACACCATTCGCAACGTCGACCAGAGCCGTGACATCGCATCCGTCGACGGCGAGGCGTATCGAGTCGACCGCAACGCCAGAGCCTGCGTCGACAATGTGCGCACGTATTGGCGTCGCTGGTGTTGTCAGACCCGACGGCGCGGTCTGATCGATAACCGGTGGAGTCACGTCACTCACGCCGAACGTTGCCGCGTCCTGGGTAACGTTGCCTGCAGCGTCCGCAACCGTCCAACTCAGGCGATGCAGTCCGTCGGCGAGCGCCAGAGGAGGACTGACGACCGCCAACTCGCCCGTCCGCTTCGCTTCGACTGGCATCCCATCGAGGCTCACACCAACGGTCGTCACCCCGCTGGCGCTATCCGCCAGTTGCAGCTGCAGTTGTGGCTGCCGCGCCTCGGTATCGGTGGGGGCCACAAACACGACGGTGGGTGCTGAGTTGTCGACCCGCACAAGCCCGTTGACAGGGGTGCTGCGATTACCATCGCTGTTGGCGTCGATACCGGCCAGAGTTGTCCCGTAGACGCCGTCCGCAAGTTGGGCACTATCCACACACGCAGAGCCTGCGAAGGTGAGCGGCCGCGGTTGACTCCGAGTGCCAGGTGGTGCCGTCACTGTCGCAACGGCAGAACCGATCACATACTCGACACGGTCGACCCCGAGGCCGGTGTCGCGCGCGTTGAACGTTCCGCAGATGGCACCTCTCTGCCACTGTCCGGTTGCGGGGTCTCCGGCCGTCCAGCTGACGACCGGTGCTGAGACATCACGAACAGTCAAACTGACCGAATCGATGCTAACCGTATTTTCGGCGTCATTCGGAATCCCTCGTGCCTTGATGGCAGCGTCGGCCATGAGACTAATCGCGACCGCATTCCCACTGCCGCCAACCTTCACTACCTTACGTGTTGCGGTCGTCGAACGAAGTCGCTGCGTGTCAAACCAACGACCATTGACGCGGTTCTGGATGTGGACTGAGATCGCTGGGCTTTTGGTGCGATAGCTTAGGCTGACTGCCCCGCCAACAATCGATGTGCCCCCGGGTGCCGCAATCTGCACGAACGCCTGACGCTTGGCCGGGATGGCGACCAATGAGGCCACCCGAAACGACGCGCACCCTGCGAGGCAGCCACCGATGCCCGGTGCTGTCTGGGCGGTAATACCCGAGAGGTCGCTGGTCGGGAAGCTGTAGGTAATTGTGCTGTCAGAGGCGTAGGCATCGTGAACGAAGGCAAGCAGGGCAACGGCGATTACGAAAGAGCTCGCGAGTTGGCGTAGAGCGGTGATAGTCATGTCCCGACCATTGCTGCTCGAGGAGCGGAGCGTGTGATCAGGGACGCGCAGATGCGCACACGATTCACTCGATGTGACTCGCTTCTGAGCCAGACGCAGGCGGAACTATGACGAGTACGCTGCGATCTGTGCGCGTTCTCGCCTTACTTCCCGCACTGCTGATCGCCATCGTAATTTGGAAGCTCAGTGATACGCCAAACTTGACGATCGCGCACGGCACGCTCGATACGGTGCTGCGCAAACTCGCACACATGGCTGCCTTTGGTGGTCTCGCAGCCGCCTGTGCACTCGCCATCCTCGCCCAACGTGCACGTCTGAGCACTGCAATTACGGGTGGCGCATTGCTTGCCATCGTCTATGCAGGTATCGATGAGGTCCACCAGACTTTCGTACCCACACGCCACGGCGCGCTGACCGATGTGGCAATTGACGCTCTCGGGATCGGCATCGCGTCTATCGTGCTAATCAAGGTATTCGCCCGAAGAGGAGTTTCATGAGCGCCCTGATCATTCTTGACACCGCGCTCGCGGACGTCGACGCACTCGTCGCGGAGAGTGCCGAATACCTCGCACGTCGACTTGGTGGAACTCCCCCACTCGATCCGAGTAGCCTGCCCCGTGATGCCGCCGGAGCTCTCTCCGCCATCGACACCTGGGCAGGCGAGGACGTCGCCAATTGGCGGCAAGAGCTGATTCGCTGGTTCGACGCGCACGCACCCGTGCGGCTCGTTCCCGACCCAGAGCTCAACGGGATGCTACGTCGCGCCGCAAAACAGGGCTCTCACTTCGCCTGTGCCAGCGCACTCCCGGCCGAACCCCTTGAACTAACGCTTCAGCACCTTGGCTGTGCACGCGCCTTCAAGGCCGTCGCCGCGGGTGACGGTTCGCTCGCGGATGCAATCAGCGCTGCTCAGGCTGCCCTTGGCGGCCACGGTACGCCAGTTGTTGAGACCCGCGATCAGCTCGTGTCTGCCCTCGCCGGCTAGGACGTCAGGCGAGTGATAGGCCGATCACTGCCAGAACAATCAGAATCAGGCCGACGACTTGAGTGAACTGCAGGCGTTCCTTGAGCACGAAGATACCAATCAGGGCCGCAACGGTTCCGTACTGGCCGGTGAGAACCGCAGCCTGGGCAATCCCATACCCCGAATCTATGAGGTACAACGTGAAGCCGCAGACTTCGCCCACGCCCGCAACCAGAAGGTACGGAAGCGCCTTACGTTCGACGCGCAATTGTCCTCGAACTAGCAGCGGCACGGTAATGACGAGAACACCGATCATGCGCGCCGACGCGACCAACCAGCTCGCACCAAGGTCATCTTGGATCTGGCCGCCTGCCCACAGTTGCACGCCCCAGAGGAGCGCAGCACCCGCGCCAAGTAGCGCAGCGACGCGTTGATTTGAATACGCAGCTCCAGGGGTCGCTGTCTCTCCTCGCGACGCCAGCACTGCACCAACGACGGCGAGACTCAAAGCTCCAATCGCGAGTCCGGTCACAGGATCGCCGGCCAAAATTGCGATCAGTGCTGCGACACCCCCATACGTTGCCGAAATCGGTGCAACCACGGAGATGCTGCCGTAGCGCATGCCGGCGTAGACACAGGCAAGCCCACCCAACATGCAGGCGCTTATCAACAACACCCACAGCCCTGTCCGAGCATCGACACGTCCGGGAGCACCGCTCGCAAAGGCGAGAGGTACGGCGATGATCATCCCGAGCAGCATCGCCCAGCCGATCGCTCGCATCGGCCCAACAATGCGAGAGCCGAGTCCGCCAGCCACTCCAGCGACGCCCCATACGCTCGCGGCCAGAATCCCGAGCAGGATGCCCACTAGAGCACGCTCGCCACAGACAACAGGACGACGCCACTGATTACCGTTACGATGCCGCCGATCTGCACGCGCGACAGTCTCTCGTGCAGGATAAACCACGAAATCAGCGTGGCGATGGTGGCGTATTGAGTCGCAACCACGGCCGCGATGCCGACACCGTGCCCTGCGCCCCAGAGAAAACCAATAAAGCCGCTGGATTCGAGGATGCCGGCGATGCAGGCGAAGTACAGCGCAGGACGAGCAACCTGCAGCTGGCCGCGAATCAGGAGCGGAACGGCCATTGTGAGCACCCCCAGATAGCGAGCCGCAAAGACCACCCATGGCGGACCAACACGCTGGGCTACATCGCCCGAAACGTAGAGACTCGAACCAAAGATCAGGGCTGCGCCACCCGCCGTCAACGCGGCACTGCGATTGTCCCGCACCATTTCATGACTGTCGTCAACGTGGCGACCAAAACCAACGGCAGCCACGCCGCCCGTCGCGAGCAACACGCCAAGCGCGGTGACGGGTCCGAAGGCCTCTCCGAGCACAAAGGCGATGATGGCCGCGATCGCTCCCTCCGTACTCGTGATCGCGACAACCACGCCGACCTTCCCCTTGGCGAGCGCCGCGTACGTCAGCCGCAGGCCAAAGACTGAACCGCAGGCAGCAACGAGCACGAGGACAACGTCCTGGGGCGTGATCCCCGTCGGCACGCCGTACCAAATGACAACGGGCGTGATCACGATCGCTCCGGCGATCCCCACCCAGGCGAGCGT
This sequence comes from Thermoleophilia bacterium, assembly GCA_037133215.1. Classification (GTDB taxonomy): domain Bacteria; phylum Actinomycetota; class Thermoleophilia; order Gaiellales; family F1-60-MAGs149; genus F1-60-MAGs149. Next base: position 4,670 of record JBAXOM010000066.1, on the reverse strand, counting down.
CGAGGCTGCACCATTTTGACGAGACGATCGCCCGGCCAGCACCGTGGAGACACCCCAGCAGCAAGCGGCAATCCCACCGCCGAAGATTGCGATCACGAGGAGTCACCCAACACGACACGCTCGAGCGCGTCGCGCTCGGCCGGAATCGTGATGGGCGGAGCACTCTCGGCGATCGCGCTGTCGGGATCCTTCAAGCCATTACCAGTTAACACGCAGACGACCTCGGCCCCCTCGGAAACCAGACCCGACGCACGCGCGTTGGCGAGGCCTGCCAGCGTCGAGGCACTCGAAGGCTCGCAGAAGATGCCCTCATCGCGGACAACATGCCCAAACCAGTCGAGAATTTGGCGGTCGCTGGCCGCCGCAAAGCCACCATTCGAATCGCGTGCTGCGGCACCGGCCTCCTCGCGACGTACCGGTGCGCCGATGCGAATTGCGGTTGCAATCGTCTCGGGCTGGAGGATGTCCTCGCCGCGCACCATCGCAGCAGAACCCTCAGCCTGCGCTCCGAGCATCCGCGGCATTTGCGTAATCTCACCACGCGCTTGGGCTTCGTTGTAGCCACGCCAATAGGCCGTTATGTTGCCGCCATTTCCAACCGGCAGACACATCCATTCCGGCGCGCGCCCGAGGTCGTCGATGATCTCCCAGGCCGCAGTTTTTTGGCCCTCAAGGCGGTAGGGATTGAGGTTGTTGACGAGCGTGATCGGGTGCTCGTCGCTCATCAACCGAACGAGGCGCAGGGCGTCGTCGAAAGAGCCGTCGATCTGGACCACCTGGGCGCCCGCAACCTGCGCCTGAGCGAGCTTGCCAAGCGCAACCTTGCCGCCGGGAATCACCACCACGCAGCGAATACCCGCTCGCGCCGAATACGCAGCCGCCGATGCCGAGGTATTGCCCGTTGAGGCGCAGATAACGGCTTTGACACCGTCTTGCGCCGCGCGGGACAGGGCCATGGTCATACCCCGGTCCTTAAAGGAACCGGTCGGATTCGCACCTTCAATCTTCAGATAGAGGTCGACGCCGAGTCGATCACCGAGCCTCGGCGCACGCAGCAGCGGTGTTGTACCCTCGCCGAGCGAGACAATCGGTGTCTCCTCATCGACCGGCAACCACTGGCGGTAGCGCTCGATCAGACCCTGGCTGCGAAAAGACATCGACATGACGCTTGAACCGTACCCGACCGCTAGGCTGCGGATCTCAATGGCGACCTCCCCTATCGGCATCGGACTGCTCGGCTACGGCACGGTGGGCTCTGCCGTTGACCGCCTGCTGCAGGCACGTCAGGCGGACGTGACACGCGTCGTTGGCTCGCCGGTTGAGGTTCGCAGGGCACTCGTTCGTGACGTCTCGGCCCCGCGCGATGGTTCGCCACGCGCCGGTCTCCTCACCTCGGACTTTGCCGCCATTCGCGACGACCCGACGATCACCGTTGTCGCCGAGGTGATGGGCGGAGTCGAGCCAACCCGCGGTTGGATGCTTGAACTCTTCGCCGCTGGCAAGTCGGTCGTCACGGCCAACAAGCAATTGCTCGCTCGCCATGGCGCCGAGCTCTTTGCGGCGGCCGAGGAACACGGCGTTCAGTTGCGGTTTGAGGCCAGCGTCTGTGCCGCCATCCCGGTCGTCAAAGTGCTGCGCGAATCGATGATTGCCAGCGAGGTCAACGCCGTACTCGGCATCGTCAACGGCACCACAAACTTCATGTTGACAGCAATGGCAAAGGGAGCGGATTACGCGACCGTCTTGGCCGAGGCTCAGGCACTCGGCTACGCCGAGGCCGATCCGACCGAAGATGTCACGGGCGGCGACGCGGCGGCGAAGGTCGCGATCCTCGCCTCGATCGCCTTCCACACGCGCGTGACGATCGATGATGTGCCACACGAAGGTATTGACACGCTGGATTCGATCGACGTGGCTTTTGCGGGTGACCTTGGGTACAGCGTCAAACTAATCGGGCAGGCACGCCGCGTTGAGCAGGGCGTTGTGGTCGGCGTGGCACCGACACTGGTCCCCCACACGCATCCGCTCAGTGCCGTCGATGGATCGTTTAACGCGGTCATGCTCCGCGGCGACGCGATTCGCGAGGTCACACTCGTCGGTCCAGGTGCTGGTGGTGACGAGACGGCCTCGGCGGTGATCGGCGACCTGATGGGTGTACTGGGCACGTCGAACAGCGGCTTCTTGCGGGCCGATGGTTTCTTTCGCTCGTTGCCGATTGTGCCCGCCGATGACGTCGAATCTGCGCTTTACCTCCGCCTCGACGTGCGCGATCAGCCCGGAGTGCTCGCGACGATTGCCTCCATCCTTGCCGACGACGACGTGTCGATCGATTCTGTCGTTCAGCGCGCTGCTGACGGCAGAGCCCAACTCGTGATCGTCACGCACCCCGCTCGCGAGGGCGCGGCGCGTCAAGCGATCCAGCGCATCGCCGACCTCGATGTCTGCGAAGGAACCCCCGTCGTGCTCCGCGTGCTCTCTGCCGGGTAGAATCGCCCCATGAAACGACTTGAGGGTAAGCGCGCGCTGATCACTGGAGGCGCCTCGGGGATCGGGGCCGGAATCCTGGAACGCTTCCGCGAGGAGGGTGCGACGTGCTTCGTGGCGGATCTCGCCGGTGGCGATGTCGTCTGCGACATTCGCAATGCCACCGCTATCAACGCAGCCGTCGCCGCTGCTGTCGCGAGCATGGGTGGCATTGATCTACTGGTGCTCAATGCGGCGCGCCCTGTGGTGGGAGCTCTCTGGGAGATTGATGACGCGACCTGGGACGACGCAGTGACGACCAACCTGACCAGCGTGCACCGCTTCGTACGTGCTGCGTGGCCGCAATTGAAGGAGCACCGTGGCACAGTGCTCCTGACCGGCAGCGTCGTCGGCCTCGATGGCTCTGCCAATCAGGCGGCGTACTGCGCAACCAAGGCAGGCGTCGTGATGCTGACCAAGACGATCGCACTCGATGGTGCTCCCTACGGCGTTCGTGCCAACTGCGTCTGCCCTGGCTTTACCGAAACCCCGATGCTGGAGACGTTTCTTGCCGAGCAAGACGATCCTGACGCCGTACGTGCCTATGCTACCGGGCTCCACCCCGCTGGTCGGCTCGGGAGCCCGCGCGACATCGCTGACGCTTTCGTGTACCTCGGCTCCGACGAGGCTGCCTGGGTGACGGGTGTGGCGCTGCCCGTTGACGGCGGCCTGCTGGCCGGTATCTAGCCGACGACTAGCTCCCGAAACACAAATGGCCCCGCCGACCTCAGTCGACGGGGCCACGTGTTGAGGCGTTAGACCAGTGCGACGAGTGCCGGAATAATCAGGATTGCCACGATGTTGGCGATCTTGATCATCGGGTTGATCGCGGGACCAGCGGTGTCCTTGTAGGGATCGCCGACGGTGTCACCCGTGACTGCGGCCTGATGGGCAACAGAGCCCTTGCCACCGTGCGCGCCATCTTCGATCAGCTTCTTGGCGTTATCCCACGCGCCGCCACCCGAGGTCATCGAGATGGCAAGGAACAGACCGGTCACGATCGTGCCGACCAAGAGGCCACCGAGCATCTGGAGCGCGCTCGGCGTCCAGATGACGAGCAGGCCGATCAGGATTGGAATCACGACCGGGATGGCCGCCGGGACGAGCATCTCGCGAAGCGCGGTGCGCGTCACGATGTCCACGCACTGACCGTACTCAGGTCGCTCGCTGTAGTCCATGATGCCCGGCTTCTCGCGGAACTGCCGACGGACCTCTTCGACGACGGCCTTGCCAGCCTTGCCGACTGCACTCATGCAGAACGAGGCGAAGACGAACGGCATAGCGCCACCGACGAGCAGCCCCACGATGACCCATGGGTTCGAAAGCTGGAACGTCAGGGCGGCAGCAATGACGTCCTTGCCGGCACCATGGAGCTGAATGATCAGCTCGTCACGGTACGAGGCAAACAGGATCACTGCAGCAAGCGCAGCCGAGCCGATTGCGTAGCCCTTGGTGACGGCTTTCGTGGTGTTGCCGACCGCGTCGAGCGGGTCGGTCACCTTGTTACGTACCTCTTCGGGCAGGCCGGCCATCTCGGCAATGCCACCGGCATTGTCTGTAACCGGACCAAACGCGTCGAGCGCAATGATCACGCCAGCCATCGAAAGCATCGCCACGACGGCGATTGCGATGCCGGCCAAGCCAGCAAACGCGTTGGCGAGCAGAATACCGCCACCGATGACCACAACGGGTGCTGCCGTTGCCTGCATCGAGTAGCCGAGGCCACTGATGATATTCGTCGCGTGACCCGTGGTCGAAGCCTCAGCCACGTCCAGCACGGGCTTCCACTTCGTGCCCGTGTAGTACTCGGTGATGGCCATCAGCAGGGCCGTGATGACCAAGCCGATGATTGCGCAGCCGAAGATCTGGCCCGTCGAGGCGCCATCAAAATGTGTCGTGCTGGCCATGATCTGAGTATCGAGGCCAAAGATGGCCGGGATGAAGAGCAGCGCGGAAAGCACCGCAGAGATCAGAACGCCCTTGTAGAGCGCACCCATGACCGAGCCGCCTTCTTTGACGCGTACGAACAACGTGCCGACGATCGAGGCGAGCCCCGAGAGGCCACCGAGCACGAGCGGCAGGCCAACGAGGGCGGCGTTGCCGTCGGACAGCTGACTGAGCAGCAGCATTGCGGCGACCAGCGAGAC
>JBAXOM010000065.1:0-11834 GCA_037133215.1 Thermoleophilia bacterium | reverse complement strand
CCAACGCCCTGCGCGCGCCAGCCGCCTGCCACCCCGCGCACACCGCAACTCGCGGATGCGACAAAGGGGTCAGACCCTTTCGTCGCATTGCGACCATCGCGCCAGACGAGCAGAATTGCTGTCGCCGCAATGCGACGAAAGGGTCTGACCCCTTTGTCGCATCCGCTCACCAGCATCAGCCATCCACCGAGGCCGACGCCTAATGCTGGTCGTCGACCCCACCATCATCTTGCCAATGTTGGCCGCCAAGCCCGCGTGGACGAGTGCGGGCTCGGACGATCTGGTCGCCCCTCCCCTGCTTTGGTCGGAATGCCGCTCGTTGCTCCACGATCTGGCGCGGCGCGGCGTGCTGCCAACGACGGAGGCGCGTCGCATGCGGCGGGCGCTTGACCGCGCGCCGATCACGGAACTCAGCCACCCACAACTCGGCGAGGAGTCCTGGCGGGTCGCCGACCTCCTCAACCACCCCCGCACCGAGGCGGCCGAATACGTTGCGCTCGCCCGCCTGATAGGCGCGCCCCTCGCAACGCTCGACCGCGACCTGGCTGAGCGCGCAGCAGTTGTCTGTCGTGTCGAGGTGCCGGACTGACCGACTTAGCGAGGATAGAAACGACGAAGGGCCCCGGGTTGCCCCGAGGCCCTTCTGACGAACACACCACCCGAGCGCGAGCCCGGTGACGAGGCTGCTTAGCGCAGTTCGACGGTGGCGCCGGCCTCGACGAGCTCGGCCTTCATCTTCTCGGCGTCCGCAGTCGGGACGCCTTCCTTGACCATGCCCGGTGCGCCGTCGGCGATGTCCTTGGCCTCCTTGAGACCAAGACCCGTCGCGGAGCGAATCACCTTGATGACCGGGATCTTCTGCGAGCCGGCTTCGACGAGGAAGACGTCGTAGGACGACTTCTCCTCGGCGGCCTCGGCCTCGCCACCGCCGCCACCTGCAGCTGGTGCCGCAACGGCGACAGCAGCAGCAGCGGAAACGCCGAACTCCTCTTCGAGCGCCTTAACCAGCGTCGAGAGGTCCATCACGCTCATACCCTTGATCTCTTCGATCAGTTGATCTGTGGTCAATGCCATGACCTGTACTCCTTGTATCGGTGTGTAACCGTCCGCTTACGCGGCGGCCTTCTGCTTTTCGATCTGGTCCAGCGCAATCACGAGACTGCGTGGAATTGCTGCGAGAGTACCGGCGAGTCCAGTGATCGGACTTGCCAGGGCGAACACGAGCTGTGCGTGCAACTGATGCCTCGAGGGCAGCGTTGCGAGCACCTTGATTCCGCCTTCGTCGAGCACGGCCCCGTCAATGAGGCCGCCCTTCAACTTCAGAATGTCGGTCTCCTTCGCCGCTTTGGCAAGTGCCTTGGCAACGGGAGCCGGATCCGAGTGACAGAATGCGATCGCCGTCGGACCGGACAAAAACTCGAGGATGCCCTCTTGTCCGGCACGCGTAGCGGCAATGCGCGTCAGCGTGTTCTTCGACACGAGCAGCGACGCCTCAAGGGGCCGTAGCTCGTTGCGAATCTCGGCGAGCTGTTGCACGCCGAGTCCGCGATAGTCCGTGACGATCAGCGAGGTCGCCGAGTTGAGCTGCTGCTCGATCTCGTTGATGACCTCTTCTTTTCGTTCCTTCAACATGTGATACCACCTCCTTTCGTATGCGTGCCCGCCGATTGGACGGCGGACACAACGAAAGGCGCGACACATGTCGGCCTCTGTGGTGACTCACCGCCTGCGCCGGTCTTCTCTAACCCCACAACGGGGTTGGTGCCGGCGGTCCTTGGCGACAGGACGCAGAGTGTGGGAGAGCGACGCTGGTTAGGCGATCGTCTCCTCGAGCACGTCGCGGGTACGCGACGGATCGATCTTGATGCCCGGCCCCATGGTGGAGCTAAGCACGACAGACTTGATGTAACGACCCTTGGTCGAGGCCGGCTTGGCGCGGAGGATCTCCTCGAGCACCATGACGTAGTTCTCGCCGAGCTCACGCTCGCCGAACGACTTCTTGCCAAGCGCCAAATGCACGATACCTGTGCGGTCCGTGCGGTATTCGATCTTGCCGCTCTTGATCTCTTCGACAGCCTTCTTGACGTCCATCGTGACGGTGCCGGTCTTCGGATTCGGCATCTTGCCGGAGGGTCCGAGGACGCGGCCGAGCTTACCGACGACGACCATCATGTCGGGCGTGGCGACGGCGACATCGAAGTCGTCGAAGCCGTCGAGGATGCGCTGGGCGAGCTCGTCGCCACCGACGATCTCGGCACCTGCGGCCTCAGCCTCGGCGGCCTTGTCGCCCTGAGCAAACACGATCACGCGGGCGTCCGAGCCCGTGCCGTGCGGCAGCATGATCGTGCCGCGGAGCTGCTCCTCGGCGTGACGGACATTGATGCCGAGGCGGAAGTGCACCTCGACGGTCTCGTCGAACTTGGCGGTCTCGAGCTCCTTCAGGAGTCGGAACGCATCGATCGGCTGATAGAGGTGCTCGCGATTGACCTTCGCGCGCGCTGCTGCAAGCTTCTTGCCGCTCATCCTGCTACCTCCACACCCATCGAACGGGCGGTGCCGGCGATGATGTTCATCGCAGCCTCAACGTCGTTTGCGTTCAGATCCTGCAGCTTCGTCTCGGCAATCGAGCGGAGCTGGGCCTGGCTGAGGGTGCCGACCTTGTCGCGGTGCGGCACAGCCGAACCGCTCTGGAGATTCAGCGCCTCTTTGATCAACACGGCCGCGGGCGGCGTCTTCGTGATGAACGTAAAGGAGCGATCCTCGTAAACCGAGATCTCGACCGGCGTAATGCGGCCCTGCTGCGAACTTGCCGTCTCGGCATTGAACGCCTTGCAGAAGTCCATGATGTTCACGCCGTGCTGGCCGAGTGCGGGACCGACGGGCGGAGCAGGGTTGGCCTGTCCGGCGGGAATCTGGAGCTTGATGATGGTGACGACCTTTTTGGCCATCGTGACCTCCTGTGGTGCGAACGCCCGGATTTCCGAGCTCCCACTGTCGTGCGTCGCCTATTGGCGAACGCGGCAGAATGCTAGACGAGCGTTAGTCGAGGCGCTTCACATCGCCGAAGCCGAGCTCGACGGGAACTTGGCGTTCGAAGATCGAGACGTGCACCTTGAGCTTCGACGATTCGTTGTTGATCTCGATAATCTCGCCATCGAAATCGGCCAGCGGGCCGGACGTGACCTTGACCATCTGGCCGAGTTGGAACTCGGCAACGGCCTTCGGCTTGGCCTCAGCGCTCTCGGTGCGGAGCAGCTTGTCGACCTCTGCCTGGCCGAGCGGCACGAGCGTCATCTCCTCGCGCTTGCCCTGTGCGCCGACGAAGCCGGTGACACCAGGTGTGTTGCGCACGAGGCTGATGGCCTCGGGAGTCGAGTCCATCTGGATCAGGACGTAGCCGGGGAGCACACGGCTCTCCTTCTCGACCTTCTTGCCGTCACGCGTCTCGACGGTGTGCTCGGTCGGAACAACAATGCGGCGTAGACCCTCGCCACCCTGCTGGGTACGACGGCGCTGCTCAAGGTTGCGACGGACTTTGTCCTCGTGACCCGAATAGGTGTGAATGGCGTACCAGCGGAACATAGGTATGGACCTCGTTGATTACCCCGCCTGCTGGTTAATGAGCCAACCAGCGAGACGAGAGAACAGGGAATCGAGCGCGTAGAGATACACGCCGACAATGAAACACGTGATGATCACGACTGCCGTTGCTTGGATCAGCTGCGGTCGAGTCGGCCACTGAACGCGCTTGAGCTCGGCCCAACACTCGCGGACGAACGCAGACAGACCCTGGCGATCCTTCGGACTGCCAGTCTGGCTCTTCGCGGGGCGCGCGCGAGAGGCGCGCTCGGCGCGCTTCGCTCGACGCTCGGCGTCCTTGTCCCGCGGTGCGGGAACGGTGTCGTCGGCTTCAGCCATAGAGAACTAGCGGGTCTCTCGATGTACGGTCTGCGTGCCGCAGCGGCGGCAGAACTTCTTCAACTCGATGCGGTCGGGCGTGTTCCGCTTCGACTTGTTGGTCTGATAGTTCCGCTCTTTGCAGTCGGTGCAGGCCATCGTGACAGCGATGCGAATTCCAGACTTGGCCACGAGCCACATCCTCTCAAAAGGTCAACCCTGCCTGTCGCTTGACAGGCAGCGCGGAGCGGGGCTGCTCCCTTGCTGGCGAAGACTACCGGAGATGCGCCGAATGAGGTGGCGCTTCCACCACCGCATCCATTAAACCCGTTGTACTAACCAATCAGTCAGGGCGTATGCTCTCAGCATGAGCGCTGCTCCCTCCGTCCCCCAGTTGACAGCATCCGAGATCGTCAAGGCCACAGCCAAGCGCCAACTCCGGCTGATTCCCCTGATCGGCGTGATGTTCTTTACCGTCTCAGGCGGCGCCTACGGCCTAGAGGACATGGTCAGCCTGTCGGGCCCTGGACTGGCGATCATGCTGCTGCTCGCGCTGCCGATCTTCTACAGCCTGCCGAGCGCATTGATCGTCGCCGAGCTCGGCTCGACAATCCCCGTCGAGGGCGGCTACTACCAGTGGGTCAAAGCCGGCATGGGTCGCTTCTGGGGCTACCAAGAGGCGTTCTGGTCGTGGCTAACCACGTGGGTTGACATGGCGATCTATCCGGTGCTGTTCGCCGAATATCTTGCGGTCTATTGGAAGCCTGTAGGTGCGGGCGAAATGGTCTTCTTTTCGATCGGCTCCGCCCAGTTCGACCTGCACTGGGTCGTCTGTCTCGCGTTGATCTGGCCCCTCACTTACCTCAACATTCGAGGCGCCCGTGCAGTGGGCGATTCGTCGCTGATCTTTATGGTGATCCTCCTGATCCCGTTCGTGATTCTCGTCGCGATCGGACTACCCCAGTTGATCTCCGAGGGCATCAACCCCCTTACACCCGTGGCTCCACCCGGCGTTACGGTGGCCTCAGCGATTGGCGCGGGCATCTGGATCGGGATGTGGAACTACCTCGGCTGGGACGGACTCTCGACCGTCGCGGGCGAGATTGAGAACCCCAAGCGCAACTTCCCGATCGCGCTCTTTATCTCGATTCCGCTGATCACCGCCTGCTACGTCTTGCCCGTAATCGCCGGACTGGCCTCACACCAGTCGTGGGATACCTGGACGGCTGGCACGTTCACGCTGATTGGCTACGACTTCGGTGGTGAGTGGTTGAAGGTTCTCATTACTGTCGGCAGCTTCGTCTCGATGGCCGGGCTCTTCTCCGGGCTGCTGTTGAGCGTCTCGCGCATCCCGTACGTGATGGCACGTGATGGCTGGCTGCCGAGTTTTATGACGCGTCTCCACCCCCGTTACGGCACGCCGTGGATCGCAATCCTGATCTGCTCGGTGATCTACTCGTTCTTCTGCCTAAACGCCTTCCAGGACCTCGTGATCATCGACGTCGGCGTCTATTCCTTCGCGCTGATGCTGCAATTCCTAACGTTTTTGATCCTCCGTGCGAAACTCCCGAACCTCGAGCGCCCCTTCAAGGTGCCGGGCGGCTGGCCCGTCGCGATCGGCCTCGTCTCGCTGCCGGTCGCGGTGATCATGTTCGCGATCTTCAAGTCGTACGACGACGGTGGTATCGAGGCAATCTGGAAGCCCGCCGTCGCCCTCGCGCTCGGCCCGCTCACCTTCCCGCTGCTGCTCAAGTTCGTCAAGAAGGACCAGCCGACCGAGGACGTCGTCGTCGACGGCGTGGTTATCTGGCGGCACGGCGGCACCAAGTAGACGGAACTCGCGCGGCACAGCGGTGATCCGTCGAAGAGGAGTCAGTCGGTGCCGCGCTCAACTTCTATTTTCCACACCCAGGTCGGGAATCGAGACTCGCGCTGTAATAAAACTCGCGCGTCACAGCGGCGATACGTCGTAGAGAGGTCGGTCGGTGCCGCGCTTCCGCGATCCACCAGAGTCAGACCCCTTTGGTGCATGAAGCCCAGCGGCAAAGCTCGGAGCCATGGCAACCCGAGGCGCAATGCATCAAAGGGGTCTGACCCCTTCGGAAGAGCGCCAACACGACTCGCCAGGGCTCGGCAGACCAGCGCGATCCGACTCGGCACTTCACCAAACCGGGGTCAGGGTCGATAGGTAGAGCACCGACTCAAGCAAAGAACCAAGCCCACACGCACACCTCCGCAGCACACCACGACACGACGATGCCCGTCCGAAGGGGTCAGACCCCTTTGATGCACTCCGCCACGAAGCCGATTACCCCCTTCACGGACACTGGGCTCCATGCACCAAAGAGGTCTGACCCTGGGAAGACAGAAGCGCGGCACCGACCGACCCCTCTACGACGGATCGCCGCTATGCCGCGCACAACTTCTTCTTTTTTCACAACCAGGTCGGGATTCGAGACTCGACCGGGACTGCGTCTTCTTGGAGGCGTTACGCCCCAGCAGGCGGTGCGTCCGGCGGGGCCGGCAGCGGGAAGCCAGGAATACGCGGACGACCAGACGAGCGCTCTGGCGTGCTTGCTGGCGTCTCGGGTGTCGAGTCTTGCGTGACCTCGGCAACCCAGATTTCGTCCTCGGGAACGCCGTCGAGCAGCTTGAGGAACTGGCTGCGATCGATCGTTTCGCGGTCGAGCAGGATCTTCGAGAGGCGATGGAGCGAATCCATGTGCTCCATCAGCATGACGCGGGCGCGCTCGTGCGCCTCCTCGATGATACGGCGGATCTCGTCGTCGATCTCGCGGGCGATCTCCTGCGAGTAGTCGGCCTCGGCGCCAAACGAGCGGCCGAGAAACGGGTTGCCCTGATCGTGGCCGAGAGCACGCGGGCCGAGCTTCTCGCTCATGCCGTACTTCATGACCATCGCTTTCGAGGTGGCGGTGACCTTCTCGATGTCGTTCGAGGCGCCCGTGGTGATCTCGTTGAAGACGAGCTCTTCGGCCGCGCGACCGCCGAGCGTCATCGCCAGCTGATCGTTGAGCGAGGCGCGCGTGACGAGGAACTTGTCCTCGGTCGGTAGCGAGATCGTGTAGCCGAGTGCCTGGCCACGCGAGACAACGGAAATCTTGTGGACGGGATCGCAGTTCGGCAGGAAGTGCCCAACCAACGCATGCCCCATCTCGTGGTACGCCGTGATCAGGCGCTCCTCTTCCGACAGCAGCCGCGTCTTCTTCTCGGGCCCGGCGAGCACACGCATGATGCCCTCTTCAAGCTCGAACATCGTGATCGTCTTCTTGCCGGCACGGGCGGTCAGGAGCGCCGACTCGTTAATCAGGTTCGCGAGGTCCGCACCCGTGAAGCCCGGCGTCTGGCCAGCCAACACGCCGAGGTCGATCTCGGTACCAAGCGGCTTGTCCTTCGAATGCACCTTGAGGATTGCCTCGCGACCCGAGCGATCGGGACGATCGACAACGATCTGGCGATCGAAGCGGCCGGGACGCAGCAACGCCGGATCGAGCACGTCGGGGCGGTTCGTCGCGGCGATCAGGATCACGTTGACATTGGCCTCGAAGCCATCCATCTCGACCAGGAGCTGGTTGAGCGTCTGCTCGCGCTCGTCGTGGCCGCCACCCATGCCGGCGCCACGATGGCGACCGACGGCGTCGATCTCGTCGATGAAGATGATGCACGGCGAGTTCTGCTTGGCCTGCTCGAAGAGATCGCGGACGCGACTCGCGCCGACACCAACGAACATCTCGACGAAGTCAGAGCCGGAGATCGAGAAGAACGGCACGCCGGCCTCGCCCGCCACGGCACGCGCCAGCAGCGTCTTGCCGGTACCCGGAGGCCCAAACAGGAGGACACCCTTCGGAATCTTGGCGCCGAGCGCCTGGAACTTCTTCGGGTTCTCCAGGAATTCCTTAATTTCTCCGAGCTCTTCGACAGCCTCGTCGGCACCAGCCACATCGGCGAACGTCACCTTCGGCGAGTCGACCGTCATGCGCTTGGCCTTGCTCTTACCGAAGCTCATCACCTTCGAGCCGCCACCCTGCATCTGATTCATCATGAACAACCAGAAGCCAAGGAACAGCACGAACGGCAACACGTTAATCAGCAGCGAGACCCATGACGAGCCACCCGTCTCGGCGCCCGTGATGTTGACGACATCCTTGTTCGTGTCGTAGACCTCGGCCCACGCCTGATCGCCCGGAATGCCGACGGTGTACGTGACGGCCTCGGCACCAGGCTTCGCATCGGCGGCCGGCTTGAGCGTGACCTTGACGTTGTTCGCCGCCGTGTTCTGCTCGAGCTGCTTGACGTCACCGCCCTTGAGGTCGGTCAACATGGTCGACCAATTGCGCGGCGGCGCTTCCGGGCCGTTGTTGTTCAGCAGCAGTCGCTGGGCCAAAAACGCGAGCAGGATCACGACCAGAATCGGGAACACCGCGTTTCTGAAGATGCGATTCACACTACTCCGTCGGATTGAAATGGCTGGACCATCAGTGGGCTCACGATAGCACCGGCTCTGCTTCGGACGGTGGCACGTCGCTTGTCGGTGCAGAACGTCGCAGGAGCAACGTCAACACGAAAGCCGCCACGAGGGCAAGCAGTGCGAGTAACGCTGCACCCGTCCAGCCCGCGGTGCTCCACGCAGCACCGAGCATGAAGGGGCCGAGCGAACCGAGCAGGTAGTAGATCGTCAGATGCAGACTCATCGCACTCCCCCTATCGCGCAGCGTCAACTGCGGGACGAGTAACTGAGCGACACCGACCATCGAGAACAGGCCACCTGCCAAGATCGCCAGTCCGACAATGACGGCGATGAGGTTCGGCAGGCTCCCGAGCGCCAGCCCAAGCACACCGATCAGCGGAAAGACGGGGAGTACCGTGCGCGGCCCCAGCCTGCCGGCCCAGCGGACGGCAAACGGCGCCAGTGCACCAACGAGCCAGACGGTGTAAAACGCACCGACCTGGCGGTGGCTGAGACCAAAGACACTCGACTCGAGACGGTAGGCAATCACCGAGTAGAGACCGACGAACGCGAAGAACGTACAGCCAGCCGCGAACGCGTTGAGCAGGAGCGGCGTATTGCGAATATGGGCTCGAACCGCGCGTAGCGGCGAGCGCGCCTTTGGTGGTGGCGGCGCAACGGGCAGCAGCACGCGAATCAACACCGCGCTCAGCAGCATCGGAATCGCCAACACTGCCAAGGAGGTGCGCCAACCAATCTCGGACACCAAGAGCGCCGGAATCGTGCGACCAAGAAAGCCACCCAACACCAGCGCGGACGTATAGATACCCACAACCGTTGGGATGCGATGGGCGGGGAAGGCCTCGTAGACGTACGCGGTAGCCACCGTCAATAGACCGGGAAGCAGGAGGCCCTGCAGCGATCGCAACACTAAGAGTTCCACGATGCCCTGCACAAAGATGATCAGGACCGTGGGCACCGCCAAGAGCGCACACGACCACAACATCACGCTCCGCCGTCCAATGCGATCGGACAGTGGACCCATCAACCAGGCACCGACTGCGATGCCAACCACGACGACGGTAATCGTCAGGCCCGTAACGGCTGGCCCTACGCCGAGATCGCGCCCGACCTCCGGCACGATCGCCTGAGTCGAATAGGGAATCGCAAACATCGTTGCGGCAGCAACCGAAAGTGCCACGATCGCGCCCGCGCCAGCACGGAGCGGCGTAGTCGTGGCGGCGTCACTCATGCAGACACGGTACCGCGCCACTTACGATGCCAGCACATGCCTGAGCATCTGCGAACGAGTACGGGGGCCTACGGCGAGCACGCTCTGCTGGTCGGCGATCCTGCGCGCGCCGAACTGATTGCCACGGAGTTGCTTGATGGCGCCGAGCTCGTCACGGATGCGCGTGGTCTCAATGGCTACGCGGGCCAGTTCAACGGACGCAGTGTCGGTGTCCAGACGACCGGCACGGGTGGTCCATCAGCGGCGATCGTGATCGAAGAGTTGATCCAGCTCGGCGTGCGCCGCATCGTGCGACTGGGTACCTGCGGGTCCCTTTCCCCCCTGCTCGCCCCTGGCGATTTTTTCTGTGCGGCCGCGGCCATTCCCGCCGATGGCACGAGCCAAACGTATGTCGGAGGCGAGCCGCATGCGCCGCTCGCCGATTTTGAGATCGTGCACGCCGCCGTTCACGACGCGAAGAAGGCCGGAGTGCGCATGCGGGTTGGCCTCGTCGCGACGACCGATGCGTTTTACGACCCGGGCGCCGGGCGCGCCGCCAACTGGGCCGCTCGCGGTGCGCTCGCCGTCGATATGGAGACGGCGCCGCTCCTCACCATCGCGCCATTACGGGGCGTCTCGGCTGCCTCGTTTTTGATCTGCTCGAACCGTATTAACGAACCCGCCACACGCCTGAGTCCCGATGCGCAGCGCACCACCGTCCTGACCTGCACCCCGATTGCTCTCGGTGCCCTCGTCTCGGAGCCGAAACACCCATGACTCGTCGCGTTGTCCTGATCATCAACCCGGCCTCCGCTAACGGAGCAACCGGCAAGCAGTGGCCCGAACTAGTCGCTGAGGCTCAGCGGCTTGGCCTACGGGTTGAACACCACCTCACAGAGGCTCCAGGGCATGCCACCGAACTCGCGCGCGAGGCCAGTATGGCGGGTGCCGAGATCGTCGTCGCAGTTGGCGGCGACGGCACCGTCCACGAGGTTGTCAATGGCCTCGTTGGTGCGGGCGGCACACCCTTTGGCGAAGCCGCGCTTGGCGTGATCGCCCGTGGCACCGGCCGCGATTTTATTCGCAGCCACAACATCCCGACGAAGGCGAAAGACGCCCTGCAGGCGATTGCCGAAGGCCCAATCGGTCGGATCGATGTCGGCGAAGTCATCTCCACGGGAGATCCCGAGGGCGGACGTCGCTTTGCCAACGCCTCCTCGGCAGGCGTGACTGGAGCAATCGCCAAGCGCGCCAACGGCATGTCGAAGCGAATGGGTGGCACACCCACGTTTCTCCTCGCCGCCTTCCAAGGCTTCCGCGGCTATACCAACACGCCGATCCATATTGAGCTCGACGGGAGACCAATCGATGTCACCGCCTCGTGCGTGGTCTGCGCGATCGGTCATTCGCTGGGTGGCGGGATCAAGGTTGCGCACGGCGCCCGACCCGACGACGGTCTGTTGGACATGGTGTTGGTGGGTGACGTCGGAGCCAAGGACCTTGCCCTTAATGTCCACCGTCTCTACACCGGCACGCTCGGCGACCATCCGCAGATCACGCACGTCAAAGGCGTGACCGTGACGGTCTCCGGAGACACACCGCTCCAGATCGAGGCCGATGGCGAACTAGCGGGCACCACGCCCGCCACCTTCCGGTGCTTGCCGGGCGCATTGCGCTTGGTAATAGCATCATGAAGTTGCTATTTTAAATTTCATGAATAACATCAAACGGCTTGCACGTCTGCTTGTAGTTGGAGTCCTCCTCCTTACTGTGTCGAGTGCCACGGCGCATTCCACGATCAAGCTGAACGGGGAAACGCCGATTGCCGGGCAACGCGGGACGCTGACGATCACAATCCCCCACGGCTGCGGTGTCGGCCAGGGAGGCGTTGGCTTGGCGACCGACCGTCTCGTCGTCCGACTCGGATCCGGCTGGCCGAGCGCCAAGGCAATTGCGATCGATGGTTGGACGTCGACCGTCTCGCGTGCCTCTGCAGGAAACTGGACGGTCACCTGGGTCGCCACCGCTGGTGGCCTGCCGAACACGTCAATCGGTGACTTCCCAATTTCGGTGCGCTGGCCTCGAGCACCAGGCATCTACAGGACTCCAACCTTCCAGCATTGCGGTACCAGTTCGATGAACTGGAGCGATCCTTTCGCGACAGCAGCATCCGCCGAACAGGACTATCCGCCGGTCTACCCCGTACCTCGCATTCAGATTCTGCCCGCCTCCTAGCGCGAC
>JBAXOM010000064.1:0-12006 GCA_037133215.1 Thermoleophilia bacterium | reverse complement strand
GGGGTTTGTCATGTCCCCTAGGCGCGTCGCGCTGTGAGTACCCCGTCCATCGTGATCTGGTGGTGCTCCCACATGCGCGTGGATGCGAGTTGGCCATCGCGGGCCGTCATCGCCTCGACGATTCCGGGGTGCGCGTCGTTGCCAGGAATAAGCGGCAACTCGACTTTGGCGAGCGCGAAGGCGTCGGCGTAAAGCTCGGCGCGGCGCTGGCTGATCTCCGAGACCAGCAGGCGATTGCCGGAGGCGGCAGCGATCGTCAGATGGAAGCGATTGTTGAGGATGCCGATCTCGCTCGTCGTATGCGGCTGGTTGATCTCCTCAACGAGCTCGCCCAAGATGACCAACTCGTCCTCGGTGATCAGCGCAGTCGCAAGTAACGTGGCGTGCGCCTCGAGCCCACCCAAGATTTGGGCCAGATTGCGAAACGTCTCCGGATTCGTCGGCGAACTCCCCGACAAAAACGCCATGTGACTCGACGCCACGAACGAGCCGCCAAGACGACCGCGATGCGTCTCGAGCAGACCGTCAGCGCGCAATTCGGACAGAGCCGCGCGGACTGTCATGACGCCAACACCTATGCGCTTGGCCAGCTCGGTCTCGGCCGGCAGGCGGTCGCCGTCGCGCAGCACGCCGAGAACAATCGCCTGACGAATGCGCCGCGCTACCTCAGCAACGGCCGTCGGCGTGTCAATCGGCTCGAAGACCGCGTCGCGTACATAGACGGGTTCGTCCTCCCACACAGTTGTATCGATCTGTCCCATTCTGGTGACTATACGCAAGGTGCGCGTGACTTACGAGTTATTCACTCCAACGTCAAGCAACGAGTGGCGGGCGGCTCCGCACCAAATGCGACTAAGGGGTCAGACCCTTTCGTCGCATTTCAGATGCGACGAAAGAACAGGGCCGGGTTGCCATCCATGCGACGAAAGGGTCTGACCCCTTAGTCGCATTCCGAAGCGAGCTCGAGCAAGACCTGGCCGGCCTGCACGCCCTGCCCTGCCTGCACGTGCACCGTCTCGACCGTGCCGGATTGCAGCGACGTGACCTCGTTCTCCATCTTCATGGCCTCGACGACCGCCACGACCTGGCCGGCCTCGACGTGATCGCCCTCGGCGACCTCGAGCTGCAGCACCGTGCCCTGCATCGGCGAGATGATCGCACCCTCGGCAGCCCCACCCGCGCCACCACTCTGGCGGGCACGGATCCGGTCGCGTGCCTCTTCGGCACCCGCCGCGGCCGGCAGGCGCAGCACCACGTCGTAGCTCCGTCCGTCGACCTCGACAGGGACGTGCCGCGGAATCGTCGTGCCGCTGGCGGAGCCAGTGGGCGCCGTGGTCGGCTCGTCGGCGAGTGCAGCACAGGCATCGGCCCAGGCGCCCTCAACCAAACCGGCACAGGTCTCGCCCGCCGCAAACTCGGGTGCGCGCATGACGATGCGGTGCATCGGCAAGAGCGTCTTTGGCCCGACGATCTCGTACTCATCGAGCGCGCGCCGCATGCGGGCAATCGCACGCTCGCGCGTCGTGTCCCAGACGAGCAGCTTCGCAACCATTGGGTCGTAGCGGTCGTTGATCTCGCCGCCCTCCTCCACGCCCGACTCGACGCGGATACCCGGACCGCTCGGCGGTCGGTGGCGGAGCAACTTGCCCGGCGAAGGCGTAAAGCCATTGGCCGGATCCTCGGCATTGACACGACACTCGATCGCGTGCCCACGCATGACGATGTCGGACTGGGCAAACGACAAGGGCTGGCCCGAGGCGACGAGGATCTGCTCGCGCACCAGATCGACACCCGTGACCAGCTCGGTGACCGGATGCTCGACCTGGATCCGCGTGTTCATCTCGAGAAAGAAGAAATCGCCGTGCCGATCGAGCAGGCACTCGACGGTGCCCGCGCCGACGTAGCCGACGGCCTCAGCAGCCGCGACCGCCATCGCACCCATCCGCGCCCGCAACTCCTCGTTGACGGCCGGCGACGGGGACTCCTCGACGATCTTCTGATGCCGACGCTGCAGCGTGCAATCGCGCTCGCCAAGATGCACGGTGGTGCCATGCGTGTCGGCCATCACCTGGATCTCGACGTGCCGCGGATCCTCGACGTACTTCTCGACGTAGACCGCGCCATTGCCAAACCAGGCCTCGCCCTCGCGCTTAGCGGCCTCGAGCAGACGCTCGGCCTCCGACGCCTCGTGCACGACCTTGAGGCCACGACCACCACCACCGGCCGAAGCCTTGAGGGCGATCGGCCAGCCATACTGCTCGCCCAACTCGACGACGCGGACAGGGTCTGTGATCTCCTCGGTCGTACCAGGCACGATCGGTACGCCGGCGCCTGCCATCAGGATGCGCGAGTTGATCTTCGAACCCATCGCATCGATGGCGCTCGGCGGCGGACCAATCCAGACGAGCCCGGCCTCCTCGACCGCAGTCGCAAACGGAGCGCTCTCGGCCAGAAAGCCGTAGCCCGGATGGATCGCCTGCGCACCCGTGCGCTTGGCGGCGTCGATCAGCTTGGGGATATTGAGGTAGCTCTCGCTCGGCGCGGCAGCACCAAGCAGGACGGCCTCGTCGGCGTAGCGCACGTGCGGGGCGCCAGCATCGGCCTCGGAATAGACGGCGACCGTCTCGATACCGAGCTCGCGGCAGGCGCGAAAGACGCGGATGGCGATCTCGCCACGGTTGGCGACAAGAATGCGACTAAACGGCGGCGTCATCGCGCCTCGATCCCGTTGTCGATCTGCTCGCGCGCAGCCTGCTGACGCCACGCGCTGCGATAGGCCGGATGCCCCGCGAGCGGGCCATCGCGCTCGACGATCGCGAGGGCAGCATCGATCGCGCGCTGCTCTGCGGCAGCCGTCTCATCACGCGTCGCTTCGCTCACAGCGGGATGTTCCCGTGCTTTCGCTTCGGGCGCTCGACGCGCTTGGTGAGCGAAGCCTCAAGGGCGTCGATCAACACGTGACGCGTCTCGTGCGGCAGAATCACGTCGTCGACGAAACCGCGCTCGGCAGCCGTAAACGGATTCGAGAAGCGCGCGCGATACTCGTCGATCAGCTCGGTCCGACGAGCCTCAGGATCGGCCGCCTCGGCCAGCTCCTTGCGATAGACGACGTTGACGGCGCCCTCGGGCCCCATCACCGCAACCTCCGCCGTCGGCCACGCCAAGTTGACGTCGGCGCGCAGATGCTTCGAACCCATCACGTCGTACGCGCCGCCGTAGGCCTTGCGCGTAATCAGCGTCAGCTTCGGCACCGTTGCTTCGCCATAGGCGTAGAGCAGCTTCGCGCCGTGACGAATGATGCCGCCCCACTCCTGCTCGGTACCCGGCAAAAAGCCCGGCACGTCAACGAGGGTGAGAATCGGAATGCCGAAGGCGTCGCAGGTGCGCACGAAGCGCGCGGCCTTCTCGCTCGAGGCGATGTCGAGCACGCCCGCGAGCTGGCCCGGCTGGTTGCCAACGATGCCAATCGAGTGTCCATTGAGACGCGCGAAGCCCACCACGATGTTACGTGCGTACGTCGGCTGGATCTCGAAGAACGCGCCATCGTCGACGACCGAACGAATCACCGCGTTCATGTCGTACGGCTTGTTCGGACTATCGGGGATCAGCGTGTCGAGCTCGGTGCAGAGACGATCGGCAGGATCGTCCGTCGGCGCCCACGGTGGAGCATCAACATTGTTCTGCGGCAAGAACGAAATCAGCGCACGCGCATCCGCGATACACGCGGCCTCGTCCTCACAGACCAGGTGGCAGACACCGCTCTTCTCGGCGTGCGTATCCGCACCACCGAGCTCTTCCATCGTGACCTCTTCGCCCGTCACTGCGCGCACCACGTCGGGGCCGGTGATAAACATGTGCGAGGTCTCGCGGACCATCAAAATGAAGTCGGTAATGGCGGGCGAGTAGACCGCGCCACCCGCGCAGGGTCCCATGATCAGCGAGATCTGCGGGATCACGCCCGAGGCGTCGACGTTGCGCTGAAAGATGTCGGCATAGCCGCCAAGCGAGACGACACCCTCTTGGATCCGCGCGCCACCCGAATCGTTGATGCCGACAAACGGACAGCCATAGCGCAGCGCCAGATCCATCACCTTGCAGATCTTCTCGGCGAAAACCTCACCCAGCGAGCCACCGAAAACCGTGAAATCCTGCGAGAACGCGAAGACGCGACGACCGTGGATTAGGCCATGCCCGGTGATGACACCGTCGCCATACGGACGGCGATCGGCCAGCTCGGCATTGCGATGCTGGGCGTAACGATCGATCTCACGAAACGTACCGGCGTCGAACAACGCCTCGATGCGCTCGCGCGCCAAGCCCTTACCGCGAGCGCGCTGGCGCTCCTCGGCCTTCGGATCGATGTGCTGCGACTGCACGCGCAGGTCCTTGAGATGGGCGATGCGCTGTGCTGTGGTACCGGGATCGTGGCGATCAGTCACGGGGTCAGTGCCTTCCTGCCGGGAACGGCGAGAGAATAGCCCTTCCGGGCGGACTCAGCGGTCGTGTGTGCCCCACGCCTCGCGCAGCACGCCGCAGACCTCGCCCACCGTTGCGTGGGCAGCGAGGGCGACGCGCATCGGCTCGAGCATGTTGCGGTCGGGGGTGTCGGCAGCGGCACGCACGTCGGCAAGGGCCGACTCGACCGCGCCGCTGTCACGGGCAGCACGCAGCGCCTGCGTGCGCGCTACCTGCTCTTGCTCAAGGTTCGCGTCGAGCCGATGGATCGGCACGACAGGCTCCTCGTCATTGCGGTACTTGTTGACGCCGACAACGATGTCGTCGCCACGCTCGAGCCGCATCTGCGAGCGATACGAGGAGTCCTCGATCTGGTCCTGGATGAAGCCCTCTTCGATTGCGATGACGCTGCCGCCCTTACGATCGATCTCGTCGATCAGCTCCTGCGCGCGCGCTTCCAAGTCGTCCGTCAACTGCTCGACGTACCACGAGCCACCAAACGGATCGGCCGTGGCCGGGACACCCGACTCGTGGAGCAACACCTGCTGCGTCCGCAAGGCAAGCGTCGCGGCGTGCTCGGTGGGGAGCGCGAGCGCCTCGTCAAAACCGTTCGTGTGGAGCGACTGGGCGCCACCGGCCGCAGCCGAGAACGCCTGCAGCGCAACGCGAACGAGATTGACCTCGGGCTGCTGCGCCGTCAGCGTTGAGCCGCCCGTCTGCGCGTGGAACCGGAGCATCAGGCTGCGCTCGTCCTTGGCGCCAAAGCGATCGCGCATAAAGCGCGCCCACATCCGGCGTGCCGCGCGGAACTTCGCCACCTCTTGGAAGACGTCGTTATGCGCGTTGAAGAAGAACGACAGGCGCGGGGCGAAGGCATCAACATCGAGCCCGCCGTCAACCGCAGCCTGCACGTAGGCGAGCCCGTTGGCGAGCGTAAACGCCAGCTCTTGAACCGCAGTCGAGCCGGCCTCGCGAATGTGGTACCCGGAGATCGAAATCGTGTTGAAGCGCGGCAGGCGCGCCTGGGCATAGCGAATTGTGTCGACAGTCAGACGCATAGAGGGGCGCGGCGGGTAGATGTAATTGCCGCGTGCCGCGTACTCCTTGAGGATGTCGTTCTGGATCGTGCCGCTCAGCTGCTCGGGCGCAACACCCTGACGCTCGCCGGTCAATTCGTACAACAACAGCAAGACCGAGGCGGGCGCGTTGATCGTCATCGACGTGGAGACATCGGCCAGCGGGATGCCCTTGAAGAGGCGCTCCATATCTTCGACCGAGTCGATCGCGACACCCGTGCGACCAACCTCGCCCAGGCTGCGCGGATCGTCCGAGTCGAGACCGAGCTGCGTTGGCAGGTCGAACGCCGTCGAAAGGCCCGTCTGACCACGCTCGAGCAAGAGCTGGAAGCGCTCGTTCGTCTCCTCCGCCGAGGCAAAGCCGGCGTACTGACGCATCGTCCACGCACGCCGCCGATAGCCGTCCGGGCGCACGCCACGCGTGTACGGAAACTCGCCGGGCGCAGCAATCGCAGCAGAATCTCCGGCGCCCGTATAGAACGGCTCGACGGGGATGCCCGATTCGGTGGTGACGTTGTCCTCGCTCACAAGGCAGCAGAGTAGCCGGACGCGGGTCGGCAGACACCCGTAGACTGCCGTCGTGGCCACCGTCACCATCCGACTCTTCGCTGGTCTCCGCGAACGCGCGGGTACCGGCCGCCGCGAGCTCGACGTGCCCGACGGCACGACTGCCGGTGAGATCTGGCTCCTGCTCGACCTCGGCGACGAGCCCACCGGCATCGCCTACGCCGTCAATCGCACCTACAGCGACCGCTCGACCGTGCTTTCGGACGGCGACGAGGTGGCGCTCATTCCACCCGTCTCCGGCGGCTCGGACGTACCACGCATCGGCGTCGCGATAACCGCCGACCCGATCGATATCGCCGCCGCTCACGCGCGGGCCAACGACGAGCGTGCCGGCGCCCAAGCGGCCTTCACCGGCACCGTCCGTAACGCCACGAACGGTAAAGACGTCGTCCGCTTGGAGTACGAGGCCTACGAGGAGATGGCGGTCGAGGAGTTGACGCGGATTGCCAACCAGGCTGCCGCCGACCACGAACTCTTGGCCGTCGAGATCATCCACCGCACGGGGGTGGTCATGCCGGGCGACGCCTCCGTCGTGATCGTCAGCACGTCGCGCCACCGCCCGTCCGCGCTCGCCGCGACCGCGTGGATCATCGAACAGCTAAAGGTCTCCGTCCCAATCTGGAAGCGCGAGGTCTACCGCGACGGTTCCGTCTGGGTCGGTCAAGGGTCCTGAGCGATAGGACCGCTACGCGCCACTCTCGATGTCACAAAGGGGTCAGACCCTTATGTGACATCAGGCGACCTGCAGCAGCGGACCAATGTCACATAAGGGTCTGACCCCTTTGTGACATCCATCCCCCGATCGACGAACGCCACGCAGGCCCGAAGGCACACCAGCTAGATCAGTTCGCCGCCACGCATGTCGGGGTGGTTGCGCTGAAAGTCGGGCGTCAGGTCGTCGAGTTCGCGGGCACGGGCAATCGCCGGGCGCGCAGCAACGCGGGCGAAGTGGTCTTGCACCGGCGCGCCGCCAACCTGGACGTCGTCCACGAAGGACTGCCAGCCAACCAGCATGTAGAGATAGATGTCGGCGACGGTGAACTGATCGCCGAGACACCACTCCTTGCCCGCCAACTGGCTATCGAGATAGGCACCGTACTTCGCCATGTTCGTGATGCCACGCTCGCGGATGCCAACGGCGCCAGACTCGTCCGTCGTCATAAAGCCCGGCATCATCAGCGGCCACCACGCACTGTGCAACGTATTGGCTGTCCACATCACCCAGCGATAGACGTCGGGGCGACGCGGATCGCCGATCGGCGGGATTAGACCAGCGGCGGGAAAGCGGTCGGCAATGTGCAGGAGCACGGCACCGGTTTCGTAGACCGTCGCGTCACCGTCGCGCAGCGCGGGGACGCGTTGCAGCGGATTGACCTCAGCGAACAACGGGTCGAGATTGCGCTGCTTCGGATGGACGTTGACGACCTCGTAGTCGGCAGCCGCCTCTTCGAGGGCAGCGCGAGCCGCGAAGGACGAGGAACCGGTGATCTGATACAGGTGAATCATCGGAGTTCACCGTACCAAAACGCTCGTGCAGCATCGCCGCACCCAATCGTCATCAGCGAAACCGACCGAGCACTCGGGCCGAGTGCTGCTCAGTGCGCCTTGCGACGAGCCTTGCTTGCCTCAAAGCCAGCGATCACGGCAAAGACGGCAATCACGAGAATGATCAGGCCAATGAAGAACTCCGTCACGTACTCCTTCGGCGCACCCACTTCGGCGGCAGGGGCAACCGATGGGATCAAGAGCAGAGCGAAAAGCGCGAGTGGCAAGAGTCGGCGTAGCATCATCAACCTCGTCGAATGGTAGGTGTCGGTATTCCGACGTCGTCAGCGTAGCCGAACCTGCACCCGGCGGGCGAAAACACAGGGTCGACTAGTATGCGGGTTTCTGAAGCATAGGAGCCGATGTGGCAAAGGTGGCACAATTCGAGAAGGGCAAGACCGTCGTCTTCGGACCTGAGGGTTTTGCGCGCGTAGAAAGCATCGGCGAGAAGGTCGTTCTTGGCAACAAGGTGACCGTTGTTGACCTCTTCGTGCTCGACTCGAAGATGAATGTCACCGTGCCGCTCGATCGCGCTGTTGAGCGCGGTTTGCGCCACGTCACCAGCAAGTCCTCCGCCGACAAGTCGCTCAGCGCACTCGCCAACGAGCACAACGAGCCGATTCCGTGGAACCGTGATGGTCGCCTGCTTAAGGATCGTTTTGCCGAGGGCGAGATCAGCGGCATGGTCGAGGTCTTCTCCTCGCTCATCGATACAGCCGAAACACGCAAGCTCAACGATGGTCAGCGCACACTGCTGGACCGCGTCCGCAAGGCCTACGCACGCGAGATTGGCGAGGCGCTTGGTCTTGACGACGAGACCACGCAGGCTCGCATCGATGCGGCCATCGCCACGCGCATCGGCACCGCCTCTTAGGTTCTGCGATGCCCGGCCCCACGCTGCTCCCTTGGACTGGTGATGAGGCTGCTGATCGACTGATCGCAGCCGATCCGAACGCGCTGCTAATTGGCTTTGCGCTCGATCAGCAAATCACGGTGCAGAAGGCATTTGCTGGTCCGGCCACGTTGCGCGCGCGGCTTGGCCACCTCGACCCTCAGCGCATTGCGGAGTTGGACCCCGACGTGTTTCTCGCTGCCTGCCGCGAAAAGCCTGCCGTGCACCGTTTTCCCGGATCGATGGCGACGCGCATCCAAGATCTCTGCGCGGTACTTGTGCGCGACTATGGCGGCGACGGCTCGCGGGTCTGGACCGAGGCGACCGATGCGGCAGATCTCGCTGCCCGCCTCGGAGCCCTGCCCGGCTTTGGTGAGATGAAGGTGCGCACGATCATGGTGCTCCTCTACCGCCAATACGACGTCGAACTGCCTGGCCTCGCCAAATTGATGCCGGCACACCAGACGCTCGGCGATGTGCGCACCGCCGACGAGCTCGCGGCGTATCAGGCGGGCAAGCGGGCAGCCAAGGCTGCCAAGCGCGCCGCTTCGGCGTAGGCTGTCCCTCATGGGCAAGGGCTACGCAGAGGGACCAGCGGTTGAGGCGGCCGAAGAGGCCCGCGAACGCATGGCCGATGGCCCTGCTGCGCAGGCGATCCCAAAGCGTCGCGCTATCCTCGGCTCAACCGCCGACCAGCCCGACCCACACGTGCTCGGCTGGGAAGACGAAATTGACGCCGACGCCCTGTTCGCCTCGGGCGACGCCTGGGGTCTCCGCACCGTCGTCCTCGACGACCCGGCCTAGCTACGAGGCGACATTTTGGGCCCGGGCCCAGAATGTCGCCAACCTACCATGTCGCCAACCTCGACGAGCCAAAATTAGCGTCACCACACGGAAATCAGCTGTGAGGCGACATTTTGGGCCCGGGCCCAGAATGTCGCCTCGCAGCTGATTTCGCTTTGTACTTCAACATCCAACCGCCGCCGCTAACCCAGCGCCGAACCGCAGGCGTTACTTCAGGACCCAGCCGCCGTCGCTGATGACCGGGACGCGGTCGCCCTTGGAGGTCACTCCGGTGACGTCGAGGTCGTCGCTGCCGATCATCACATCGACGTGGATCTTGGAGACGTTGAGGCCGCGGTCGCCCGTGATCTTTGCGTCCGGGAAACGCGTTGACGAATAGGCCGAGCCGAAGGCGACGTGGGCGACCGCATTTTCGTCGAGCAGCGTTGTGTGGTAGACACGGTTTGATTGGCCGATTCGCGACGCTCGATCGACAAGAGCCACCTCGCCCAAGCGACCAGCACCTTTATCGCGCGCAAAATAGGCGGCGAGATACTCGCGCTGCTTCGCCGTCTTCGCCTGAATGCGCTGCAGCTGACCGCCCGCAAATTCGGCCTTGATGCCGTCGAACATCTGACCATCAAGCGACAACGGCCGCGTGCAGGCGAAATGGCCCTCCGCATAGCGGTAGTCCGGGCTCGCAAAGACCTCTTCGGTCGGCAAGTTCGCGCACCAACGACGACCATTCGGCGTCTTCATCTCGGCCGCGCAAAAACGCGTCTTCGGCGCGAGCCCAACCTTCAGATCGGTACCAGGCGCCTTGAACTCGATCGACACGAAGTTGCGCTTGTTGACCAGCGCTGCGCGCTTGACGAGCGTCTCCACGTGCTTGCCCCACGCCCCCGGCGCATCGTCCGCGCCGATCCGACAGAACGACAAGAGATCCTTCGCCAGCGCACGCTGCGCACGCTCAACCGACAACTTCGGGTAGACCTGCTTCGCCCAACCTGGCGCCGGATAGGCAACGACACAGAAGCGCGCCGTCCCGGCCGCGACAGCCTTCAGATACGCCTCGCGCCCAGGCATGCGCGCCGTCATCTCCATCATCGCCCGCTTCGGATCGATACCCTTCATCAACGCCGGGTTCTCCTCGCCGGCAATCGAGATGATCGACGCGTCGGCCGCGACGAGATCCTTCATACGCGTCAGATGCCAGCGTGGGGACCACTTGAGCGTCGTGAGATCCTTCGCACCCGTGATGCGCGCGCGGCGAATGACGGGATCGACGTACAGAACATCGACGTAGCGCGCACCCGAGGCATAGGCCGCCTCGACGAGAGCGTGCACGTACGGGCGGGAGCCCGGCTCGCCGTGAATGGCGACGGTGTCGCCTTTTTTGATGTGCAGGCAGGTATCGATGACGGCGGCCGCGTAGCGGTCGAGCTCACCGGGAGTCATGACGGTCATAGACGAACCGTAGCGGTCAGCGCTGCCGGGAACATGCTGAAGTCGGCTCCTGTACCCTCTACAGCAGTCAAACGACGGAGTGCTGGTGACGAAGGAAGAGAAGATTGAAGTCGAGGGCGAGGTGACGGAGTCGCTTCCGAACACCATGTTCCGCGTCATGCTCGACAACGGGCATGAGGTACTCGGCCATATCTCGGGTCGTATGCGACGCCACTACATCCGCATCCTGCCTGGCGACCGCGTCAAGGTCGAGCTCTCCCCGTACGACCTCACTCGCGGTCGTATTACGTACCGCTACAAGTAGCGGTCGACTACCACTCCGGGATTTCGGCTGGCCCGGACGGCTCGGTCTTGGGTGGTTTCGGTCGGGGAATACGCTTGGACTTCGGCGCTGCCTTGGGCTTGTAAGGACGGCCACGGCCGCGTTGGAGACTCATGCCATCCGTCGAAAACGTGGTGCCGTCGGGCTCGTCGTCGATCACGACACGGCGCATGCCTGAGGCCGTGAACTCCGGTGCTGGAGGCGCCTCAACCACAGGCTCCTCGACCTTGACCTTGCGTGGACGGCCGCGCTTCGGCTTGGCGGGAGCATCCTCGACGTTGTCCGTCGGAGCCGACTCCACGCTCGGCGCCTCCACGACCTGATCCGCTGCTGGCTGCACCTTGCGGGGACGACCACGCTTGCGCTTGACCGGAGCCTCGTCGGCTTGGTCCGCCGGAGCCGCATCGACCGCAGGAGCCTCGACCTCTACGGCCTCGACGCTCTCCTCGGGTCGCACCTTGCGGGGGCGACCACGCTGTGGCTTGGCGGGCGCCGAGTCCTCGACCGCCTCGACCTCAATCGGCGCCAACGCGTCGTCCGACTCGGTGGCCTCGGGAAGGTCTCGGTCGACAGCCTCGACGGTCGCCTCTCCATTGGGAGACTCGCCCGTGCGTTTGCGCTTACGGCGACGGCGGCGCTTCTTCGGCTCCTCGTGTGCGGCCTCGTTTGGCAACGCACCGATCGAGGACGGCAAGACCGAGCCCTGCAGTGCGGCTGCTGAGACGCGCGAGCGCGTCGGGCGCTTGACGCCGCGCGGCAGTGGCACGTTGGAGCCCAAGGCGGCAGCAAGTGCGCGGGGATCTGCGGACATGCGGATCCGAGCATCCTCGAGCACGCGCTCGGCACCCATGTCGACCGTGCGGATACAGGCGAGGAGGGCAGAACCAACATCGAGCGGC
>JBAXOM010000063.1:0-12121 GCA_037133215.1 Thermoleophilia bacterium | reverse complement strand
TGAGCGAGTGCCGCCCGAGTCCGCCGACCGAGCACCAGTCGACCGAGCACGCGTCACCACTTCGCTTCAACAAACGGTTTGTTGAAGCGAAGTGGTCAACCCCCAACCTGTTGTCTTCAACAAACCGGCGATCGATCGACCGACCGACCGACCGACCGGCCGGCCGACCGACCGACCGACCGAAGCGGGCCGACCGACCGACCGACCGATCGAGGACTGCGTCGGACGCAATCGATGCGGCTAGTAGTGGCCGTCGCCTGACCAAAAATCGGTGAAGAAGCCCATCGGCTCTCTCGTTACATAGTGATCGCTGAGTCCGCCGGCACCGAAGTGGAGGTTGTCTCGTACTGAACAGGCAATAACGTTCGCTCGCTCTGCCTCGTCCTTGTAGTTAATAGAGATGAGAACCGTGGTTGGGTCCTCGCTGCTCTGCATGAATCGGCTGGCGACTCCGTGGGGGCGGCACGTTGAGCCTTCGGCGCATATGTCTGTGTGCTCGGTCTTAATGTGCTCGTAGCTGCTCGCAAATGCGGCGACGTCGGTGACTCCTGTGAATTTAACGATCCATTCCATATCGGTGCTCGGTTCTGTTGATCGACATCAGGCTTGATGCGCGGCGGCACATTATGTGCCTTGACCTGCCCAGCTATCAGCGAGCGAACCAGGCACACGGAACAGTGCGCCGGCGACCGGTTGTAGGCCACATCTTTTGAGCCAAACCTTTGGCAACCCGACGGGCGTGTCCTAGGTCGAAGCGATCATCCAACATCCAAGACAGACGATCGCTTCGACCGGACCCTAACGAGAGGAAATCATAATGCAAGTAAAAACAAAGGTTGCAGGAATCGCGCTGGCATGCATGTTGGCCGGTGCAGGAGTCGCCGGCGCTGCATCGCCCGCAGCTTCGCTGATTGGCTTTGCTCGTCGGGGTGCGGATGATCCTGCCGGCCATGTGCGTGGTGTTGATCCTGTGGGTCACGCCCGTCGTGGTGCGGATGATCCTGCCGGTCATGTGCGCGGTGGCGCTGATGATGCTGTTGGTCAGAGGCGTGGTCGTGGTGCGGATGATCCTGTGGGTCATGCTCGTCGTGGCGCCGATGATCCTGCCGGTCATGTGCGCGGTGGCGCGGATGATGTTGTTGGCAATAGGCGTGGCCGTGGTGCGGATGATGCTGCGGGCCATGTGCGTGGTGTTGATCCTGTGGGTCATGCTCGTCGTGGTGCGGATGATGCTGCTGGCCACAAGCGTGGCGTTGACCCTTCACCCCACGCCTGATCACAGGTGACTTCCCCGTGGCCCGTCTGAACGGCGGGCCACGGGAACCCCAATTAATGGAGCCTCATCATGTCAACGAGCAAGTACGTGTCATTCGACGCCTCGCCTGCCTTGCCCGCTTTCATTCGCTGGCCACCACCCGTATCGCCCGTACCGCTCGTACCGGCTCGGTCAGCACGTCGACCCGGTCCGTGCTCCGCCGTGTTCATATTGTTTCTTGCCCTTGCGCTCGTTGTCGGGATCTCGACTCGGCCTGACTTACCTTCTCAGAGAATCGCCTCGCAACTCGCCGTGGCTGCGGACGGCCCTCGTCAGCAGATTCTCGAGGTACTCGCGACGCAGTTCTTTCGATCGATCGATGCGTCAACCCTCAGCTCGGTTCGTGTCGACGACATCCCAACTGTGCTGAATGATCCGTACACGCACTACTTGACTCCTCTCGACTACCAAAAGCTGACCGATGTTGAGCTTGGTCAGTACGTGGGCGTCGGCGTAGACGTCGGCGCACACAACGGATCGTTTCGTATTGATCGCGTGGTGCCCACATCCCCCGCCGCCCTCGCCGGTGTAGAGGTGGGCGACCTCGTCCGTGCCGTTGATGGCGTTGACGTTCAATCCAAGACGCTTGAGCAGACGCTTGCGCTGATCCGTGGGCCCGAAGGACGCAACGTGCAACTCGCCGTGCAACGCAGCGGTGTCACAACGCAGTTCACGATGACCCGTGTCACGATGCGCGAAGGGATGGTTCTGCACGAGCTGCGAGCAGTACATGGTCACTCTGTCGGTCTGCTCAGCTTGCTCGACTTCAGCGAGGGAGTCGGCAAGAAAGCACGGTCGGCGGTCCGAGAGATGATCGATGCTGGCGCTGAGGGCATCGTGGTTGATCTCCGAGGTAATCCAGGTGGTTGGGCCGTCGAAGCGTTGCGCGTCGCTGAGATCTTTCTCCCCGAGGGCGCGCCGGTTCTGACCGAGCGGGGCGCGCACATCGACGTGAAAACGTTCTCGACGCGATTTCGCCCTGAGGACATCACGATTCCGGTAGCGCTCCTGGTGGATCATCTCACGGCCAGTTCTGCCGAGATTGTTGCCGGTGCGATGCGCGACAACGGTCGGGCGAAACTGGTCGGCGAGACCACGTTCGGCAAGGGCCGGATTCAAGACATCGTCGAACTCGATGGCGGCGGCGCCTTCAAGTTCACGTACGCGGAGTATCTGACACCAAACGGTTTCGCCCTCGACGGAGTTGGGCTAACAGCCGACATCGCAGCGCGCCCAGAGCAAACCAGCGTGCTTGATCCGTCGTTCAACACCGCTGTAGAGACGATGTTCGGGATTTCGCGCTGACGCTGAAATTTCACCGGACCGTTCGCCGGACCGTGGCGGTCACCAACGAATGCGACTGCTTACCCGACCAGCGAGCGCTCGACGCCGTCCCACAACTCGAGTCGAGACGCGATTGCAGCCTGTGCGCCGGCGATCATCGAGGAGGTAAGCGAGGGATCCTCCGTGAGCATGTCATCGACGATTAACTTCGCCGCGGGACCGTGCTCGTCGGCGTCGAGTTGAATGTGGCGATCGAGGTAGTACGTGAGAGCCGGCACGCTGGCTGCATCGATCTTCCAATCGCGCAGCAGCCGCGAGAACATATCGGGGATGACGTCCTCTCGACCGTAGAAGAATGCGCCCATTACTTCGGCGGTGCTCCCGGTGCATGCCACCGCGAGGGTGTGGGTGACGAATTGGCGAACGTGTGCCGGTGCCTCCATCGCCGCCACGGCGGATTGCCAGTCGGGAAGGCTTTGCACATTGGCGACGAAGCGTCGAATTTGAGTGGTGTCCGCACCGACGTCCTGCATGGCATCGAGGTACATGTCGAAGTGGCTGATCGCGTGGCCGTCGAGTCCGATGTCGGACTCTTCGCCGGTCACGATCTCATTCATCAGTCGAGCGGCATGGCGATGCTTTGGTGGTGTCCAAGGAAGGGTCACGCACGTGAAGTCGAGTTGGAGGCGCTTCACGAGGGACATGAAGTCCCACACGGCGTAGACGTGGGTTTCCATGAAGGTGCGCAACGTCGATGTGTCGTGGATCTGCTCGAACACAGTGTGGTCGACCAACGCGTCGCGCATCGAAGCAACTGCCTGGGCGACGGCCGCTTCGGTCGCGTTGTCGAGGGTGAGGGTCTCGTTGTTGGCGGTCATGCGAGTTTCCTGTTTCGGGTTGGAGGTAATTCAAATAAGTTTTCACAGTTGGGTGAATCGCGACGAGTTTTCCGGTGAACGCCGAGCGAAAGATCGGTGTCGAGTCGATCACCCCAATTCATCGAGTTATACGGTGCTGGCAGCAACACCAGCGAGGGTGGCAACGCGCACCACAAGAACTCGTACCCCCACAAGCGGAGCCAGTCCTCAGGCCGTATCGCAATGAACCTTGACGTGATCCTTTACTTCATTGCTGACAACTCGCGAACCTGGTACTTCCAAACCGGATTCAAGATCGTTGACGAAGTATTCCAAGGAAAACCCATCCCGGCGATCACACCAACTGCCACGGCGCTAACAAGCACCGCTGCCTAAGCAGCCGAGACCAGACGTAAGCCCATCTCGTCCCGAGCAGGCGAAAGCTGCAGCAGAACGCTTGTGCTGCGTGTTTCACACGGATTCTCAGAAGTTTTCACACAGTCCGTCTGTGGGACTTTCAGCGAGATGGTGTGCCCATTCGCTTGCATAACCGCTCCATATCGGGCATTAGGCGTGCCCGCCATGAGGGCCAGTGGATGGTCCGTAAGAATGTCAACGTGGAAGCACGCGTGGCGGACAGACCTCAGAGAACGAGACTTCAACGTGCGGGGCGCGTGATTGGCTGGCTCGTGGCCGCGTTTGCCTTCGTCGGCGGACTCGCCAACGTTTGGTCGATGGCGCGCTTCCCGGCTGCCCTCGCGCAGGACCCCGTGACAGCTCAGGCCCGAGTGACCGACTCGTTCATCGACGGATTCGGAGGCGATCCCGCCGTCAACTACGAGTACTGGGTCGATGGCACCCGGTATGTCGGTTGGGGTACCCAGGACGATCGCCATCGAGACCTTCTGTCGCTCCAAGCGGGTGCGACGGTCACGATCAGGTATGCCAGAGCGGCCCCGTCCGCGTCGTGCATGTGCAATCCGTCCGACGAAAAGGGCGACGCTGTCACCTACGTCATTGGCGCTGCCTTCATAGCGCCACTGCCGATCCTCTTGTTCAGGACGCGGCAACGCCGCCGACGCGGTCGCGCCGCTGAGCCACAACCGCAGTAGCGCCGAGCTGCCGCTGTGAGCTACTCCCAGCCGCGTGATGCGTAGGTCTGCGAGTCGATGTCGGGGTAGTCGCTGACGTAGTTGCCCCATCCCATGTGGAGCCAGTAGGCCGTCATCGCCTCAAAGTGGTTCTTGGCTTCGACGGTCCAGACGAGGCGAGCGGTGGGACCAAGCAAGGCACGCGCATCGTCACCTCTCGGCCCGGCGAGGCAAAAGGTCTGCCCTTCCTCGCCTTGATCCCATAGTTCGTGGAGCACGGGCACATCGTAGGAGCGTCGACCGGCTCGCTATGAACGGCGCCGCGACTTCGGTGTGTACCGGCTGCCCGGTGCCACTTTGCTCAACGGCATCGGCGGAGTTCGGCGCTCACGTCGCAGAACTCGCCACGCTTGCACGAACGAACCGACCGTCAGACAACCGACCGCCCCGGCGTACTGAGGACTGGACTTGAAGAAGTGATCCCTGATCGGAGCAATCGGCTCCGAAGAAACTGTTCGAGAACGCGCCTGCCGAAAGTCGTCTGCAATTTGCCGTCCACGTTTGGGCATAGCGGATACCTACCACAATCAGCCGACCTGCCGAAATGTGCTGAATGTTCTGTAGTCACCGACAACCTTGCATTGTGAGCGAGGATCGGGCATTAGGGTCGCCCTATGTCAGAGGCTGGACCCGAACTGCGGCGAGTGGACGAGTGGCTGTTCGCTGGCGAGCGCATGAGGGCGCTTCAGGCTTTGCAGGAGATCATCGGGAGCGGACTGCAGGAGGCAATCGAGGCCATCGGTCCACGATTCGAGCTGCTCGTCGCGACGTCGCCCGAACGGTTCACCGTGCCGCTGAAGGACTACTGGACGAACTTCTACACCTGACCGGCACCCCTATCTGCCGCTCGGCGAGCGTACTTGCATAGGCGGGATGCCCCTTGCGTTCATTGCGACGATGGTGCAGTCTGCGCGGGTGGATCCGAGAACTGTGCCGTGGACAGAACTGGTGCGGACAGGCCGAACGCATGGTTGGACCGAGTTGCTGTGGGCCGTTGAGAACCTCGAAGTGAACGAAGTGCGTCGCCTGTTGGAGGCAGGCGAGGATCCGAACGCGGACGTCTTCGACGGCGGCACGACGATCCTTCATTGGGCGCTCGATGCAGAGGGGGTAGTCAGGTCATACGACGACGACAGTTGTGGTTGCGAGATCGCCAAGCTGCTCATCGCGCATGGTGCTGATGTCAGAGCTGTCGACGGCAGAGGTCGATCGCCCCTCGACTGTTCGCTTATGTATCTCGACACCGGTGCCGAGGCCGTGCTGCGGGAAGCGTTACAGGAGTTCGGCCCGAAGGTTTAGGTCGCATTGCGTCGCGTCTCGGCGGTGGCAATCCGATCTGCCGCTCGGAGCGGGTTGACGGCCAATGCATGAGCGGTCAAGCTTGCGCCGTGCCGGCACTGGACGAGCTGATCGCCGAACATCTCGAAGCACCGTTTCCGCAGAGCGTCGAGAAAGGCCGGGACTACGGTGAAGTCGATCCGGTGATGATCGATGCGGACATCTACGGGTGGGCGTTGCGGGCACAGCGTGGCACCCTTGCGTCCGCCGACCGCGAGGAGCTTCAGGCCGATCGAAACGCTCTCGCCCGCTCGCTGCTCACGTTTCCAGACGATGCTCGGCCGTACTACGCCAGACTTGTTGCGTTGGCCGACGCGGCGTTGGAGTAGCCCAGATCTGCCGGACTGCGCTGAATTTTCTGCGCCAACATTCGCACTTGCGTTTTCCGCCCACAGCGGGCACTCTGGCGCGCGTGCCGCTCCTGTCGAAGAAGCCCCTTCCGGCTCGTCAGGCACCTCAAGCCCGGTTCGCTCTCACTCATCCCGTGCTGGTTGCGGTCGCCAGTGGTGCTGCGATCTCTCTCTGGACGACGGTGTTCATCAACGACTGGCGCGCCGTCGCGGCTGGCGGAATTCTCGTGTCTTGTGCGCAGGGATATCTATGGAGCCAGTGGGGTTGGCTGCACAGGCGAGAGCGACGGCTCTACGACGAGAATGGTGACCGCCGCAGTTCGACAAATTCGCCCTCCTGATAGTGGTGGGCTGCATCGCCATTAGCTGACGATTAGCGTCCTGCATGACTCCGTGCCCGAACTGCCGATTCGTGCACCGCTACCTGGCTACTGTTCACCGCGTGCCGCCTGCGCCGATTGACCTGACAAAGTGCGAGGAGCGCGTGCGCAACGGCGCTCTCATCGTGATCGTCCTAGGAAATTTTGGCTTCCGAGTATTCGGCAATATCACTCACATTTGGTGGCCAGCAATCTCGTTCATTCTCACGTTCGCCATCTTCACTGTCGGCTTCATGATTTATGTCGCGCGAACTCGCAAGCGGTCGTTCCGTTCGGTCGCCGCGTTCGGTCTGCCCGACTTCGTCACACGGCGGATGTCGCAGACACAGCGGGACTGACTATTCCGCAGACGCACCGAGCTGCCGTTCTGGCTTGTTGATACCGGCTACTGATCGGGCGGGCCAGAAGCCGTGCGGCTCCCTATTGCGAGCACCCGACGGACTACGAAGACGAAGACCAGTGTCCAACTTGCTGCGAGGAGCAGGACCCAGCCTGCGACCCCTAGTGGCCACTGAGCCCAGCTATCGATCCGGTATGACAACACGACCAGAAGCAGCCCGACCGCCGCGTAGCCGAGCCCGAGCCCGATGCCTTTTCTCATGTCTCTTGCGAGGTCACCGATCTCATCTCGCTCATCGTCTGGTTCGACGTCGTCGTGTACCACCAACTGGGCGGCCGAAAGTCGCGCCTGCACAGATCCTGGACAAATGCAGAGCTTGAGCCAGTCGTCATGTGTCTGGATGACAACCGACGGGATTGCCGGGCAAGCCGAGTGACAACTGCATTCGCAGGCCGAAGCGATCGCCCCGCCTGCACCGTCCGATATGAACTGCTCCAAGTGCCAGCAGTTCTCGTGGTTACCCAACCGGCATTCGTCCGTTTGCAAGCTCACCAGCCGACCCTATCGGCACGTCGATTGAATGTCATGAATGATGGTGCTCGCTAATGCTCGCGCTCCGATCTGCCGATATGTGTGCTGCCGAGACTCGACCGAGGGGTGGTGCTTCTTTTGTTTGGTGCGACCACACCACCGACCATTAGTGCTGCCTGACAATTGCGGGTTTGTGAGCGCATGAACGCCCAGACAGCCTCAGCGGGTAGCTTTCATGGTCGTTGGCAAGTTGCTATCCAAGTTGCCATCCGCCGCTCCCGTGGCGGATGGTAACTTGGCCCGTGACCAGCGCTTCTTCGGAGCGTGTTGGAACGCCATTCGTCCGATCTTGGAATGGATACGTCCCTTTTGGGGCTCTGGGCAAGTGTTGTCGCCAAAGCTAAACCGGGCCTGTTGCGCGGGACTTAAGAACTCCTTGCGTATGCATACTGAGTATGCATACTATGCAGGTATGGCTGTTCGTGAGGGATTGTTGTCGTTGCTGGTCGAGGGTCCTCGACACGGCTACCAGTTGAAGTCGGAGTTCGAGGCGTTGACGGGTGGGGTGTGGCCGTTGAACGTCGGTCAGGTGTACTCCACGCTCGATCGTCTGGAACGTGACGGACTGGTGATCACCAATGAGTCCGACGGCCAGAAAACGTATGCGATCACCCCAGTCGGTGTGGAGGTGCTCGGCGATTGGTGGGAGACCACCCCGGCCGATGAGCCGCCGGCGCGCGACGAGTTGATCTTGAAGGTGTTAATGGCGGTCGGGTCCGGCGACGACCACGCCTTGTCGGTTGTGACGCAGCAGCGCACGGCGGTGGTGGAGATGCTTCAGCGTCGCCGCCGGTTGAACAAGCAGCGCAACCGAAACGGGGCCCGCTCGGGCGACGGGTTGGCGGCAGATTTGATGACCGACGCGTTGGTGGTGCGCGCTGAGGCGGATCTGCGGTGGTTGGAGATGTGCGAGGCGCGGTTGCTGCAGCAGTCGTCCACAGAGACGAGGCGATCATGAGTGCAACATCGACGTTCATCGACACGGCAGCATCTGCTGGGCAGCAAGCGGCGGCGCTCGAGTTCGTCGATGTCGTCAAGACCTACGGCTCAGGGTCGAACGAGGTCCGCGCAGTGAACGGTGTTTCGTTGCGGGTTGAGCCCGGCGAGATCGTCGCGTTGATGGGGCCAAGCGGGTGTGGCAAGAGCACGCTGTTGCATCTCGCCGGCGGGTTGGAGTCACCGAGCGCAGGCCGGGTGCTGGTCGCCGGCCGCGACGTGTCGGACATGTCGTTGGAGGAGCAGTCCGATCTACGTCGTCGGCAGATCGGCTATGTGTTTCAGAGGTTGAACCTGATCCCGTCGTTGACGGCGGTGGAGAACGTGATGTTGCCGCTCGAACTCGATGGTGTCAGCAGTCGCGCAGCGCGGGTGATGGCCTTGGACGCGCTGCATCTGATGGGGTTGGCCCAGCAACTCGACCGGTATCCGGATGACTTCTCCGGTGGCCAACAGCAGCGCATCGCGATCGCCCGTGCGGTGGTTGGGGCGCGGTCGTTGTTGCTTGCCGATGAACCAACGGGCGCGCTCGACACGTTGAGTAGCGATCAGGTCATTGAGTTACTCGCCGGCCTTCCGGCGGCACGCGGCACGGCGGTGGTGTTGGTGACACACGAGTTGCGGTTCGCCTCGTGGGCGGATCGGGTGGTGTTCTTGCGCGACGGACGGGTCGTGGATGAAGCGAACGCCGCTGACGAGCCCGGCGCGACGTCATGACCGTCCTCGACACCTCCACGGTCGAACATTCGGTGCCGCCAGTGTTCCGGCCTGCCGAGTTGTCGAGGATGTCGCGGTGGCGGCTTGCGTCGCGTTTGGCGCGTCGTGAGGTGCGCCGCCGTCCCGGCCGCACCGTGCTCATTACCTTGCTGATCGCTGTCCCGGTGTTTGCAATGACGGTCGCGAGCGTGATTGGCCGTACCCAGACCATGTCGCCAGACCAGCAGTACCAGCGCCAGTTCGGTTCGAGCGATCTGCGTGTCCAAGTGAGCAACACCGGCGATGCGAGCTCCGGCGCACCCCTGAGCGTGTTCTCCGATCAGGAACTCACTGGACTGCTGCCGAAGGGTTCGATCTGGGAGCGCTCTCTGTACGGCTACGGGACCATCAGTGATGCCACCCAGGGCCGCAATGCCGAGTTCACGGACCTCGATCTCGACTCACCGATGTTCGCCGGGTTCGTCGAGGTCAACGCCGGTCGCGCACCGCGCTCGGCGGATGAGATCGCTCTCGATGCCGACACGGCGAACGGCTTCGGTGTCGGCATCGGCGACCGACTCACGCTGGTGTCGCCGGCCGGCACCTGGACCGTGACCGGGTTCGTTCGCAAGGTCGACGCGTTCAACGCGAACCTCCTCGTGTTTGGTCAGTTCGACCACGAACGAGTCACAGAGCAACGTATCGAACAGATCTACATCACCCTTCCTCCTGGCGCATCGATCAGTCCCGAGACGGCGACAGCGCTCGCCTCGCACGGTGGTCTCGAGGTCCGCCCGAGCGTGGCTGCCTCAATCGGCTTTGGGACTTCGTTCGCGCAGCCATCATTGACAACCGAGACGCTCGCATGGGGCTGGGTTGTCGGTGCTCTCGCGCTCGCAATCGTGAGCATCATCATCGCCTCCGCGTTCGCCACCAGCGCACGCCGCCAACTCGCCACCATCGGTCAGCTTTCTGCCAACGGCGCGAACCAACGCCTCCTGCGCCGCACACTCGGCCTGCAGGGCGCATGGAGCGGCGCGATCGGCTCCGCTGCTGGCATCGCCGTTGCGCTGATGACGCTCGCCGGCCTGCGGGGGATGGTTGACCGAGTCATCGCTCGACATCTCGGCAGCTACGACATCGCAGTGAGCGACCTTGTCGTGATCTTCACCACTGGGGTCATCGCGGCCACGATCGCCGCACTCATCCCCGCACGCAGCGCAGCGCGAGTGCCGGTGATCGCGGCGCTCGCCGGCCGCCGCCCGCTCAACGCCGTGCCGCGCCGATTGCTCCCGATCGGCATCGGATTGTTCGCTGGCGGGCTGTTCATGCTTGCCGTCGCAGCCGCCGGATCGACCAGTCATTCGAACGGGAACATCTTCGCTGTCGTCGCCATCGTCGGCGGCTTCGGGGTCTTGGCCGGCATGTGCTGCCTCACCCCGCTCACCATCGACTTCGTCGGCCGCGTCGGCGCCCACCTCTCTGCGTCGTGGCGGCTCTCCGCAAGGAGTCTTGCCCGCACCCGAACCCGCAGTGCCGCCGTCGTCGCCGCGATCGCTGCCGCTGCATCGCTCGCCGTCGGAGGCTCCACCTTCATCTCGTCGCGAGAGGCCGAATCGTCGCAGGGCCGAAGCCGCCAGATAGACCCCGTTCCGAAGAACGCGGTCATCATCACCAATCTGCGCTACCCAGCACCAACACCGGAGGTCAACGGGTTCGTAGACGTCGCCGCGCTTGACCCGATTCCAGTGCCGGCCGATGTGCTCAGCCGGGTCGCCAACATCGCCGACGGCGTCATCCACACTCGCCGAGTCGCAGTCTGGAACCCCGCTCCGGTGGCGATTGGACAACCCGACATCGCGGCCGACGGCACGCTCACCGATGCGCAAGGCTCGATGGTGATCGCCGACCCGTTCGTGCTCGACATGCTTGGTCTGTCACCCGCCGACCGAGCGCTACTCGCCAAAGTCGGAGCGACAGCTCTGGACACATGGCAGGACGGCACACTCGCGCCTGGCGCAACCCAGACCCGAGAGGTCGACATCGAAGGCACCGGTCAACGGCGCTACCAGCTCGTCGGCCTGGCAGGCGGCTTTCGTTCTTACGCTGGCGTCTTCGGCACCCTCATCACTCCCGAATCCGCGAGCGCCCTCGGTCTGCAGATCGTCGACGAAGCCACCGTCATCCTCACACCCCAGAACCTCACCGACAGCCAGAGAATCCAGCTCGCCATCCTCAACACAACCGTCGGCGAACGGCAGATCTTTGATCGCCCGGCCACGGAGGCAGGCAACCCGTCGCCCGGCGAACAGGTCAACATCGCGGCGCCAAGCCCCATCCTGAAAAGTTCCGCCAACAGCACCCAACTCGCCATCGCCGCAGCCGCCTTGCTCTTCACTCTTTTGGTTGTCGCCATCGGGCTCGGACTCTCCGCCGCCGAGAACCGGGACGAACGCGATGTCCTCATCGCCATCGGAGCGCGGCCCCGCACTATGCGCCGCACTTCAGCACAAAAGACTGGCTATCTCACCCTCGCGGGCGCTCTGCTTGCCATCCCCACCGGACTCCTCCCGATCGCCATCGTTCTCCGCTCGCTTGGCACAATCGGCACGCCGCCGCCACCATTCGCGCCGGACTGGACCACCATCGCACTCGTCGCCTTCGCCATGCCCCTCGCCGCGGCGACCATCACGTGGATCGGTGCCGCCATCATCCAGCGAGCACACCCACTCCACATGTCCACCCTTCACAGCGACTGACCGCAGATCGCCGTGTCATGCGATGTGCGGTGTCGTGCGAGTACTCAGTGTGAGCGCTTACGTC
>JBAXOM010000062.1:0-12131 GCA_037133215.1 Thermoleophilia bacterium | reverse complement strand
CGCGCAACTTCGCGCAGCGTCGAATCGATAATCGAGCGCCAGAGAATGGCGACCTCGTCGTTCGACAACGGACCCTTGTTGCAGCGCTGGAGGTACTGCGTCAGCCAATCCTCACGGGCGGGATCGACGGCGTCGTAGCCCTGCTCGGCCTTATACGCGTGCAATTTGCGGACGGTCGTAATGCGCTTGTTGATCGCTTCGAGGATCGCGAGATCGGTATCGGTGATCTGGTTGCGGAACTGCTCGACGATCGGATCGCTGGACTGGTCGCTCACGTGCTCTCCTACTGCGTAGACGCGCGGAGCATACGAGAAAACCTGCTACTTCAACGCCAGCAGTAGCGCAGTGAACGCCAATACGTTGTTCGCGGCGTGCACGCCGACGCCGGGCCAGAACGAGTTGGTCTTCAGGCGCAGGAACCCCAAAACAAGGCCAAGAGCAAACAGAGAGGGGAACGCATTTGGCTCAAAATGGGCTAAACCGAAGATGCCGGCCGACCCGACCACCGCAGATGCGGCACCCCAGCGGCGACCCAACTGGCCGTACAGAAGGCCACGAAAATAGAGCTCTTCGGTCAATGCTGCACCACCGATGATCGTGATGGCGCTGAGCACGATTGCGATCACACTCGCGGGGGTACCTGGGAATGGGCCGAGTTCGACCTTCTGGCTCGCCGAGCCATGAAAGATGGGGTCGAGTAATGCGGATGCACCAACACCGACGACGAGGGCAACGACACTTAGTCCGATCGCTCGACCCAACGGGGTGCGGCGGACCGCGAGTACCTCACGGGGTGGACCAACGCGGCGAGCAACAAACCAGATCGTGCCCGCAAAGACGACGTACGCCGTAAAGAGGATGGTGGCCTGGGGAAGGTTGTAAAACGAGGTTGTACCCGTGGGCATCGTGAAGAACTGCGAGGCCAGACTCGCTGCGAGCGCGACGAAGCCAAACTGCACCGCGAGCGGCAAGGCCAGGAGCAGTCCAAGGGCG
Organism: Thermoleophilia bacterium; assembly: GCA_037133215.1. Classification (GTDB taxonomy): domain Bacteria; phylum Actinomycetota; class Thermoleophilia; order Gaiellales; family F1-60-MAGs149; genus F1-60-MAGs149. Next base: position 11,138 of record JBAXOM010000062.1, on the reverse strand, counting down.
AGTCCGCGAGGGGTTTCTGGCGTGCTCATCCCGTCGAGACCGCTGCGGCGTGGAGATCATCCGCGAGGGCGCGGAGTGCGGCAGGGAGGGCAGCGTCGATGGGAAAGCCATCCTTTGGCAGCGGCACGATCCGAGCGTCCTTGACCGCCGGAACTGTCGCGAGTTCGGGATAGCTCTGGAGCGAGGCCAAGGTACTGCCGCCAGGTTGGAGGGAGACCCAGGCACCGACATTGAGGCCGGCGACATCGGCGAGGTTAAGGGGCTGGTCGGTGGTGACGACGTTCGTGCCGCCAGCAGCCGAGACGGCGAGACCGGCAGGCGTTGCCGGGCCGTAGGCCGTAAAGCCACGACCCTCGAGCAGAACGCGCACCGAGGATTCTGTCGCGAGCTGAGCGGCGAGTGCCGAGAGGCTAGCGGCGACGGCCTTGGCGATCGCTGCCGCCTCGGGCCCCCTGCCGACCACCAGCCCCAGCTGGGTGATGGCCGAGGGTGCAGTGGAAAGTGGATTTGCTCCGTACTGGTAGACCGGCGCGGTCGTGGCGTGGGTGATGGTCTGCAGCAGTCCCCGGTCGAGCGTGGACGGCACGATCACCAGCGCGGTGGTGGACTTGGCGACCTCGGTGGAGAGTGTCGCCGCAGTCGGGGCAACGGTGACGTTACCGAGGCCGAGGTCGCGTAGGATCGCGGTCGCGCCGACGTCAAACGACACGATGCGCGTGGGGGGCTTGGTCAGCGTGACAGTTTGGCCCGAGGCGTCGACAGCGCGGCTCGGAAAGGCAAGACTCGATGTGGTTGGCTCAGATTTGACGCCACAGCCAGCCAGCAGCACAGCGACGAGCGCGGTAGAAAAGAGGAGCCCAAGGCGACGCACGTTTCGCATGGTACCGCTGGGGCGGGGCAGGACAGGATTGAGCGTCGACGAAAAGGTTCGTTCTGTGTGTTCTCCGCAGCAAGTAAGCCCGCGCGCAGCAGATAAAACCCTCAAAAAACCCGGTGATAGCGTGCGAGTCGTGAAGTCTGTGCTTTTTCTGAGTATCCCAGCAGGTGCTCCGCATGCCTGAGAACGTCGGCAAGGGTGTCTCGCGGCGCAAGCGCAACAAGGGACAGCGCAAGCGCACCGGCCGGAGGAGCGCGTTCGCGACCGCCTTCATCGTCCTTGCGGTGACTGCCTCGTTGACGGCTGGACTGCTCCTCTTTGGTGCGGCTCGCTATCTCGGAGACCTACCCACGCTCAACGCCATCAAGGCGCGTGAGATTGGCGCGAACAGCACGGTCTACGCCGACAACGGTAAAAGCCTCGGTGTCCTTGCGAACGACGAGAATCGCCAGCCCATCAACTCCAACGAGATCTCGCCCTGGATGAAGAAGGGCACCGTGGCCATCGAGGACCGCCGCTTCTATGAGCACGGCGGCATTGACCCACAGGGAATCGCCCGCGCGATCGTGAGCAACGTTGCCGCCGGGCACATCGTCCAGGGTGGCTCCACGCTGACGCAGCAGTTGATCTCGCAGATCTACATCGTTAAGCAGCACACGTTTGATCGCAAAATTCGTGAGGCCTTGCTGGCGATTCAGTTGGAGGACCGGTTCTCGAAGGACGAGATCCTGACGGCCTATCTCAACACCGTGTTTTACGGCAACAACGCCTACGGCGTCGAGGCTGCAGCCCAGACGTACTTCGCCAAGCCGGCGAAGGACTTGACGTTGCCCGAGGCCGCACTGCTGTCAGGGCTGCCACAGCTGCCAAGCAAATACGACCCGTACCACAATCCGAAAGACGCAGTTGCGCGCCGTGCTGAGGTTCTGCAGGCTATGCAAGACACTGGTGTGATCACTGCGGCGCAGGAACGCAAAGCTGCTGCCACGCCATTGCACCTCAAGCGCGGTCACGTCTACGGCGCCGTCAAGGAGAGCTTTTTCGTGCGGTACGTCGCGAACGAGTTGGCGAAGGAGCCGGACTTCGGAGAGGCTGCGGTTCGCGCCGGCGGGCTCCAGATCCACTCGACACTCGATCCCGTCTTGCAGGCCAAGGCGCGAGCTGCCATGCACAAGATTTTGCCGACGGCGGGTGATCCGGATGCAGCGATCGTCTCGATTCGCCCCAAGACGGGAGAGATCGTGGCGATGGCATCGACGCGTAACTTCCACACGGATCAGTTCGACCTCACGTCACAGAGTCGTCGTCAGCCAGGCTCAACGTTCAAGACTATTACGCTCGCAACGGCGATCGAACAGGGGATTGACCCGAGCGCAACGACCTACATGTCAGCGCCCTTCTCTTGGCGCCCCGACCCCAGTTCGCCGACGTGGGATGTAGCGACTGCCGGCGGGGAATATGCCGGCGCGGTGTCGCTCGAGAATGCCACGCTCGCATCGGACAACACGGTCTACGCGCAACTTGCGATCGACGTCGGCCCACCCAACATCGTTGACATGGCGAAGCGCCTCGGCGTACGAACATCGCCGTTGACACCGGTGCCCTCGATCACGCTTGGCGCCGAAGGAGTGTCTCCGTTGGAGATGGCAACCGTCTACGCCACGCTTGCGAATGGCGGCGTGTATCACCCGCCGACGGCGATCAAGACCGTGCTCGACGCGTCGGGGCAAGAGCTCCTTGGCAAGCGGACTCGTGGCGTGCGAGTGATCCAGGATGGAGTAGCCGCAGAGGTAACCCGCATCCTCGGTGAGAACATGCATTCGGGTACGGGTACCGGCGCACTGATGTCGGACGACCGCCCAGAGGCGGGCAAGACGGGCACGACCGATAATCACACCGACGCGTGGTTTTGTGGATTTACCCCCACGCTTGCGACGTGCGTCTGGATTGGCTACCCCGACGAAACCAAGTCGATGTACAACATCGAGGGCGTTGGGGCTGTCTCGGGGCCAACGTTGCCGGCCGACATCTGGCATACGTACATGGATTCGGCCCTCGACGGAACTCCGCCGGTCGATTTTGCTGCGCCAAAGACACCCGTGGCCTGGAGTGGCTTTAACTCGCAGTTCGCCAACCGAATTGTCTCGACGGTGTCGGTCCCCGCACTGACCCTTTCGATGCCCGCACCGCAGAAAACCGTCACCGTGCCAGCCGTTCCTGCGGCGACATCGACCACTGCCGAGCCACCGACCACGACCGCGCCTGCAACGACGGAGCCGAGCACCACCGCGGCTGCGGTGCCGTAGGCACGCGCGCAGCGCGGGTACACTCGCCCTATGGCCGTGCACGATGAGCAGGCCGATGTTGCGACCGTCGAGTTGACGGGATCGGGCATCGACATCCTTCTACCGCCGCCCACCATGCCGGTGCGCAAATCCAGCCGTGCGCGGCTGTGGGTCGCCTGTGCGCTGGTGCTGGGCATCGTCGTCGTTGGCGCGCTTCAGCTGGTGCACGTTGGCGGCGTCAACCTGATTCCCTCGCTTGCGCCCGCCACCCGCATCTTGCCGTCGGGCGCGCCCCGCCCGCAGACGATGGCGCGGCAGGATCAACTCGTGTTGCTTGTGCCGATTCAGCAATCGAGAGTCACGGCAATCTTGTTTCACCCGGTTGTCGGTGCTGACGCACTTCCACTGGAACCGGTTGGACAACCACTCGATGAGGGGATTTTCGCGAACGTTATCTCGTCCTTTGCCGGTGATAACGCTGGCGGCCCGGACTATCAGACTGACGGAGACACAACGTCGGTGGATATCGGCGCGCCGGTTGGAACCGACACGTATGCCCCGGTCGACGGCAAGGTGCTCTCGATCACGCCGCTGATCGTGAACGGCACTGCCTACGGCGACCAAATCGCGATCGAACCGATTGCGAACCCAGGTGTCGTCGTAATCGCTACCGGTATCCAATCCGATCCGAAACTCTCGGTCGGCGTGCCGGTCTCGACGCGGCCGGAGGCCTGGACAAAACTGGGACGAATCGTTGACATCACCGGGGCGCTCGATCCGCTGCTCAGCAAGTACACGCAGGACGGGGGCAATCGGATCCACCTCGAAGTGCGACCAGCAACGGCAGTGGCGGCGTCATGAGAATCCTCTTTCTGGCCGACGTGTACGGCGCTCCCGGCGTGTCGGCAATCGAGTCGAAGTTACGTCTTCTACGGGCCGAGCTCGAGCTCGATTGTGTGGTGGTCAACGCGGAGAACGCTGCGGATGGGGCGGGGCTAACACCAAAACTGGCAGAGCGACTGCTGGCTGCTGGTGCCGACTGCCTGACGCTCGGCAATCACCTTTGGCGGCGTAAGGAGATTGGGCCGTATCTCATCGAGGCGGATCGAGTTGTGCGCCCCGCAAACCTGCTCGACAAGTTGCCGGGGCGAGGGTTGCAGATCGTGCCGACGAGCAATGGTCAGCAGGTCGCGGTGATCAATTTACTCGGGTCCTTCACGATGGAGCCTGCGCAGTCGATGTTCTCGGTCGTTGACGCTTTGCTCGATGAGGCGCACCGCTCAACGCCGATCGTGCTGATCGATGTCCACGCCGAGGCAACGAGCGAGAAGGTTGCGATGGGCTGGCACCTCGCTGGCCGCGCGACGGCAGTCCTCGGCACCCACACGCACGTCCAGACCTCCGATGCGCGTGTCTTGCCGGGAGGGACTGCGTACATCACCGATGCGGGTATGACCGGCCCGCACGATTCGGTAATCGGCGCAAAGAAAGAACTCTCGCTCCGCCGCTTCATTCTGCAGCAGCCACAGCGGCTGGAACCGGCTTCCGAGGACGTGCGTCTTGAGGGCATCCTGATTACGTGCGACGACGATGGCCGCGCAACGAGTGCGGAGGCGTTTCGGCGCCCGGTCTGAGCTAGTCGCCGGCTACCAGCTGGCGTTCGCGACGAGGAAGGGCACTGTCGAGTTCATTCGTGCGTCGCGGCCGCGGCATGGCAACACGCGGTGCGAGGAGCGCAATTGCAACGAAGACCATCACCCACGGTAGATAGAGGTACATCCAGTGGGTCAAGACCAATTGGAAGCCGATCATCAGGGCGCCGGCAAAGGCCAGCGCGCGCGTGGCGTCGAGGCGGCGCGGTACGAAGAAGAGTGCGAGGGCACCAAATACGAGTGCAGCCTTGAGAATCTTCTGGAGGACGGCGAGGTTCGGGAACCCGGGGTACTCGCCCCAATCCCAGATCGAGAACGGCGAGGGTCGATCGAGTTGCCACCCAAACGTTCGATCCCAGAAGGTGCGTAATGCGCCAGACCCGTCGAGCGCAATCAGCATCGCGGCAAGCACGACCGTCACGAGCGCCATGCCAAGCAGGGTACGACCCGAGCCGGGGCCCGGACGTACAAACGCCCAGAGGCGCACGGCTCGCGACTGTTGCAGCGCGGGTTCGCCGTAGACCCATTCGCCGCGCGGCGGTGGGGGCTGACGATCGAGTCTGAGCCACAAGGGCAGCAGAATCAGTGGGGCAAACTTGGCCAACGCCGCGAGCATGACGAAGGCGCCGCGTCCAACCGGGCGCGCAATCAAGGCTGCGCTCCAGGCGAGATACGCAGCCACGATCGTATCGTTGGAATCGCTCATAAATGTGTACGCCGTCCAGGGCACGGCAAACCAAAACAGCGCCATCGCCGCAGCGAGGCGGCGACCGCCGAATTGCCAGCCGAAGAGCGCGAGACCAATACCGGCGAGCAAGTCGAAGAAGCCAGTCGTAAAGTGCGCGCTCGGAAGGTCGTCCCAACGCCCAGACCAGCCGAGGGCAGCGACGCCAGGGACGTACGCGATATACATCGCCGGTCCGTACGTGTCGCCGCGTTCGATGGCGGTCTCGCAGTGCCCATTCGGCTGGATGTACCCGCTGTAGTTGCCATCCGAGTAGCGCGTACCGCACGGCGTCGGCGTCTTGGTCGGGAAGTTGCCGTAAGGGCTGCGGCCGTCAAGGATGCGATCGGCACCAACAACGCCGGCGTAGCCCACGTCAACGACGTTCGAGGAGTAGGCATTGAAGCCAACCCGGCCTCCGGCCAAGACAAGCACCAAGACCACCATCACCCAAAACGGCAGGCGTGTGGTGAATGCAGGGCGAGCGCTACGGCCTGTACCGATCATGATCATGCGCGCCAGGAGATAGACGAGCGGGGGATATTGGAGGGGTACCGCCCAGAAGATCAGGCCCCGGTTGAAACACCAAAGCGAAGCAGCCAAGGAGACGATCGCGAAGATGTCGAGCGTGCGCAGCGAGCGCAGACGCCGCCAATCGAGCATCACCAGGGCGAAGATGATGATCAGCGTGCCAATTGCCCAGGGCTCATTGATCTTCTGTCCGAAGCCCTGGCCACCACGTGCCATCGACCAGGCCACCTGTGGTCCCGTGCGGACGTAGGAGATCGCCTCCGTGGTGTCGACCACGCCGACCTCGGCGATCTCGGCGGCGCCGCTGAACCACTTAACGCGCCACGTACCCAGATCGAGGGTGCCGAACGAGCGTACGGGCAGGTGGTGGTCGCGGTAGCGGGCAATCCAATCAGCGGCCTGTGGATTCTTGGCGGCAAGGGCGGTAGCCGTCTTCTCCGTCAGGCGTGCGGCTGGCGCTCCATTGCGGGGGATGGTGACGCTCCAGACACGTTTGCCAGGATCGTAAATCTTGACGATCGCGATTGACTGTCCGTCTGAGGCAGCGTTGAGCGAGCAATTCCAAAAGGCGTTCTCGCCCGCGAAGACACAGGACCATTGGGACATCGGGTATTTGAGCATCAGGGCCGTGATACCGGTGGCCTCGCGCGCGAGTTGTTCAGCCTGAAACGACGAGAGTTTCGGTGTCGCGGCGCTTGCCGTAAGGGGAGTAACCGCCAGGAACAGCACGAACAGCGCTGCGATAACGAGGCGGCGCAGGCTCATCGCAGAACGCGGAGTCCGGCGTAGCGTCCCTGATCATCCTTGCGCGATCGCATGCCAACCCAGATCACGATGCCAACGAGGATTAGGCCAACCGCGGGAATGATCGCCAGTGCTGCCACGACGATGCTGGCACCACCGACCAGTGCGGTGACACCCCAGCGAGGGCCACCGCTGGCGACTGCGCGGTCGACCAGGCGGGTCGTTGTCCAGGCTGTGCCGGCCCCAATTGCGGAGCCGAGCAGAAGGCCGACAAAAGGGATTAGGTGGCCGAGGGTCAACTCGCAGGCGACGGCGCCACCAAGACCACTGAGCCCAATGCGCACGGGGATCGGGAGGAACGCGCGACCCGCTGCCTCCACGACGCCGAGGACCCAGCCAACGATCAGCGCGGGGCTCTCGGCGGCAATTGCAACGCTCCCTGGGAGCCAGCCGAGCAGCGCGGCCACGGCGAGTACACCAAGGGGAAGTACGGCAGCGAGGCCGCAGGCGACGGCGAGACCGAAGCTTTGACTGATAGCGACGAGGTTGTCCATAGGCGAATCGTACGGGTCAGATCAGGTAGCGCGCGCCTTCACGGTCCACATCAATCAAGACGTCCATCACGTCGCCAAGGTCATCGCCGTCGGCTTGAGCAGGAAAGGGGAAGTCGCAACGAAGTTCGACCGTGGAAACGTCGTGCCAATAGCCGACGCGGGGATCGCCCGTACCACGGGCATGACGATGGTCGACGAGCAGGCGCTGGGCGAAACCCGCAACGTCGCGGCGATACATCCGGCGTGGGGCGACGATGTCGAGACCCCCATCGGCGGTAGCGTTCGGGGCGAGGTCGAGGGGAAACGCGCCGATGTAGGACCAGGGCGCGAGGTTGACTGCGATGACGAACGCGACACGGTCGGTCTGCCCGCCCGCATGCAGCGTGATGTGCGGATGACTAAAGGAACCTCGAGCGACGAGTTTGAGAAGCTCTCGGGCAAAGACGACGTCGGGAGAGCGACGCCGTTTTGCGGTTCGCTCGCGGCCGTCGACGCGACGCACAACCTCGGCATCGAGACCAACGCCGGCATTGAATGCGAAGCGGCGGCCGTTGATACGCCCGACCCGCACGTGGCGCTCGGTGCCTTCGCGCATGGCGACGGCGAGGCGACGAGCCGCCGCCGGGATCGAGGGTGGTAGCCCGAGGTTGCGGGCCATCACGCTCGTACCCCCGCCGGGGAGGAGTCCAATCGGCACCTCAGCACCAATCCCGTTGAGCACCTCGTTCGCAGTACCATCGCCGCCGAGCACGATTACCGCATCAAAGCCCTCATCAACGCCTTTGCGCGCCAAAGCGGCGGCCTCAAGAGGACGTGTCGTGCGGACGACTTCGACCGTGGCCGACTCTTCGAGCTCACGCTGAGCAGTTCTCTCAACAGCCGAATTGACGCGGCTCGCAACGGGGTTGACGATCAGGAGGGCACGCATCGATAGCTTTCAGAAAACAGGGGCAGAATCGCTTCTTCACCGAGACTCTACCCCTGCAGATGGCGACGCCGGGTAGGATGCGCGAGATGGATACGATTCCCGAACGATTTTCACGCGCAGCCGGACAGGCTCCCCGCGCCACCGTCGCCGCTTACGCCATGGCAGTGCTCCACGCAGCAATCGCGCTGACCGCGGGCCTGATTGGCGGAACCGCCCTCACGATCGCTATTGGTGTTGGAGCGGCCGTTGTGGGTGCAGTGCTCTGGGTGGTCGTCGGCACGATTGTCGCGCTGCTCGCCCAAATCGCTGATAAGCGCTAAGTACCTCGCCTTCGGCCTGGTGTGACCGAGGAGTCGTCGGCGCGGTAACGCGTGGGCTCGCCAAAGTCCGCCTATGCCGTCAACGAGCGTTGGCGGAGCCGAGCCCGGAGGAGGCTCGACCCCGCCAATCAGTCGTCAGCTAAGGAGAAGTGGCTTAGCCGGCGAGCGCGGTTGGATCCTGCGGCTGATCGCCGAGGGTTACCGTGATGTTCTTGGTCTCTCCAGCACTGGTCTTGACGACGAGCTCAAGTTTGTCGCCTGGCTTCAACGAGGAGACAGCGGCCTGAAGATCCTTGACGCCTTCGATCTTGGTGCCGTTGGCCTCCACGACCACGTCACCACCGACCGCGTACGATTGTCCCCCAATCGTGGTCTCACCTGTCGCGCCAGTCAGGCCGGCCTTAGCGGCCGGCGACCCGGTCGTGACCTTCGCGACCATGGCGCCGTAGTCGGAGCCGATCTTGGTCTTCGAGGCCATTGTCGGGTCGACATCCGAGAGCTGAACGCCGAGCCAGGCATGTTGCGCCTTGCCGGTCGCCATGATGTCCGTGGCGACCTGCTTGACCAGGTTGATCGGGATGGCAAAGCCGATGCCGACGCTGCCGGCGTTGGCCTGGCCACCCGTGTCGATCTGCGAGTTGATGCCGATGACCTGTCCAGACATATCGAGCAGCGGACCACCCGAGTTGCCGTGGTTGATAGCCGCATCGGTCTGGATGGCACCGTTGATGCTGAAGCCGTTCGGAGCCTGGATCGAACGCGCGACGGCGGAGATAATGCCGCTGGTAACGGTACGGTCCTGGCCGAATGGGTTACCAATCGCGACGACCTCACTGCCGACCTGCTGCGCGGCCGAGTCGCCGAGAGGAATCACGGTCAACGCCGAGCTCGGCACGTCGACCTTGAGGACGGCGACGTCCGTGGCGTTGTCAACACCGACGACTTTCGCAACAACCTTTTCGTTATTCGAAAACGAGACGGTGATCTCACCCTGAGCGCCATCGACGACGTGCGCGTTGGTCAGGATGTGACCCTCGCTGTCGATCACGAAACCGGAGCCGAGGCCGCCGGAGTGCTCAACGCGAACCACGCCGTTGCCGTACTTCTTGTACATCGCTTCGATGGACATGCCGCCAGTCGAGGCGACGGGCATCACGGAGCTGCTGGAGTCGCTGCTGTTGGCGGGATTCGCAACCTGGCGAACAATCGTGGTGGAGCCACCGCCGTCTTGGTTGACGACGAGCGCTGTGCCGCCAGCGGCCAAACCGGCCGAGAGGAGCGAGGCAATCAGCACAGGTACGACGAGGCGCGAGCCACGCTGCTTTTGGTTTGCGGCAGCGGGAGGAGGGGTGGTCGGGTAATTGGTGGGAGTCCAGTTCTCGTTCATGAGACAAGTTGTATCGGCGGTATGTGAAGCGTTGTTGGTGGTTTGTGTTGTGTCTCTGTTAAGGCGCAGGGACACAGGTTGGTGCGATGCGGGTACCGTTTGCTCGTGCGCATGGCTCGTCTCTACGTTTTGGTCTTTGCGGCGGGCTTCTCGTCGCTCGGCGTCGAGCTGACGGCGGCGCGTCTGCTGGCGCCATTTTTTGGCACGTCAACGTTGGTTTGGGCCAACGTGATTGGACTCACTCTGTTGTACCTGTCCGTGGGCTACTGGCTGGGTGGGCGCATCGCCGACCGCTGGCCGACGCAGCGCGCGTTAGGGGGTGTGGTGCTGGTTGCGGCCGCCTCGATTGCCACCTTACCCTTCGCCACGCGCCCACTGTTAACGCTCGCCACCGACGCCTTCGCGGACGTCTCGGCCGGGGTCTTGATCAGTTCGTTCGTCGCCGTGCTGCTGGCCTTTGCTGTCCCAATCACGGCGCTCGGCGCGGTTGCGCCCTGGGCCATTCGCCTCTCGGTCACGAGCGTTGAGGAGGCCGGTCGGGTCTCGGGTCGCCTCTATGCCCTGTCGACGGTCGGCTCGTTGCTCGGCACGTTCGTCTCGGTGCTCCTCTTGGTGCCATGGATTGGCACGCGCCGGACCCTGCTCGTGTTGGCTTTGATTTTGGCAGCGGCCGCGTTGCCGTTACTGCCACGGCTCGCGTTCCTCGTCCCCGTCGGGATCGCGCTGCTGCTTCTGGTGCCGGAACAGGGCGTCAAGGCGGCGCCGGGTGACCATGTCGTCTGGGAGGGCGAGTCTGCGTATCAATTCGTACAGGTCGTTGACGACCAACAGGGCGAGAGGGTGCTGCGACTCAACGAAGGCTGGGCGAAACACTCGGTCAAGGTCGGGTCCTCGGGATTAGTTGGCGGCTACTGGGACCGTCTGACCTGCCTTCCGGTTGCGATCGACCGGCCCCGCGATGCCGATTTGGCGGTGCTCGGCAACGCTGGCGGCACGACGGCGGTGCAGTACGCGCACTTTTGGCCGACGTGGCAGATCGACGGAGTCGAGATCGATCCGACAGTGACCGACGTCGGCTACCGCTATCTCGGCATGGGTGAGGCGCACCTGACGGTGCACGAGGCGGATGCGCGGCC
>JBAXOM010000061.1:0-12347 GCA_037133215.1 Thermoleophilia bacterium | reverse complement strand
GCCTCGAGTTCGCCAAGGGCGATCCCGAGAACCGCCTCTCGTACGACGAGATGTGCACGAAGTTTCGTTCGCTCGCAGTCAGTGTCTTCGACGATGCTCAGATGGATGCGATCATCGCCGCCGTCGACAATCTCGCCACGGGCGGGGTTGCTCCGGTGGTTGCTGCAGTCACGAAGTAGAGGCGTCTAGGGAGGAGGACATGACAAACCCCGGTTTGTGGTGTCCCCCTTCCCTCTCTACAAATCCGGTTTGCCGGCAAGGCGCGAGGGGGACACCACAAACCGGGGTTTGTCATGTCCTCCTTGGATCACGAGCGGACCTTGATTCACTCGCCCCTCGCCCCTCGTACCGCGGACATGACAAGTGCGCACTTGTCATGTCCTCCATGGAATCCGAGCGGACCCTGATCGCCCACTACTCGTAGATCGCCGCGAGTCCCTCGTCGCCGTAGCCGTCGATTGTCGGCAGGCCGTCGGCGACCTCCCAGGGTCCACGGCTGTCCCAGAAGATGTGCGCCTCGATGTGGAGGCCGCTCTCGTCGTCAAGCGTGCTGGCGGAGAAGTAGATCAAGGGATCGTTAGGAATGCGGAACAGGAGGTACGTTCCGCAGCGCCCACAGAAGGCGCGCTCACCACCCGTTGAACTGGTTGGGCCGGCGAACCAACGCAGGTCGCCCTCGCTCAGCAGAGCGAAGTCCTCAGCAGAACAGGCCGTGAAGGCCGACGGCCCACCAGCCATCTGTCGGCACTCCGAGCAATGGCAGACGTTGATAGGGCGGATGGGCTCGGGTGCGCGGTAGCGAATCTCGCCGCAGATACAGCCGCCGTCTCGGTACTCAGTCATGGGGCAAGTCTAGAGCGCCAGCGGACTCGTCGAATAGTGCGACCAGAAACGCCAACCAGAATCCAGCCTCATAAACAAGGTACAGAAACACAAAAGGCCCCGTCCCACCAGAGTGGGGCGGGGCCAGCTTGCGTTGTCCTAGTCGCCCGAAGCGGTGGCGGCAGACATCGATGGAAGATCGTCGACACCACTGCCGTCCTCCTCGATCGCCAAGTCCTTCTTACGGCCAGTGACTGCACTGACGAGCAAGAAGACACCGATCAGGAGGAACGAGATAATGATCGTCACGACGCCCAGCGAGTACACGTACGGCCGGAGCACCGAGGACGAGGTGATGATGTAGAGCTTGAGCGGGAGCGTGTTAATCGCACCCGAGATCAGGAATGTTCGTTCGAACTCGTTGAGCGCCAGCGTAAAGCCGAACAGGCCAGCACCAAACACACCAGTCCAGATCAACGGCAACGTCACCTCGCGGAACGTCGTAAAGCTCGACGCTCCCAGGTCGCGTGCCGCCTCTTCCGCACGGGCGTCATAGCGGTTGAACACCGACATCATCACGAGGAATCCGAAGGGCAACGCCCAGACGGCCTGCACGCCGATGATCGGCAAATACCCGAGTGTGCCTTCGCCCTTGTGGAACCCGATGTAATACAAGAGGAATGAAAGGCCCAGCGAGAGCAGCAAGCCCGGTGTCATCAGGCTCAGCAGGATCGCGTAGAACAGGATGCCGCCACCCCGGAACTGGCGTCGGAACGCCATGCCGAGACTGAGCGAGAGGAAAGCCGTAATGGCTGCCACCACAAGCGAGATCCAGAGTGACTTGCTAATGCCGTCACGCACACCAACCATCAGGCTGGAGTCGGAACGGAGCTCGGTAAACCAGTGCAGCGAACCAAGATCCTTGGCCGGCAGCGTCATGCTGCCGAACGGTCCCTGGAACGAGAGCACACCCATCGTCAACATCGGGCCATACATGAACACGATGAAGATCAGGAAGAAAATCACTAGCACTGGCTTCGATTTGCTGATCGGCAGAAAGACCATCGACGCAAACGGAATTGCCAGCAGTATGAGTGCAATGAGGTACCAGATATAGGTCATCAGACGACCTCTCGAATCTTGGAGAAGCGGAGCAGGATCGCGACACCAACCGTCATCACGGCAACAAGGATCGTCGCCGCTGCGGCAGCAGCCGGCAGGTCGGGAATGGTGTAGTAGTCGTTGACAAGGGTGCCAACGGACTGGATCGTGCCGCCACCGATGATGCGCACAGTGGCGAACTCACCCATCACAAGCACGAACACGAAGATACATCCAATCAGCACACCTGGCAGGGACAACGGGAAGATAACTTCCCGGAACACCTTGCCGGGCGTTGCACCGAGGTCGCGAGCGGCCTCGATCGCAGCGTTGTCCAGCGTTGCCAGTTGGAAGAAGATCGGCGTAACCATGAACAGAACGTACAACTGGACGAGCGCGAGCGTAATTGCGAACGTCGAGTAGAACAGTGCCGAAATTGGCTCACCCACCACGTGCAACACGTCGACGAGGAAGTAGTTGATCACTCCCTGACGACCGAGCACGGGCAACCACGCGATGATGCGAACGACGTACGCGACCCAGAATGGTGCGAGTACGACGATGAAGAGCGCAATCTGGAACTTGACAGTCTTCACGCAGCGCGCGAGGTAGTACGCGATTGGATAGCCAATCAAGATGCAGAGAGCAGTCACCAGCAGCGATCGCAGGATCGTGTTCTTCAACGTTTCGAGATAGACGCTTGTCTCGAACAGACGACCGTAGGCGTCGAACGAGAACGAGAAGGCCTGAAAGCCAACCGGTGTGCGCTCCCAGACCGAGACGAGCACGATCATGAGAAGTGGGGCGATCAGGAAGAGCAGCAGCCAGATCGTGCCTGGCAAGACCCAGGCGAGCGTCATCAGGGGCGAGCGGCGTGGACCCGTCGTTGCAACGACCGCGGCACTCCCTCCCATCAACGAATCTGCCTGTGCTACCTCCGCGAGCGCCTCATCAAGGGCGGAGTGATCGTTACTGCTCAAGGAGATGACCGTCCTCAACTGCCCACGTCGCCGTGACATACTTGCCTTCGAAGGCTTGGACTTCGCCAAAGCGCTCCTCGTCAACCTTGGCAAGAAATGGCTCGCCATTGAAGTCGAGGTGAAGCTTGACGGCGTCGCCAAGGTATTCGACAAAGTCCAACCGCACGCGGACACCATTGACAGCAGGGACCTCGTCCGTGCTGATCGTGACGGCGCTCGCGCGGATTGCCATCGAGCCCCGTTCGCCGGGCGTGCCGGTCCCAGGGACCTCGACCTTGCCGTGCGGCGTGTCAATGACCACAATGTCGCGGGTAGCCGACTCGATCGTGCCGTGCAGCACGTTGTTGTCGCCCATGAACTTGGCGACGAACTCGTTGCGCGGATGACGGGCCAACTCGGTTGGCGTTCCGACCTGCTGGATGATTGCATCGCCCATAACGACGATGCGATCGGCCATCGAGAGCGCCTCTTCCTGGTTGTGCGTCACGTGGATAAACGTGATGCCCAGTTCTCGCTGCAACCCACGCAACTCGACGCGCATCTTCATCTGCAGAAGGCGGTCGAGGTCGCCGAGAGGCTCGTCGAGCAGAATCGCCTTCGGGCGCGTGACGAGCACGCGTGCGAGGGCAACGCGCTGCTGCTGGCCGCCGGAGAGCTCACGCGGCTTGCGATGCATCATCGCGCCGAGGCCGACGAGCTCGATCGCCGCCGTCGCCTGCTGCTCGCGCGCGGTCTTGTCCATGCCCTGCATTTTCAGACCGAATGCGACGTTCTGGAGCACAGACTTGTGAGGGAACAGCGCGTAGTGCTGGAACACGGTGGTGATCGGACGCTTCGCGGGAGACACGCCATTCAGCAGCTCACCATCGATCGTGATCGTGCCACTCGACGGATCGTCGTGGCCACCGATCATGCGCAGCGTCGTCGTCTTGCCGCAGCCCGAAGGGCCGAGAAACACGATGTATTCGCCGTTTTTGATCTCAAGATTTACATCCGAGACCGCAGTGATGTCGCCGGGGAAGACCCGGTACACCTCTTTCAATACTAGGCCTGTATCACTCACCGTGGTTCCTGTCTCTCGCTGTGAAATAGATGCGGAGGGGGCGGCCGAAGCCGCCCCCTCCGGGTAGTACGTATCGAACGAACGCTTACGCGCTCTTGAACTCCTGCCACTTCTGGTTCACGTAGTCAGCCTCGGTCATATAGCTGTTCCACGTGTTGAAGTTGCCACAGCGCTCTTCGTACGAGCCGCCGTCGCGCTTGTCGCCCTTCTTGATACTGGGCTGACCGAACGGATCGTTCAGCGTGCCAGTAGCAGCCAGGCCACCAAGGTAGAAGCCGTCATAGTCGGCTCCGTCCTTGAATGCAGCAAGGCCTTCATGCGATGCCGCGATGACACCGTTGTAGTAGCCCTGAGCAGCCATGATGCCGGCCGGCTCAGCGGTGTTCCACCAGTTGGCGTACGCCAAGCAGGCTGCCAACTTCGATGGGTCGGACGCCACGTGCTTCGTGATCATCGTGCCACCACCCCAGCCGCGATAGCCTTCCTTCGGAGCGGCGTACCGCACCGGGAAGTTCTGCGCCTGGAGAAGCGAGACAGCTGGCGACCACATGGACTCGACGAGAACCTCGCCGGAGGACATGAAGTTGACGGACTCGTCGAAGGTGGCCCAGAAGCCACGGAACTGTCCAGCCTTCTTGAGGCTGATCAGAATCGTCATCAGCTCGTCGATCTCGGCCTTCGTCATGTTGCCCTTGTCGACAAACGTCATGTCGCCATTGGCCTCGACTGCCATTGCGGCATCCATCAGACCGATCGTCGGATCGTCGATCAAGGCAACCTTGCCCTTGAGCTGCGGATCCACGAGGATCGCCCACGAGTCTTGCGGGCCGAGCTCCTTGAAGTTGTAGCCGAAGGAGTCAGCGTTGTTGTTGCCTGGGATCAAGGTCAACATGTCAGTTTCGGTCTCGCTGAGCTCCGTGTCCGACGTGGCGTAGAGCTTACGGAAGGCAGCGTCGCCCTGGCCCGGATTGCCACCAGGAGTGATCGAGCCCTTGGTGATCAGCGGCGACAGCTCGGCGTAACGCGTCATGTCCATGGTCGGAATGGCCATGAAGTTACCGGAAGGCCAGACCTGATCGATCTGCTGGTAGTAGCCAGACATCATGTCGACCGAATCGGGCTGAGTCAGCGCAATCTGCGTGCACTCAGGCGTCGACTTGACAGTGAACTCAAGCGTGACACCAGGCGTTGCCTTCTCGAAGGCAGCCTTGATCGGGTCGATCAGGTCGACGCCGAGGCCAACGATCCTCAGCGAGCCCTGGTATGCCGGTACGTCGGCGGCGGCAGTGGATGCTGCAGCCGTGTCAGCGGCGGCGGAGCTCGACGAGCCCGAATCGCTACCACCGCAGGCTGCGAGTGCACCCATTGCGGTCAGGCCAACACCGGCGAGGCCGGCATTCCTGACGAATTGTCGACGATTCATGCGGCGCATGTTGTCGGATTCCGAACTACTCATTCGTTCCCCCTGTGGTCTCGTGTAATCCGGTTGGGATTACACAGTCTCTCCTCTACCGAAGTGCTGCCTCAGCAGAAGTCATCGGTAAACAGAGGTTATAGGCGGGACAGGACGTAGTGTCAAACCGGTGGGCCCTACTACAGAGCGCAACTGGGCCTGGCCGTGTGGTCAGAATGATGCTCAACTATTTGGGTTTCGCATCGATCTCCCACTGATTTAGCTGGAGCACGGTACCGTTTCGACATGGCCACCACTGTTATCCGCACTGTCCTCTTTGGCGACGAAGCGGATCCGAGCGTTGGAGATCTCCTAATTCGCGATGGGCGGATCGTCGCGCGTGGTGTCGATCTGGCTGTCACAGACGAACTCGACGAGGAACCGGTCGAGGAGTTCGATGCGACCGGTTTGGTTGCCCTGCCGGGAGCCATCGATACCTATGCGCAGCTCGCGAATCCGAAAAGCAATCAGGCACCTGCTGACGATCTTGGCTCGGGCACGATCGCTGCCGCGCGGGGTGGGGTTACGACGATCATCGCGCCCGTACTGCCCGCCGCGAACGAGACGCTTGATGTTGCATTCCGGGATGCGTGCAATCGCGCTGCGGGTCAGGTCTTTGTTGACTGGGGCTTTCTTGTGGGCATCGGGCAACCCGCCAGTGATTCGAGCGCGCGGTTGCAGACGATCGCCGGTGAGGCTGGCTTCCTTGGCGCCGTGCTCGATCTGGACGCGATTGACCATGCGGCAACGGCTGGTCCAGGCGCACTTTTGCGGATTGCGGCACTGGCTGGTCTTCCGATCACGGTTCATGCTGCGGGTAGGCGTGGCGCGGCTGCCGAACAGAGTCGTGTCCAGATCCTTGGACAGCTTGGTGCTCTGGCGGACATCGCACCGCACATCGCACCCGTCTCGACTGTGGGAGCGGTTGCGGAACTGGGTCTGGCGACAGCCTCGACATCGCTCGCGCACCTCTGCCTTACTGAGCTGCCTGATCCGCTGCGGGTCGCACCGCCGCTCGGCACAGACCTCGATCGCGCGGCGCTGTGGAGTGCACTTGTCGATGGCACGCTCGAAGGCGTCATCAGCGACCATCGTTCTGAGCCCTTGAACGGGTTCGACGGCTGGGTCGGGCTCGCCTCAATCGAGCTGATGCTGCCGGCGCTGCTCTCGTTCGGTGTGGCGACAGGAGCAATCGACTTGCCGACACTCTGCGCGATTACGGCGGAGCGCCCAGCGCGCCGACTAGGTATCTGGCCGCAGAAGGGCTCGCTTCAGGTCGGAGCAGATGGCGACGTCGTGCTGGTCGATCCGGCAGCCGTGTGGACTGTCGATCCGTCTGGGCTTGAGGGGCGTGGCAAGGCTCCGGCTTGGCACGGCCAGGAGTTGACGGGCCGCGTCGTTCACGTCTTCTCGCGCGGGCAGCAGATCGTCAACGACGGCTTCCCACTGTTCCGCCCGGGGCGTGGCCGGCCCGTCTCGACCTAGAACGACGGTAGGGGCTCGCCGGCGGTCCAGCCGCCATCCACGGGCAGCGCAACGCCGGTGATCAGCGAGGCACCGGGGGAGCAGAGGAACGCCACGACGCTACTAATCTCCCGTGGCTCGCCCACGCGCCCGAGCGGGATCCGGCGAGCCAGGGCGGCGTTGACCGCGGGAATTTCGCCCTTCCCTGCCATGCCCTTCGCTGCCATTGCCGTTCGGATAATCGTCGGGCAGATCGCGTTGACCGTGACGCCGTGCTGGCCCCAGTCCATCGCAAGGGTGCGGGCCATCGTTGCGACGGCGCCCTTCGAGATCCCGTAGCCCGTCTCATGCGGCAGCGAAACGAGTGCGGCTTGGGAGGAGATCAGCACGATCGAGCCGCGCCCAGCCGGGATCATCGAGCGCGAAGCAGCGACCGCCCAGTAGAGCGAACCCTTGACGTTGACGGACCACAGCAGGTCGAGGTCCTCATCTGTGAGTTCTTCGGCAGTGACGTTCTCTGTCAGCACGCCGGCGCAGGTCGCGAGAAACGCAATCGGGCCGAGCTCGGCAACGATGAGCTCCGCTGCTGCGTCGACTTCGGCGCGCGACGCGACGTCGCACCCGACGGCGAGCGCCTTCCGGCCAAGTGCCTCGACGAGGGCGACCGTCTCGGCACAGTCGTCGGCGTTGCGGCCGACGCAGGCTACGTCGGCGCCCTGCTGGGCCAGCGCAACCGCGGCCGCTTGGCCGATGCCCCGTGCGGCGCCGGTGACGACGGCGACGCCGTCGAGCTGGAACGAGATTGTGAGATCTGTGAGGTTCATGGCACTTCCTTTTACAGTCGGGCTGGGCCTGTCAGCCCCGAGTTGTCGATCGGGCCGAGTCGCTCAGCCAGAACGAATACTAAATGAAGATACTAGCATCAACAAGGCAGTAGTAAAGACCTATGCCCGTCAGTAATTCCTCGCGTGCCGCGGTGTCTCTGGTCATCAGTTCGTGGGTGAACAGCGCCGCCCCGTCACACGCGGCTAGAGCGGAAGCTCTGGCTCGCCGGCGGTCCAGCCACCATCGACGGGCAACACGACGCCGGTGATCAGCGAGGCGGCTGGCGAGCAGAGGAACGCGACGACGCCACCGATGTCTTGCGGTTGACCCACGCGTCCGAGCGGGATCCGACGCGTAGCGGCGGCAAGGACTTCGGGGATCTCGAGCATCGGCGCCGCCATCGGCGTCCAGATGAATGTCGGGCAGACAGCGTTGACGGTGATGTCGTACTTGGCCCAGTCGATCGCCAAGCTGCGCGCCATCGTGGCGACCGCGCCTTTCGACATCGAGTACGCGCTCTGGCTCGGCAGCGAGACGAGGCCCGCCTGTGAGGAGACGAGGACGATGCGGCCACGCCCGGCACTGATCATCGAGCGAGACGCAGCGACCGCCCAATGGAATGAGCCCTTGACGTTGACGTCCCAGAGTCGATCGAGATCTTCCTCGCGGACCTGCTCGGCCGTCACGTTCTCCGTCAGCACACCGGCACAGGTCGTCAGCAAACTGATCGGACCGAGCTCGGCGACGATCCTGTCTGCTGCGGCATCGACGTCCGCCTTCGACGAGACGTCGCAGCCCACAGCGAGCGCCCGGCGTCCATGTGCCTCGACGAGTCGAACCGTTTCTGCACAGCGCTCGGTGTCGAGATCGACGCAGGCGACGTCGGCACCCTGTTGGGCGAGCGCGGCTGCTGCGGCCTGACCAAGACCCTGGGCCGCACCGGTGACGACGGCGACTTCGCCGGCGAGCGAGAACGAGATCGTGAGGTCCTGCGTGGTCACGACTACTCGCCCGAGGGCAGTTCGCGTTCGAGTTTGACGAGACCGGAGTAGTCGAGGCCGCCAAAGCCAGCGGCCTGCGCCTCGTGATAGATACCGGTGACGACCTCGAGCAGCTCGGGGTCGAGACCGCTCTCGGCGGCGAAGACGGTCGCGAGCTCCATGTCCTTCGTCATCAAGTCGAGCGTAAAGAGCGCTTCGAAGTCGCGGTTGGCGGGATGCGCATCGTCGACGCCGGCAGCGGGATAGCGCGCACGCATGACCCGCGAGTCGCCCGTCGAGCGCGAGAGAATGTCGAACAGCATCGCGTCGTCGATACCCGAGCGTCGCGCCAGTGTCAGCGACAGACAGAGCGCGGCCATATGGGTGCCAGCCAACATGTTGTTGCAGAGCTTCGCGGCCTGACCAGCGCCATGGCCTCCGACGTGGACGACAAAGGCACTCCAGGCCTGAGCGATTGGCTCGAGGATGGCGTAGGCCTCGTCCGAGCCGCCGATCATCGAGCTGAGCGTGCCGGCCTCGGCGCCGATGGGACCACCCGAGAGGGGACAGTCGGCGACGATCAGGTCCGTTGGCTCGAGCTCGCGAGCGAGCTCCTCTGCGAGCGAGGGCGGGCTGGTCGAGAGATCGGCCAGCACGGCGCCTCGGGGTAGTGCAGCGGCGGCTTCGCGGGCCACGCTCGCGACGAGCTTGGTCGAAGGAAGCGAAAGCAGACAGACCTCAACGTCGGCGCAGGCCTCCGCCGCACTCGTCGCGGTCGCGGTCGCGCCAAGGCTCGCCGCATACTCCATCGCAGCGGGCACGGGATCGAAGACGCGGACGTCGTGGCCGGCGGCAACGAGGTGCCGCACCAGATGGCGGCCCATCGTGCCCACGCCACAAAAGGCAATGCGGGTCATGCGTTGGTCGATTCGTTGTTCAGCTGAAACATGGGGCCTCTGGAATTAGTCGGTGCCGACAGGGATAAACGGTCCAGCGCGATGGACGAGGCCCGGAAGGTCGCGTCCCATCACTCCGCCGAGCCATTCGCTGACCTTGATCAACGCATCGAGATCAACGCCGGTTTCGACGCCCATGCCCTCGAACATGTAGACGAGGTCCTCGGTCGCGATGTTGCCCGTTGCGCGCGGCGCGAAGGGACAGCCACCAAGACCGCCGATCGAGGCATCGAAGATGGTCGCACCGGCCTCGAGCCCGACGGCCGCATTGGCATAGCCCGTGTTGCGCGTGTTGTGCAGGTGCAGACCAACGGGCGTGCCGCTCGAGGCGGCGAGCGTCGCGGGGACCAGCGACGAGACCTGCGTCGGGACGGCAACGCCAACGGTGTCGGCGAGGATGATCTCGTCGGCGCCCGCAGCGACAGCGAGGCGGGCGTGCTCGACGACGAGGCCCGGGTCGACCGGTCCTTCGAAGGGACAGCCAAAGCTGACACCGAGCGTCATGGTGACGCGCTTGCCCGCTGCCTTCGCTCCGGTGACAAGCTGGCCTGCGATCGTGGTTGCCTCGTCCAGCGTGACGTTTTGGTTCTTCCGACAAAACGTGTTCGTCAGCGGATAGGCGACGTGGATCTCGTCGGCGTTCGCGGCAATCGCATCGTCCAGGCCGCGACCATTGAGGACGAGCGCTGCATAGATGACGCCGGGCTTGCGTGTGATCGCGCCCATCACCTCAGCGGCACCGGCCATGCGTGGGACAGCCTTCGGGTTGACGAACGAGGTCGCCTCGATGCGAGGCAGACCCGTCTCGGACAGTCGGTCGACGAGCTCTGCACGCACGGCAGGTTCGAGTTGGACTGGATCATTCTGGAGCCCGTCTCGCGGGCCGACGTCACAGAGCGTGATGCGCATTGAGCCTCCGACTAGTTCGAGCGCAGCATAGCCACGCTGGCGGGAAATCCACTGCTAGAGGCAGTATTCTCTCGGGCATGAGCCCAACCGCCTACGAGCCCGCCAACGTGGTCCGCGATCTAAACGAGCTACGCGAGTTGACGGGCGGCCCCGACGGCGCCCGGCGTCTCGCCTGGACGGACGACTGGGTCAAGGCTCGCGACTTCTTGCGCGCCAAGCTCGCCGAGATCCCCGGCGTCACGCATGAGATGGATGAGTGCGGGAACATCTGGGCGACCCTGCCCGGTGCTCGACCCGAGGTAGTCGTCGTTGGCAGCCATGTCGATGCTGTGCCGCGCGGCGGCTGGCTCGACGGCGTATTGGGCGTGATGGCGGGTCTCGAAGTGCTGCGCGCTGCCGCTGCCGGAGGTACGCCACCGTGCACGGTCAAGCTTGTCGATTGGGCAGATGAGGAGGGCGCGCGCTTTGGTCGCAGCCTGCTCGGCTCATCGGCGTTCGCTGGAACGCTCGAGATCGACGACGTTAAGGAGTTCACCGACAAGGACGGCATTCGCCTCGACGATGCACTCAAGGCGATGGGCGTCGACCTCGCCCAGTCGCATCTTGCTAAGCGCCGGATCGAGGACGTCGAGGCCTACCTCGAACTCCACATCGAGCAGGGTCCGGTGCTTGAGAGCGAGGGGTTGGCAGTCGGCGCGGTGCTTGGCACGGTTGGCGTCGAGCGCTACACCGTCACCTTCCGTGGCCAGGCCGCACACGCCGGCTCGACCCCGATGCTGCAGCGCAAAGACACCTTCTCGGCTGCTGCCCGCTTCGCTCTGCTGTTGCGCGACGTCGCGATTGCCCACGAGGGTGTCTCGACGATTGGCAATGCGACCTGTACGCCCGGCGTGGTGACGGCCGTTCCGGGTGTCACCGAGATCCTCGTTGACCAGCGCCACATCGATGCAGCTGTTCTCGCCGCGATGAATGCCGACGCGCGGGCCGCCTCCGAACAGGCTGCCGCCGAGTTTGGCTGCACCGTCGGCTGGGAGCAGCTCTGGCGCATCCCACCAATCCCGTTCGACCCCGCGCTGATCGAGGACGCGCGCGCCGCGGTGCGCGAAGTGACCGGCACTGACCGTGCCCTGCCTTCGGGGCCGCTGCACGACGCGGCCGAGATGGCACGGATGGTGCCGACCGTGATGCTGTTTGCCTCATCGATCAACGGTCTCTCTCACTGCCCCGAGGAGGACACGCCGGAGGAGCACCTGCTGCTCGCCGCGCAGGCGTTTGGGATTGCGGTTGGACGTGCGATCGATCGGGTCGGGGCTTCCTGAGGCGTCTTGGTGGGGCGGATGTGAGAACCGCGGGGGTATCCATGTCGGCCCCGTAGGGGCGGACATGGGAGCCCCGCGGTTCGCACGTACGCCCCACAGCTACGGGTGGTAAGTGGTGGTGGTTGTGGTGGTGGTTGTGGTTGTGGTTCAAACACGACCACGCTCGACACGCGAACTACTCAACTCCCACCGCCACTCTCGCTTCGGACATGCGATCCGCGGGCTTCCTATGTCCGCCCCTGCGGGGCCGACATTTGAAGCCCGCGGATCTCATGTCCGTCGCGATGGCAGTGAGGTTATTCCCCAGTGAACTGGGGAATAACCTCACTGCCATACACGTCAATCGTGCGCTCGCGATCGCCGGCCATCAAGTAGATGTTGAAGTGCTTGACGCCAATTGCTTCGAGTTCTTTGAGCTTCGCGACGTGCTGCTCGACGGTGCCGAGAATGCTAAAGCGGTCGGCGGTTTCGTCGT
>JBAXOM010000060.1:0-12488 GCA_037133215.1 Thermoleophilia bacterium | reverse complement strand
TCGACGATCAGTTGACCATCGGGGTCGAGCACCGCGCGTCGCGTATCGTTGAGGGCCTTCTCGCGTACAGCACCACACGAACGAGCAAGTCGGGCCCGCGCATCGGCGTCGTGATCGTCGCCGCACCGCTGGGCGATCGACATTCCCTCGCCGCCCAAATGGTTGCCGCCGGCCTTCACGCTGAAGGCTTTCGGGTCCACTATCTAGGTGCGGATCTGCCTGCTGCAGAAATCGTCCAGATGGCAGAACGCGAGCAGGCAGACCTCGTGGCTCTATCCTGCCTTGTCGGTCGCGAGGGTTTGAGCGGTGCGCTTGCAGCGCTTAACGCCGCGGGATTCTCGACGCTTGTGGGAGGTCACGGCATTAGTGAGAGCGAGGCGCTGTTGCTCGGTGCGACGTGTTACGGCGCGTCAATCGAGGAGGCTCAGCTGCGTGCACGCGAACTCGTTCGCAGCAGCGCGAACTAGCGCTCGCCGCGTTCTGCCCGTCGAATCCGCTCTGCCGACTCTTCGCGTCGTGTCAACCGGCCCTGATTGTCAGGAGTCGAACCGGCGACTGCCTCGTGCATCAGCGCCTCTTGTGCAGAGATCAGTTCCTCTCCGGCTTCGGGCACGCGGCGGATCCATTCGCCATCGGCCTGCAAATTCCACGAGCCGGAATTGTCGGCAAGCTCGAGATCGAGCACGCTGTGAATCCGTTCTCGCAGCTCAGCATCACGCACCGGCGTAATCACCTCGATCCGCGAATCTAGATTGCGCGGCATCATGTCGGCGCTGCCGATGTACGTCGTCGTCTCAACGTCGGTGACGAACCGAAAGACCCGCGCGTGCTCGAGGAAGCGACCAAGAATCGAAACCACACGGATGTTTTCCGACAGTCCTACGACACCGGGACGTAGGCAACAGATGCCGCGCACGATCAGATCGATCGACACCCCGGCCTGCGAGGCCAAGTACAGCTCGTCAATCACCTCGGCATCAACAAGCGAGTTCATCTTCAGCGTGATGCTGGCGGGCGCGGCTTCGGTGTGCTCGCGCCCACAACGACGAATCTCTTCAACGACCTGGCGACGGAGATGCATCGGAGCCGTCCAAATCGCATCGAAGCCCTGTGGTCGCGCAAACCCGGTCAGCTGATTAAAGAGATCCGCGACGTCAGCGGTGATCTCCTCGTCACACGTAAAGATTCCAAAGTCGGTATAGGCACGTGCGGTAGCCGGGTGGTAGTTGCCCGTGCCGATATGGACGTAGCGCCGCGTGCGTTCGCCTTCGCGACGGACCACAAGTGCGAGCTTGCAGTGCGTCTTGAGGCCCACGCTGCCATGGACCACGTGGACGCCGGCTCGCTCGAGCGCTCGGGCCCAGCGAATGTTCCGCTCTTCATCAAAGCGAGCTGTCACTTCGACAAGCGCTACCGCTTGCTTGCCCTCTTCGGCGGCTACGGCGAGCGCCGGCACGATTGGAGCGTCGCCACTGGTGCGGTAGATCGTGTGTTTGATCGCGAGCACATTCGGGTCAGCAACTGCTTGCTCCACAAAGCGCTCGACCGATGCGCTGAAGGACTCGTACGGATGATGTACAAGGATGTCGGCTTTGCGGATCTCGGCAAACATGTCAACGGGCTTGTCGTCGTCTGCCGCCAGGCGGCTGGGCACCTGTGGCTGCCAGGAGTTAAAGCGGAGATCAGGGCGACCAACCTTGGTCAAGACACCGAGGCCACTCAGGTCGAGCGGTGGACGAATCGCAAACACCTGTCGGAGGTCAACATCCAGCGCCTCGATCAGCATCGAGCGCATATCCGCAGGCATCGACTCATCGATCTCCAGCCGCACGACATCGCCAAAGCGGCGACGTGAAAGCTCACGCTCCACTGCTTCGAGCAAGTCGTCAGCGCCCTCTTGGATCTGGAAGTCCGCGTCGCGCGTCACGCGAAACGTGCTCGAGGCCACGATCTCCATCCCCGGGAACAGCGCCGGTAGGCCGTTGGCAATAACCTCGTCGATGCGCACAAACCGCGACTGCTCGCCAACCTGGATCAGCCGCGGGAGCACCTCGGGGACTTTGACGCGAGCAAAACGCGTCTCGCCCGTCGACGGATCGCGCACGGTCACGCCGACCGAGAGCGAGAGGTTCGAGATGTAGGGAAACGGTTGCCCTGGCCCCACAGCGAGTGGAGTCAGGACGGGGTAGAGCTGCTGATCAAAGATGGTCTCGAGCTGCTCCCGCTCTTCCGTAGAACAGGCAGTGAGAGGGACGATCTCGATAGCTTCGGCGGCGAGCGCTGGTAGCAGCTCGGAGTGAAGCGTGTCCTCGAGTTCGCTCTGCATCGAGCGGTAGCGCACGGCGATCTCATCGAGCGTCAGCTGGGGCGGCGTTCCATCCGACGGCTCGGTGCTGTGGACCACGTGGTCGATCAGTCCCGCCACTCGCACCATGAAAAATTCATCGAGATTATTGGCGTAAATCATGCAAAAGCGAATCCGCTCCAGCAACGGCACCGACGGGTCAGCTGCGAGCTCGAGCACGCGGTGGTTGAAAGCCAACCACGAGATCTCGCGATTGAACAGCCTACTCTCCGCAGGAATGATTTCGGGCGAACTCACGCCAGCATCCTACCGACAGTTGGCGATTGTCGATCAACGCGCTACCAACTGTTCACACTGGTCATGCCTTCAACGTTTATGATTGAAGACAACATTACCTTCGAGTGTGAACTAATGTAATTTCTGTTACAGCGATATCACACCCGCGGATTTTCTTGTAAGGAAAGAACGAATGGCGACCGCACTCATTGACGATCTCCAAACACTCAGCGACGGAATCCAGGCGTCTGGTCGCCTCACAGCCGAAGCCGTGACCTCAGCCACGAGGGCCCTTGTTGATTGGAGCGCAGAAGCTTTCGAGTCGACCCTAGCGGCCGAAGACGCAGTCAAGGACCTCTACGCCGGGACAGATGAGTTGGTCGAATCGATACTCGTGTCCCATCGAGTCACCGAAGTCCAAGTACGGACCATTCTGGCCGCACTTCACATCAACCGCAGCCTCGAGCGCGCGGCGCACAACGCGGCCCGCGTGGCGCATCTGGCAACGCCACCGCCACGCCGCTCGCTCGTCGATGAGGCAGTAATCGCAGATGCGCTACGCGCGATGGGCGAGCGTGCCGCCGAGATGGTGCGCACCGCAGTCGACACATACGAGCGGCGCGATGTGAATGCGGCTCGGCTGCTCTCAGCGCTCGACGAGATGATTGACCGCGAGAACGAGAAACTCTCAGACACGATTCTCTCGATCGAGGTCAACGACCCCGAGTTGCGGCGATGGTCGTCGCGCATGCTTTTTGCAGGTCGCTGGCTCGAGCGGATCGGTGACCATGCCGTCAATGCGGCTGAGCGCACGACGTACATGATGACGGGCCCGCAACCACCAGCCGGGACTAATGCGCTGGTTGCGACTCCGCGCAACCAGCGTTGAACGAGGGTGAGCGGTGGGACTCGAACCCACGACCGCCGAGACCACAACCCGGAGCTACCACCAGCTGAGCTACGCCCACCACGTCTCGCTTGCGCGAGTGGCGAAAGTATATAACGAACCCGCGGATCTGGCCGACCGTTAGACTATTAACATGGCGACTGTTCTGATTGTCGAAGACGACGAGGTTCTCGCAGGGGTCATGCGACGACACCTGTCGAAGGCGGGCCACGACGTGGAGTGGGCCGCCGATGGCGAGCGAGGATTGCGCAAGATTCGCTTCGAGCGTCCAGACGTCTGCGTTGTCGATCTGATGATGCCGGGCACGGATGGCTGGGGCCTAATCGAACAGATCCGCGCCGAGGGCGTCACGACCCCTGTGATCGTGCTGTCGGCTCGTTCGAGCGAGCACGACAAGGTCCACGCGCTTGGCATCGGGGCCGACGACTACCTCGTCAAGCCGGCATCGATGCGCGAGCTCGTGGCACGCGTCGAGGCCGCGCTGCGCCGCTCGGGCCGCACGCCCGCAGCCGCCCCCGAGCGCGACGAGCTCCCGCTCGAGGCGCCAGGCATTCGCATCGACTTCCGCACACACCGTGCCCTGATCGAACTGGCACCCGGGTCGTGGGTCGATGCCGAATTAACCGTGCGCGAGTTTCGACTGCTCGTCACGCTGGCGCGCGAGCGTGGCCGTGTGCTCAGCCGTGACGAGCTCCAGCAGCGCGTCTGGGGTTCGCCGCACCGTCCGCGTGACCGCATCGTCGACGTCTGCGTTCGTAAATTGCGTGAGAAGCTCGACATGCGATCGCCCGAATACTCGTTTATCCAGACGCACTATGGGGTCGGCTATCGCTTCGAGCCCGAAGCCAAAGCCGCGACGCCCGCTACATAGAGAGTGGAAGCACGACGCGAATTGTCGTACCGGTAGCCCCATCGGATTCTGCAACGACCGAGCCGCCATGTGCCTCGATGATGTGCTTGACCAACGCCAAGCCGAGCCCCGAACCCGGGCCGCTGCGTGCCGCATCGCCGCGATAGAACCGCTGAAACACGAATGGCAGGTGCTGAGCGCCAATGCCCGCACCGGTATCGCTGACGGTCAGGTAGGCCAGATCTTGGGCGGTTGTGACCGTGACATCGACTCGCGCCTCGGGGCCGCCATGGATCAAGGCATTGTCGACGAGGTTCTGGATCACGACCTCGTAGAGGCGGGCGGCGACCGGGACGTCGACCTCGCCATGCGCGGACAACGTGATCTCGCGACCGCGACCGATCCGACGCTGACGCGCGTCAGCGACAACGCCGGCCGCAATCGCACAGGCGTCTGCGATGCCATCGGCGACCGCTAACCGCCCGCGATCGAGCGCTGCAAGGAGCAGCATCTCGTCGATAAGTTTGCGCATTCCATCGACTTCGTTCTCGATCTGGATCACGAGCTCGTCGCGTTCGTCTTCGATATCTGGCAGCGCTAGCGTCTCCGCGAGCCCGAGAATGCGCGCGAGCGGGGTCCGCAACTCGTGTGACACCGCGGCTGAAAAGGTGCGCCGGGCCTCCTCGAAGTCGACGTCTTCGGAGACATCCTGGAGCATCACGAGGACGCCCTTCGTATAGCGAAGCGCCGTCACCTTGAGCGAGCGCGCGGGGTCGAGAAAGATCGTCTCGAGTGTGACGCTGTCGGTACCGTGCATCGCGCGGTCAACAACCTCAGCGAGCGACGGCGACCACGCCTCCGGCTCACCACCGATTGTCAGGATGGGGAACTCGCGTGAGCCAAGCGAGCTGATCTGGATGATGCGGCCGTCGGTACTGACCGTAAAACAGGCTACAGGGATCGCCTCGGCGAGCACACGTGCGTCGATCTGCCACGTCGGATCGGCGGCAACAGGATTCGCGGCGATCACCAGATCGCGCCGGTAATTCGATCGGCGCAACAATCGGGAACCAATCCACCCCGCGATCACGCCGCAGGCAATAAGGAGTGCGGCGTAGAGAATTTGCATTCGGCAACAGTACCCGGCAAACGGACGGTTCGTGACACCCGTGCTCCACAGGCACCACTTCGTTACCACCCCGCGACCATGCTGCAACCCATCACGTGCAGCCAGCACCGTAGCCTGCAACCAATGCCAAGTGTTCTCGTAATCGAAGACGATCCGATTCTCGGAAAAGCGATGGTCATGCACCTGCGGCATGCCGGCTTCGATGTCGACCTCGCCGAGGACGGCGAACGCGGCCTGCGTCGCCTCCGCCACGCCCGCCCAGACATTGCGGTGATCGATCTGATGCTACCCGGCCTCGATGGTTGGGCCGTGACTGAGGCGATTCGAGAGGACCATCTTGGTGTGCCCGTGATCGTCGTCTCGGCGCGCGGCTCGGAGCATGACAAGGTGCACACCCTCGAGATTGGCGCCGATGACTATCTGTCGAAGCCATTTGGCATGCGCGAGTTGATTGCCAGGATTGAAGCGCTCCTTCGTCGCACGCGTCTGGTCGCGGCCTCCGAGCCGCGCGGCGATGCAATTGAGGTCGACGGGCTACGCATCGATCCGGATCTGCGGCGCGCATTTATTCGCATCGCACCGGGTCAGGCGCCGTCCGATTGGATCGATAGTCAATTGACACCCACCGAGTTTCGCCTCGTGGTTGCCTTAGCCCGCCAAGAGGGACGCGCACTTTCGCGTGACGAGTTGCAGCGCCGCGTCTGGGGCATTCCCTATCGACACCGTGATCGCACCGTTGACGTCTGCGTACGCAAGATCCGCGAGAAGCTTGATCGGCAGAGCGAAACCCACGACTACGTGCATACGCACTACGGCGTTGGGTACCGGTTCGCAGCCGAACCGCGCTAGCGCACCTTTCACACCGATAGACTGAGCGCATGTTCGAGATCGGCGCCACTCTGCGTACTGCACGCGAACAACGTGGTATCAGCATTGACACGGCGGCTGAGGCTACGAAGATTCGCTCGAGCTATCTCGTCGCGCTTGAGGAAGAGGACTTCGAGCGCCTGCCCGGACCTACGTACGCCCGTGGTTTTTTGCGATCGTACAGCGAGTTTCTGGAGCTTGACGCCCAGCTCTTGATTGACGAGTTCTCGGAGCGTTTCTCGTCGGCGCCGTGGGAGGCCGACGACGAGGTCATGTTTCCGCGCCGTCGCAGCGCCCGGGCAAACCGAAACTCCAGCCGCGGGTCGGGGATCGTGATCGTCGCGATCGTCGGCATCTTGGCGATTGCCATCTTGATCGTGATCGCAGCGACCTATCCCTCGACGCGAACGACTCCGTTGCCGGCCACGGACGGCACCAACGTGGTGACCGTTACCGAGGCGGCCGTCAATCCTGTCGCGACCGCCGTAACAGCACAGACCGCACCCGACTCGACCTCCGCCGCAGCTCAAGCCGTGGTGTTCGTCATTCCCTTCGCACAGGTAACCCTGACCGTTCGAGCGCTCGGATCGCCGGAGGGGACGGCACCCCTGTTCCAACAGAAGGTCGACCCTGATCCCACCAAGCCCAATGGGTTTCAGTTGCCCAAATCGTCCTCTGGTTACCTGATCCGACTTGATCGACCAAACACGCTCACGCTTGTCGTTAATGGCAGTCCGATCGTGCCTGGCCCCACGGATACGCTGCTTTCCGTCGATCCCAACGGCCGCGTGGCAGCGGTCACCCAGTGAGCAGACGCCTCACTGCAGCGATCTTGGTCACCGGATCCGAGATCCTGCTCGGGCGCACACAGGATCGCAACAGCGGAACGCTCGCTCGCTCACTCGATAGCCATGGCATTCGACTCGAACGGATCGTCGCTGTCGACGATCGCGAGGAGCACCTCCGGGCAGCGCTCGCCGACCTCATCTCCGGTGGCTACGACCTGATTGTGACCTCGGGTGGACTTGGACCGACGCACGACGATCGCACGGTCACCATCGTCGCGGAGGTCACCGGCCTTGCTCTCGAGTTGGATGAGGCTGCGCTCGTCGAGATCACGGAGATCGTGACGGGCTACGCAGCGCTGCGCGGCGTTCCGGTTGAGCAGCTCTTGCCCGGTGCGCGCAAGCAGGCGATGAGGCCTGCCGGTGCACACGTAATTTCGCCTGCTGGCACGGCTCCAGGATTGATCGTGCCCGGCCAGACCACCATCGTCGTCCTGCCGGGCCCACCTACCGAACTCGCCGACGTCTGGCGGCGCGCACTCGAGCACGATGCGATGCGCAGCCTGCTCGGGACACAGCTCGAGCGACGCGTCCTACGCATCTGGAACACACCCGAATCGACTGTGGCCCGCGTCTTTGACGAGCTCGGCGGAGATAGTCACGGCACGGAAACGTCGATCTGTGCGACACGCTTAGAGGTCGAAGTCGTGATTCGCTTTGCACCGGCGGTGCGTGCCGCCGGAACGGCGCTGGCGGACGGTCTGCTGGGCGCGTTTGGCGATGCCGTGTACGCCGAAGATGATCTTCCGGTCGAGGCCCGTGTCGTTCAGGGTCTCCAGCAGCGGGGGCTGACCGTGGCCTGCGCCGAGAGTTGCACCGCAGGCATGGTGGCGGCGCGCTTCGCGGCTGTGCCTGGCGCCTCGACTGTCTTGCGCGGCGGCATCGTGGCCTACGCGAACGACGTCAAGATCGAACAGGTGGGCGTTCCTTCGGCGACGATCACCGAGCACGGAGCCGTCTCGGCCGAGGTGGCGTTGGCCCTCGCAGAGGGGGCCCGCAAGACACTCCACAGCGACGTTGGGATTGGCATCACCGGCGTGGCCGGGCCCGGGGGCGGGTCGGATAAAAAACCGGTCGGGCTCGTCTACGTGGCCGTCGTTGGACCGCATGGTACGAGCCAAGTTTTGGAGCGTACCTTTCCCGGAGATCGTGAAGCGGTGCGGACGAATTCTGCGCTGACTAGCCTGCATCTTGTGCGCCTGCTTTTGCAGGATGAGCGTCTCTCCGCAGACGCGTAAGGAACCCCGCGAAAGTCGCGACGTTGCGTGTATGAATGGCGTCCGAGTGGGCAGCCATACTGAGTTCCACGAGCGAACCGCATTCAGTCCAACCCGGCACGAGCCGGTAGGAGGTCACGATGAGCGAAAAAGACAAGGCGGTAGCGGCAGCGCTACAGCAGATCGAAAAGCAACACGGCAAGGGCGCTGTCATGCGCCTCGGCGATTCCACACGTACGCCGGTTGCGGCGATCTCGACGGGCTGTCTCGGCCTCGATCTTGCCCTCGGTGTCGGTGGTCTGCCTCGTGGACGCATCTGCGAGATCTTCGGTCCAGAATCGTCGGGTAAGACGACGCTCGTCTACCACGTGATTGCCGAGGCGCAGCGCAAGGGTGGCGTCTGCGCGTTTATCGACGCAGAGCACGCAATGGATCCAACCTACGCACGCAACATCGGTGTCGACATCGACAACCTGCTCGTCTCTCAGCCGGATAACGGTGAGCAGGCGCTGGAGATTGCCGAGATGCTAATTCGTTCTGGCGGTCTCGACGTCGTCGCGATCGACTCGGTTGCGGCACTCGTTCCACGCGCCGAGATTGAAGGCGAGATGGGGGACTCCTTCGTCGGCCTCCAAGCGCGTCTGATGAGCCAGGCCATGCGCAAGCTGACGGCCGTTCTCAATCGCACCGGCACGGTCGCAATCTTCACCAACCAGTTGCGCGAGAAGATCGGCGTCATGTTCGGTTCGCCCGAAACGACGACCGGTGGTCGAGCGCTCAAGTTCTACTCGTCCGTTCGACTCGACATTCGTCGCATTGAGACCCTCAAGGAGGGCACGGATGCGATTGGCAACCGCGTGCGCGTCAAGGTCGTCAAGAACAAGGTTGCACCACCGTTTCGTCAGTCCGAGTTCGACATCATTTACGGCACCGGCATCTCGTGGTCGGGTTCCGTCCTCGACGTCGCCCTCGAAGACAACATCATCGAGAAGTCCGGTTCGTACTTCTCCTTCGAGAAGGAGCGTCTCGGTCAGGGCCGCGCAAACGTGCGTGGATTCCTCGATGAGCATCCTGACGTCCTCAGTCGCATCACGCGTCGGATCGAAGAGACGCAGGGCATCACGATCAGTGGTGGCAATACCGCGCCGGCTGATGCCACACCAATGACACCTCCTCCTGCTGACGTCGCTGACGCTGCTGATGCAGACGACGAGGCCGTGGCGGTCGCCGACGAGGGCGCCGTCGTCGCTGAAGGCTAGCCCCCGTGGCAGCGCGGGTCGTCACCGCGGTTCAACCGAGAACAGACCTACGGGTTGCCATCGAACTCGATGGCAACCCGTGGCTCGTTCTGGACGCACTCGTTGCGACTGAGTTGGGGATCTTCGTCGATGCCACGCTCTCGGCTTCAACCAAGCGCACTGCGGAGCAGCGTGCCCGTGAGGCCCGCGCCCTCGACCGTGGCGCGGCAATGGTCGGGCGCCGCTCACACGCGCGCGGCGAACTAGAACAACGCATTGCCAAGCGCGAGGGCGCGGACGCAGCACGCCAGGCCGCCGACCGTCTCGAGGCAATCGGAGCGATCGACGATGCGCGCCACGCCAGCGACGTCGCAACCCTGCGACTGACAACCGGCTGGGGGCCCGCCCGCATTGCGCACGATCTCGAAGTTGCGGGCGTAGCGCCGGCCGAGATCCAGGACTGTCTGGCGCACCTCGACGACGCGGCGATCGATCAGGCTGCGCAGCTAGCGATCGGCGCGCGCACAGGCGTCGAGGCGTGGCAGCGGCTGGCATCACGGGGTTTTGACGAGTCCGTGGCCGAGAGACTCGTCGGTCAGCCCTTCGAGGACTAACAGGCGCACGAAGCGGGATCGGCCGAGCCGTAACGCAGAGCGCGCTAGCCTTCCGGACAGAAACTTCCACTGTCTGATCAAGACAGTTCGTACCGGACATCAGGAGAATAACGTGCTTGAGACCGTTATCGCAGCCGTGGCTGCGCTGGTCGTAGGCGGCGCAATCGGCGGCATCATCGTGCGCCAGCGATTGCATGCGCACGATCGTAGCGCCAGCGACGAGGCTCTCAGAGAGGTCGAAACCCGACGACAAGAGGCCGACGCGCTCCGCTCCGACGCCGAGCGCGCCGTCGCAACGGCCACCCGCGAAGCCGACACGATTCGCAAAGAAGCAGCTATCGACGGCAAGGAGCAGCTACTCGAGTTGCGTCGCGAGCTCGAGCAGAGTCTCGACGAGCGACGCAGCGAGGTTGCCCGTCTCGAGGAACGGCTTGCCACCCGCGAAGATCTCACCGCCAAAAGCGAGGCCATTGCGGTGGAGCGCGAGCAGGCAGCCGCACAGCAGGCTCTCGCCCTCGCCGACGCGGAGGCCACGTTGCGTGAGACGCAAGCCCGCGCTGATCGTGAGTTGGAGCGTGTCGGTGGCATGACAGCCGACGAGGCTCGTGCGCAACTGCTCAGCCGCGTGGAGGAGACCGCTCGGCATGACGCCGCGCAGCTCGTCCGCCGCATCGAAGAAGAGGCTAAACAGGACGGCGATCGTCGCGCCCGTTCGATCATCGCGACCAGCATTCAACGAACAGCATCGAGCTACGCAGCCGCGACCACGGTCTCGACCGTGCAGTTGCCATCTGATGACCTCAAGGGTCGAATCATTGGTCGCGAGGGACGCAACATCCGCGCCTTCGAAGCAACCACTGGCGTCGATGTGATTATCGACGATACGCCCGGCGCAGTCGTGCTGTCGGCGTTCGACGGAGTGCGCCGCGAAATTGCGCGCATCACGTTGGAGAATCTGCTCGCTGACGGGCGGATCCATCCGGCACGTATCGAGGAGACGTACTACGCCGCCAAAGAAGAGATCGAGGAAAAAATTCGCGAAGCGGGCGAACAGGCTTCGTTCGAAGCGAATGTTCCTGGACTCGACCCCGAATTACTGACCATTCTCGGTCGTCTCAACTACCGCACGTCGTACGGCCAAAACGTGCTCAAGCACTCGCTCGAATGCTCACACCTCGCTGCGATCATGGCGATCGAGCTTGGGGTCGACGAACGGGTCGCTCGCCGGGCCGCGCTCCTGCACGACATCGGCAAGGCTGTCACGCATGAGGTCGAAGGTTCCCACGCCGTCATCTCGGCGCAGTACTGCCGTAAGTACGGCGAGAGCGAGGCTGTCGCGCATGCCGCTGAGGCACACCACTATGACGTCGAGCCCAATTCTGTTGAAGCGATCCTCGTGATCGCCGCCGACGCAATCTCTGCCGCCCGGCCTGGTGCGCGTGGCGAGAGTCTCGAGCAGTACGTAAAGCGTCTCGAGGCGCTCGAAGAGATCGCCATGCGTCATCCCGGCGTAGAGCGTTGCTTCGCGATGCAGGCCGGTCGAGATGTTCGCGTGATGGTCAAGCCCAGCCAGGTCAGCGACGACATGGCAGCGCTCTTGGCACGCGAGATCGCTGCCGAGATCGAGGACTCGCTCGAGTATCCCGGTCAGATCAAGGTAACGGTCATCCGCGAGTCGCGCACGAGCGAGCTTGCCCACTAGGGAGCGGAACATGCAGCGCTTTCACGTCACCACGTTTGGTTGTCAGATGAACGTACACGACTCCGAGCGAATCAAAGGCATGCTCGAAGCGGCTGGTATGGGGGAGGCCCCCGAGAGCGAGCAGGCCAACGTCCTCGTGTTCAACACCTGCACGATCCGCGAGCGAGCCGACGAGCGTCTGATCCAAGCGCTCAACGTCGCACGCGGCCGCAAAAATCGCGAGCCGGATCTGCAGATCGTGGTGGCTGGCTGCTGGGCAGAATCGCAGCGCGACGACATCTTCCGCGACTTTCCGTGGGTTGACGCTGCCGTGGGTCCAGGCCGCATCGGCGCACTTCGTGACGTGATGAACGCCGAAGGCGATGCGGAGCGTGGGGCGTTCGGCAGTTTCGACGACTTTGCTGCCGACCTACCGAAGCGCCGTGAACGCTCGCACCAGGCCTGGTTGCAATTGTCGATGGGCTGCAACTCGGTCTGCAGTTACTGCATCGTGCCGAGCGTGCGCGGCCGCGAGCGGTCGCGGAACGTGCGCGAGATC
>JBAXOM010000059.1:0-12961 GCA_037133215.1 Thermoleophilia bacterium | reverse complement strand
CTACGCATTTGTACCGTCTTCTGCAAAGACCTATGGAGAGACCGTTAATTCGCTCCTGCCCGCCAACTAGCACCCACCGTGGTGCTCGTGACGAGCAGTAAACGCCCTAAGTAGAAATCGCACTACGGATCTGCGCGAGCGCGGTCTCCAGCGCTGCTGGATCACCACCCGCCTGGCCGAGCGTCACACCAGCGAGGAAGGTGGCGATCGGTGCGGCTGGTCGGGTTACGCCGTGCGCAGCATCGGCAGCCAACGACAGCAACGCCGCCACCGTCGCCGGGTCGGCGACCCACTGGAGGTTGTCGTCGCCTAGGGCCGTGATTGCCCGCCCTGCAAATGCCTCGACGTCTTCCATGTTGGCTCCTCTCATCGCTTTCACACGCACCTGCGAAGTACTCGCTGGACACGGGATCTCTTCGCGGAGGGTATCGTCTCCCTAACGAACCCTCGACCGACGGAGGCGCGGTGAGCAGCAACGAGATGCGAGATTCGATCGACGGTGTCCAGCAGGCGCTGGCCGAACGGTCCTACCTTGCCGATCGCGGCCTGGCGACGACGGTCCATCTTGCCCTCAAACTCGGCAAGCCGGTACTGCTCGAAGGCGAGGCTGGCGTTGGCAAGACCGAACTCGCCAAGGTCGTCGCGGACGCTCTCGGCGCTCGGCTGATTCGTCTCCAGTGCTACGAAGGTATCGACGTCGCTCACGCGCTCTACGACTGGGCCTATGCGCGCCAGATGTTGTACATCCGCACGCTCGAGGCAACGGGCGATGCGCGCCAAGGCGAGGAGGTCCTTGACGAACTCTTCGGACCACGTTTCCTCGAGCGCCGACCATTGCTCGACGCGATCGCCTGCGACGACGAGGTTCCACCCGTGCTGTTGATTGACGAGATCGATCGCGCCGACGACGAGTTCGAGGCCTTTCTGCTCGAGTTGCTGTCCGACTTTCAGGTGACGATCCCCGAGATCGGCACGATCAAGGCCGAGCGTCGCCCGGTCGTTTTCTTGACCTCAAACCGGACGCGCGAACTCCACGAGGCGCTCAAGCGTCGCTGTCTCTACATGTGGGTCGAGATGCCCGATCTTGAGCGCGAGATCGCAATTGTTCGCGCCCGCGTTCCCGAGGCTCCGGAGCGTCTTGCTGCACAGGCTGCCGCTTTCGTGCACGAGCTCCGTGCCCTCGACCTGACGAAGCAGCCAGGTATCGCCGAGACGATCGATTGGACACAGGCTCTCCTCGCGCTCGGCCAGCAGGAGATCGAGGCCGGTGTCGTGGATCTGACACTCGGGTCAGTCCTGAAGTTCCACGAAGACATTGGACGCGTCCGCGACGCCGATCTGCAGCAACTTGTCGAACGCGCTCGCGCAACTGCCGACGACGCGCAGATTCCCGCCGGCTGATGAACGCCGGCGACGCGGTCGTCCGTAAGCTCGTCACGTTTGGACGCATCCTCCGCGAGGCAGGCATCGAAGTTGGGCCTGGTCGCATCCAAGACGCGCTGCGAGCACTCGACGAGATCGACATGCGTCGTCGCGACGAGGTCTACGCAGCACTCGCCTGCACACTCATCGCACGACGCGATGATCTCGAAATTTTTGATCGCGCCTTCCGCGCCTGGTTCGAGAAAGATCCGACACGCCTTGGTGGCAAAGCACCAGACATGGGGATCGGCATCGACGAGCGCCCCCAACCACCGGCTGCTGCACCCCGTCCCGGTGATAACGAGGACCCCGACGAGCAAGACGACGAGCAAGAGGAGCCGGACGTCCTGGCCGCGTACAGCGCAGACGAGCTCTTGCGTGAGCGCGACTTCTCGACGTTGACGCGAACCGAGCTGTTGCGACTGCGCGCGTTGATGGATCGGCTCGTGCGTGTCCTTCCGACCCGACCATCGCGGCGACTTGAGGTTGCCCCGAATGGGTTCCAGATCGCGCCCCGCGAGACGCTGCGTCGCGCCATGCGCCGTGAGGGCGAGCCGGTCGAGCGAGCCTTCCGCCGCAAGAAACGCGTCGAGCGCCGCGTCGTCTTTCTCTGCGATGTCTCGGGTTCGATGGAGCCGTACAGTCGTGCACTCGTGCTTTTTTTGCAGGCAGCCGTCAGCGCAGGTCGCAAGGTTGAGGCCTTCACGTTTGGCACGCGCCTGACTCGCCTGACGCCGTACCTCGGTGGCTACGACCCCGAGGCGTCGTTGCAACGCGCCTCGCGCGCTGTGCCCGACTGGGCAGGCGGAACTCGAATCGGTGATGCCTTCAAGGCCTTCAACGATCTCTACGGTCGGCGTGGCCTGACACGCGGTTCTGTCGTGGTGATTGTCTCGGACGGCTGGGAGCGTGGCGACGTCTCGCAGCTCGCGCTGGAGATGGCGCGACTACGACGCCGCTGTCATTCGATTATCTGGGTCAACCCCCTCAAGGGCACCGAAGGCTACGAGCCGTTGGCGGCCGGTATGGCCGCTGCGTTGCCGTATGTCGACGTGTTTCTGCCAGGCCATAACCTTGCAGCACTGGAGTCGTTAGCCGAGGCACTGCGGGCCACAGGCAGTCGACGTTCTGCAGTACGACCTGCCACGCTGCGGAGTGCCGCATGAACGACGAGACACTCACTACCGCTGCCGACTGGGTCGCCCGTGGCGATGACGTCGCGCTCGCGACCGTCGTCCGCACCTATCGGTCGGCGCCAAGGCCGATCGGCAGTGTCTTCGCCATTTCGTCAAGCGGCGAGATGGCGGGCTCTGTCTCGGGTGGCTGCGTCGAAGGCGACATCTACGGCGCCGCACAGGAACTGTTTGCCGACGAAACAGCCGAGCCACGGCTGATTCATTACGGTATTTCGGACGATCTCGCGCTCGAAGTTGGTCTCGCCTGCGGAGGCGAGCTGTGGGTCTCGCTTGATCGCTTCCACGCACGTCCCGCGTTACGACGAGGCGCCA
Source organism: Thermoleophilia bacterium (assembly GCA_037133215.1). Lineage (GTDB taxonomy): Bacteria > Actinomycetota > Thermoleophilia > Gaiellales > F1-60-MAGs149 > F1-60-MAGs149. The sequence goes on along the minus strand of JBAXOM010000059.1, from coordinate 10,031 downwards.
TCGCCACGATCTTTAATGGCGACCAGAACGGCAAAAGCCTTGTCTTCGATGCAGATACGGGCGCATTGGCAGGCACGCTTGCCGGCGACCTCCGACCGATCGCCGAGCAGACGATCGCCGATGCCGTCGCGCGCGAAGAGTCAATTGCCCTCGACCTCGAAGGCGACGTCACGCTGTTCGTCGAGAGCATCCACCCCGCGCCCCGCGTCGTTGTGGTCGGTGCCGTTGATACGGCTGAGGCCCTCTGCCGCATGGCAAAGACGCTGGGCTGGCGCACGGCGATCGTCGATCCGCGCGCCAAATTCGCTACGCCAGAACGCATTCCCAGCGCTGACGTCATCCTCACCTCCTGGCCCGACACGGCCTACGCAGAGCTCGCACTAGAAGCCGCTGACCACCTCGTCGTCCTGACCCACGATCCCAAGATCGATGATCCGGCAATCTCGCTCGCACTCAACCTCGACGTCGGCTACCTCGGTGCGTTGGGCTCGCGCAGAACGCAGGAGAAGCGCAACGCGCGCCTGCGCGAATCGGGCAACACCGACGAGCAGATCGACCGCATCTACGGCCCTGTCGGCCTCGATATCGGCGCGCACTCCCCCGCCGAGACGGCCGTCGCCATCCTCGCCGAAATTATTGGTTATCGCTCGGGACGAGGTGGCCAGCCCCTCAAGCACACCACCGGCCGGATCCATCCGTCCGAAGAGTCGGAGTCCTAGTCGATGGCTGCCAAGCTCATCGCTCCGCCGCTCGACGTCGCCCGCTATCCGTTCGCGTATCCAATTCGGGTGCGATTCTCAGAGACGGACGCCATGGGTGTCGTACATCACGGGTCGTACTTGCCATGGTTAGAAGAGGCTCGAGTCGCACTTCTTGCACACGGTGGCCATGACTACGCCCAGGTGCATAGCAACGGACTCGACCTCGCAGTCGTCGAGGTCAACGTGCGTTATCGCCAGGCGATTCGCTTCGGTGATGCTGTCACGGTCCATACCGGCGTGGGCGTGATTTCGAGGACGTTGCTGCAGGTCGTCTACCTCGTCGAGGTCGATGGGCAGACGGCGGCTACGGGCGTGACGGTGCATGCCTGTGTCAATGGCGAAGGACGACCGATGCGCGTGCCCGAGTGGCTCCTCAGTCTCGGCGAGGGCCCGACGGGACTCCGTCCCTAAAACGATTGGCCACCGTCGAGCGAGGCGTACAGTCGCCCGCCCGATCCAGCCGCAAAGACAAGGTCCGGATTGCGCGGGTCGATCGCGACAGCGCTCGCAGTGAGGCCACTCAGATACCAAGTCAGGCCACTATCTTTCGTCACGACCACCTGCGGTGTGGTGACGGCGATTTGTCCGGGCTGACTACGAGCCGCAGCCACTGTCAAGGCATTTGAGATACCCGGCACGCGGACGAAATTGACACCCAGGTCATCAGACGCAAACAGTCCATCTCGACCACACGCAACCCAGAGGCGCTCAACGAGTTTTCCTTTTGGGGCACCAACCGCGAGTGCACGCGGATGCCGGCAGAGTCCAATCGCAGACATCGTCCACCAGTACTTGCCACCATCGTTGGAATACATCAACCGGTTGCCTCCATCCGACGCAATCGCCCAGACGCGATCACGCCGTGCATTGCCAGCGAGCTCCGTAACTGCTCCCGAAAACGGCCACGCAGCCGCCGGTTCGGCAGGCGACGTCAACGCGAAGCCATAGATCTGTGCAGTCGTTCCGCGCGAGATCAGGATCTCGCTGCCATAGGGTGCAGCCGCTAAAGCTGGCGTCGTGCCGTTGTCGGTCGGCTGCCACGTTCGCCCACCATCCAAGCTGATCTGCATCCCGTAATCACCACCGATCAGCAATGGTCCCTGCGCCTGATCGGAGATCAGTATGAAGCGCGGTTTCGCGAACCCAGCAGGCAGCTCACGTGGTTTGGGTTCCACACCACATGCCACCGTGGCGATCGCCGTTAGAACCAGCAGCACCACGCAGCCAATACGTCTCACGTGCCGAGCGCTCCTCCGCGCACGTCGGAAACAACAGGCGGTGGGCCGACCCGCATTCCCGCCTGTTCCTCCTCTGTCCGGGAGATCGTCCGCCGCACATCCCCAAAGGACAGCCCCTCAAGCGAGAGAAAGACGAAGCCAAGCCCCGCGCCAAGTGCGACCTCAATCACCTGCAAGCCGATCGCGAATGTGACGGCCGCACCGAAGTTGATATCGAAGGCCTGTGACAACGCCGTGGCGACGGCGATCTGAAAGACGCCAAGGTTGCCCGGAACGAGTGGGATAAATCCGACGAGATTCGAGACGAGGAACACCACACAGGCTGCAGCCACACGATGTGTGTCGATGTTGAAAGCCGCCAAAGCGAGATAGATGCCAATAATCTGCGCGATCCACGACAGGATGCCCGCACCGAACGAAAACACCGCGAGCCACGGGCGCCGCAAGAGTTGAGCACCACGACTGACGGCGTGAAGATGAAACTCGATGGTCCGCAGTGTCGAGCGCCACCACGTGCGGGCGTAATCTTCGCCGACATCGCCTCGTTGGAGGCGCCAACGGCTGATGATCTCGACAACCGCCACACCGAGAATGCCGGCCAAGACGACACCCAACAAGATCAAGGTGCCACGGCCAGCCCAATCGGGGACGCCGTCGACACTGAACACCATCGCCACGAGTAAGACTGCGAGCGTAATCCCGAGCACGAGTTGCTCCATCACCACCGTGGCCGTCATTGTGGAAATAGGCACATCTTGGCCATCTTTTGCGAGACGCTTGCGCAGCACAACCATCCGCCCCACCTCGCCGAGGCGCGCGATCAGCACGGTGTTGAGCAAGAAGCCGACGAAGATCGCGGGCACAACAGCGCGGTAGGGCGCCTTGACGCCTGGTACCGAGTCGAGCGAGGCCTTCCAAATTACGGCCTTGAATGCGACCGAGATGAAATTGGCAATCAAGGACAGAATCAGCAAGGGAATGCTGAGGCTACGGAAGGTGTCGAGGATCCCGGTGACCTCGCCACGGTCAACGCGAGCCAGACCGATCGCAGCAAGCACCACGATGGCCGTGGCCACGATCGCCAGCCGTCGCCACGAGATTGGCTTGGGCGGGTCAAGCGCCGCAATCTCACTCATCGTGAGTAGTTCGTAGCCTTCGCTACGCGCCGCATCAAGAATCGCCGGTAGCGCTTCTGCCGTCTGCGAACGATCGTCACTGCCCCAGCCATCGGCGTCATGCAAGAGCAGAATCGCGCCGGGCTTGAGCGCCTTGACCGAGCGCTTCACAATTACCTCTGCCCCAGGCTTGGCCGTGTCGAAGACGCCTGCGGACCAGGCACACGTGGCGTATCCCAGTCGTCGGGCAGTACTCGATACGAAGGGACTGCGAAAGCCGTGCGGCGCGCGAAAAACTCGTACTGGCGGCGCACCAGATTGCTTAAGAATGCGCTCCGTGCGATGGAGTTGACGATGGACCTGAGCCGGTCCTGCAAAGGCGAGGATGCCATGGTCGTAGCCGTGGTTGCCAAGCTCGTGTCCCTCACGAACAATGCGCTCGACGATCTCTGGGTACTGCTCGGCATGTTTGCCCAACACGAAGAACGTGGCGCGAACTCCCTCTACTTTGAGAGCGTCCAGGATCTTCGGCGTCGTGTCCGGCGATGGGCCATCATCAAAGGTCAGAGCCGCTACGGGACGTTGGATCCGCGAGCCATCAACGACTCCACCGAACAGGGGCGAACTGGCACCGAACATTCCCCACACACCGATCGTCAACAGCAAGGCGACACCAACGTCGATAACCCAGGCCAGCCAGGTCAGGTGCATGCGGGCGAGCACACCATCGGCAATCACGGTGACCAGGATTACGACGAGGCCAATCACCACGGCTCGGAGGATGGTCTGGCGCTTGGTCATGCGCCTGGGCCCTTCTCGAGCAGGCCGAGGTAGTACTCCTCCAGTTGGGCCGCAACCTTGGTCCAGGCGTACTCACCGACGGCGGTCTTGCGGCCTTCACGCCCCATCCGCTCGCGCTCTTCGGGGCGCTCAATCAGATACATCAGCGACTCGGCAAACCGCTCAACGTTCTCGGCGGGCGAAATCAGGAGCCCCTGCTTGCCGTGCTCCATCAGCAATTGGAAGCCAGAAATCCGACTCGCAACCACCGGGCGACCACAACTCATCGCCTCGAGCAGCACCATCCCAAACGACGCCCGCTGACAGGGCGTGCAGTGAATGTCGGCGGTCGCGTAATAGCGCGGCCGGTTCCAGTTGACGCGCCCCGCCCAGTGCACGTCGCCGGCAATGTCGTGTGGCACGAGCTTCTGATAGCGAGACCGCAACGGGCCATCGCCCACCACGATCAATCGCACCTCTGGTCCGACACGACGGCGCACCTCTGTGAAGGCACCGATCATCGTGTCGAGTCCATTGCGCGGATCGAAGCGGCCGAGAAAGAGGATGTTGGTCTTCCCATCCCGCAATTCTGGAATCGGATCAGCCTCTGGCGAGAAGTGGCGATCGTCGATGCCGTTGGGAATCACGGTGTACTCGTAGGGAAGATACGGCGCCAGCGAGCCGATGCAGGCCTCGCTGACCACGATCTTGCCGTCGAGTCGACTGATCACCCGTCGCAGGATCGGTGCAGCGATATCGAAGCCGAGCGTGCGCGGAAAGACAGAGTGAAAGGTGCCCACGGTGACCGCCGTCTTGGGGGCCGCGAGGACGCCGAGCATCGGCAGGATCGGACTGTAGGGCGAGTGAACGTGGACGACATCGACCTTGCGCTCTTGGAAAATTTTGCGCAACTTGCGGCGCAGGAGTGGATCGACCACGTGATACGTCTGCGAGGCATTTCCGTAGCCGGGTAGTGCTGCGCCCACGCGGACGATCTCGAACGGGACGCCGTCCTCGGGATGAATCTCACCGTCGACAATCCCTGGTGGCCGCACGACGTTACCCGTCACCACAGTCACCTCATGGCCGCGTCGAGTCAACTCCGTGGCCTGGCCATGGACGTGCTCGGTAATCCCGCCGAGATGCGGGTAGTAGTAGTCAGTGACGATGGCGATCCTCACGCTTTGTGCATCGTAGCCTCGCGCTCGCTGTAGCACTCACGCCCGTGTGCTGACGGAGTTTCTTCTGCGCGCGCTATCATGCGCCCCGTGCCAACGTACGAATACAAGTGCGCCGCAGGTCATCTGACTGAGGTCATCCAGAAGATGTCGGACGAGCCGCTGAAGAAATGCGGTACCTGCGGCAAGAAGGTCGAGCGCGTCCTGTTCGCGCCGTCGATCCATTACAAGGGCACGGGCTTCTACTCCACGGACTACGGGAAGGGCGGCAAGAAGCCGCGCACTGAGGCCAAGTCTGAGAGCGGCGACAGCAAGAAGTCCGACTCGGGCGATGCCAAGAAGTCGGACTCGTCGAGCAGCTCGTCGAGCGATTCGTCGAGCAGTACGTCTGCTCCCAAAAAGTCCGACTCTTAAAGCCCGTCGACGACCACGCGTCCTGCGTCGGCGACTGCTTGGAGCCCGGCCGGAAAGTCCCAGTTGGCACGATCGGTCTCTTCGACCATGTTCGAAATCGCCCGTAGTTCCACACAGGGAATACCCGCTTCGGCCGCCGCGCGTAAGACGGCAAAGCCCTCCATCGCCTCGACCTCGCAGTCGCGACTGCCCCCGACCATCGCGGTCGTCGCAATCGGTAGCTGTCGCGCCTCAGGCAGAAGCGCCGAAACCCGGACCAGTAGGCCCAGGTCGGGCTGGCAGGTTGTGACGAGCGTCGGTGCAGCCGCCGACAGATCGCTGTAGTGACTCTCGGTACCGATCACGACATCGCCGATCTGGAGCCCACTTGCCCGACGGGCGCCCGCGATGCCGACGTGCAGGATCGCGTCCGGTGGATCATTGGCAAGACGCGCAGCCGTCGCGATCCCGGCCTCGACCGGACCAATGCCGACCGCGAGTACCTCGTGGTCCGTCGCCCAGGCGAGCTCGGGCATTGTGGCTGCAAGGACAAGGATCCGCATCGCGCTAGCGATTGTACGGGCGTTGCACGTCGCGAGCTCGATTTCCCTTCGTTTCCCAGTACACTCGGCGCATGAATATTTTGGTGCTCCAGCACATCGATTGTGAACCACCGGCCGCCTATGGCACTGCGCTTGCTGCCCGCGGCCACGTCCTCTTCCCGGTTGAGGTTGATGAGGGCGAGCCGTTGCCCGATTGGCGTGATTTCGGTGCGATCATCGCGATGGGTGGTCCGATGGGTGTCTACGAAGACGCTGCGTATCCCTGGCTCGTCGCCGAGAAGCAACTCATCGGCGACGCCGTCCGTGCCGGCCTCCCCTACTTCGGTGCCTGCCTCGGCGTGCAGCTCTTGGCCGCCGCGCTCGGCGGCCGCGTCTACGCCGGCGAGACCCCCGAGGTTGGGGTGCTCGACGTGATGTTGACCGAGGAGGGCCTGCGCGATCCCGTCGCGTCGATCCTGCCCCCTACCTTCAAGGCCCTGCAGTGGCATGGCGATACCTTCGACCTGCCCGAGGGTGCCGTCAGTCTTTTCTCGAGCCCGGCCTACGCCAACCAAGGCTTTCGTTTCGGCGAGGTCGCCTATGGCGTGCAGTTTCACCTCGAGGTCGACCAGCAACTGGCGGATGAGTGGGCGGAGATCCCGGCCTACAAAACAGCGGCCGAAACCGTGCTCGGACCCGGCGGCCTCGATCAGCTACTGGCAGGTGTGCTCGAGCATTCGGACCGCATGCTGCCGCATGCCCACGTGTTGATCGATGCCTGGCTCGACCAGGTCCTCGAGCACGGGCACGTGTGATGGCACAGCCCGCCAAGCGCCTCTCCCAGTTCTGGCATCCGATTGCTCGCGTCGAAGATGTCACCGAGCAGCCGCAGCAATTCGTGTTGCTCGACGAGAAGCTCGTTGCCTTTCGTACCGATGCCGGTATCAGTGTCTTCAAAGATCTCTGCATCCACCGTGGCACTGCACTCTCTCTCGGCCTGGTCAAAAACGGCTGCATCGTCTGCCCGTACCACGGCTGGGAATTCGATTCGACGGGTGCCTGCGTGAAGATCCCGGCACAGCCCGGTAAGCCGATTCCTGCGGCTGCGCGTGCAATTTCGTACCACGTCGCGGAGCGGTATGGACTCGTCTGGGTGGCGCTCGAAGACCCAATCCAAGAGATTCCCCACGTCCCCGAGAACCTCGATCAGGACGCGACCTTCACGACCGAGGTGTTTAGCGTCCTCGAGTGGAACACCTCGGCCGGCCGTTCGACCGAGAACTCGATGGACGTCTCGCATTTCCCCTTCGTGCACCCCGAGCTACTCGGTGATCCCGACGCGCCCGAGCAGGACCCCTACGACCTCCACGCCGAGGATTGGGGTCAGTGGTTTCGCGTCCCCAACCAGTTTTGGCGCAGCGTCGATGGCACGCAGAACTCGCGCATTACCTACGTCTACACGCACGTCTATCCGTTCACCATGCACCTCTACGTGACGGTCGACGGTGATACCTCCGGCAACGTGATGTCCGTGATGGTGATCGCCTCACCGACTGAGGCGAAGAAGACGAAGGTCTTCCGGATTGCCTTCCGCAACTACGTCGAAACGAACGCCAACTTCGTCAGTGACTACCTGTTTATTCTCGAACAGGATCGAGTCGTCGTCGAGAGCATTCGGCCCGAGGAAATCCCGGCCTCGCTCAAGCAAGAGCTCCACATCAAGGTGCCGGATCTGTCCTCGATTGCGTTTCGGCGCTGGCTCGAGGACGTCGACATGCAGGGGTTGGCGGAGGTCTAGCCCCGGCCCCCTCCACGTAGACTTCCTCACGTGCAGTTCGCAGCGCTCATCACCCCGCTCTTCGCGAGCGTGCTCTCGGCACTCAAGCCCGACCAGATTCTGAACAACGCAGGCCATCTGGCAATCTGGGTCGCGGCAGCGATGATCTTCGCCGAGTGCGGGCTGCTGATCGGGTTCTTCCTCCCCGGCGACTCGCTGTTGTTCGTCGTTGGGCTGTTTGTTGGGAATGGCGCGATCGGCACGCCACTCTGGGCGACCTGCATCTTGCTCTTCGTCGCTGCCTTCGCCGGCAACCTGCTCGGCTACTGGATCGGCAGGCGCGCTGGCCCGACGCTCTTCCGACGAGAAGACTCCCGAATCTTCAAGAAGAAGTACATCGATCACACCGAAGAGTTCTTCAATAAATACGGTGCCGCTGCAATCATTCTCGGCCGTTTCATTGCGATCGTGCGCACGTTTATCACCGTGCTCGCAGGAGCCGGCAAGATGGACTTCCGTCGCTACGCGCTCTACAGCGCGATCGGCGCAGCCCTCTGGACAGTCAGCCTCACCGTGCTCGGCTATCTGATCGGCAACGTGCCGGTGATCAAGAACAACCTCGAGTACGCGATTCTGTTGATCGTGGTCGTCAGCGTCGTCCCGATCGCGATTCACCGCCTCAAGGCGCGTCGCGACGCCGGCCGCGCAGCCTGAGCTACGGCTTCGCGCAGATCACGGTGGCTGTGACGAACGGGTAGTCACCAGACGCATCCGATAACGCCTCTACTTCCCAGTCCGTCGGCACTGCTCCAGCGGCCGCGGTTGGTGCACTACGCATTACACGCACGAAACGATTGTTCGGTGTGACATCAAATCCGCCACCGACCGCACGTTCCCCGGCGACGCAGCTGGCAACCGTGACAGACGCGACGAGGCCAGTTAGCTGAACAGCCTCGCTCGAGCGAACGACCACCGATGTTGCACTGCCCGCGCCCGTTTCGCCTTTCGCACCCGTGACGCCCTTGGCGCCTTTCGGCCCTCGCGCACCACGCTCGCCCTTGGGCCCCCTCGGACCCGCGAGGCCAGCAGGGATCTGCCCGAAGCCAAAGTCCTCGTACTGCAGGGCTCCATCTTTGATTTTCGCGCTGTCGACGGCGCCATCGCGGAGCTGCGGCGTGCCGACGCTATCGCGCGGCAAGGCTGTGGCTGCGTAACTCACACCGCCGACGGAGAGAAACAGGGCCAGCGTGGCAGTGACACTGGCATACGAAACGCGCGGAGTCTTATTGAAAATCATGCCCACCGATTCTCCGGCCACCATGCCAAAACCTTCATCTCTGAAGTTGCGATTTGATCACGACCAACAGGTCGCAAACTACTGCAGGCGGGCACCACTCGGATCGACGAGTCGGTCGGCCATAATCGTTGCCGTGACCGGCCCGTCGAGCGTCTCGACGACCAGCTGTTCGCCCTCCGCTAGATCGGTCGGGAGGTACGCGTAGGCGAGCATCCGCTCGACGCTGTAGCCATAGGCGACGGAACGCAACCGACTGATCGCCTCGCCGTCGCGCAGCACAACCTCGCCTCCATAGGCCGAGACCCAACCACCATCGCTCAAGGCGAGTGTGCGAATGCGCGTCGTAAAGCCCTCTTCGCGCCGCACAACGAGTACATCGCGGCCGACGAAATCGGCGTCCTTCTTGGCGCAGAACGCAAGGCCAGCCTGGTCGGGCGTGTCGTTCGGGGTCAGATCGGTGCCGATGTAGCGGTAGCCCTTCTCCATCCGCAGACCATCGAGCGCGCGATACCCGCAGACGCGAATGCCGTGCTCTGCCCCAGCGGCCATCAGTCGATCCCAGACGGCGACCGTCCAGGCGGGGTCGACGTAGAGCTCGTAGCCAAACTCGCCGACGTACGTGATGCGTTGCGCAAAGGCTGGCGCCGAGCCGACAACGATGTCTTGCCCGGTGCCAAACGGGAAGGCCTCGTTGCTGAGGTCCTCCGTCGTGGCAGCCGTCATCACCGCGCGGGCGTTCGGGCCCCAGATGCCGATCACGGACAGGCGATCGCTCTCGTCCGTCAATTCCACGTCGAGTTGGAGCCGATGGGCGATGCCTTGCAGCCAGCCGAGATCCGAGGCGAGCGCACCCGCACCCGTCACCATCCGGAAGCGCTGCTCGGCGAGACGAGTGACCGTGACGTCCGCGATCATGCCGCCGCGGTGGTCGAGCATCTGCGTGTAGATGA
>JBAXOM010000058.1:0-13411 GCA_037133215.1 Thermoleophilia bacterium | reverse complement strand
AATGTCGCCTCAGCGATTACTGAACCATATGATTCACTCGCGACCTAAGGGCCGAACCATCTGCGTCGAAGATCGCGTAGACTGGTGCCCATGCAGGCAGGCGAACACGTCGGCGGTCTTTATGATCGCCAATTTGAGCACGATGCCTGTGGGCTTGGCACCGTTGTTCAACTCGATGGTGTTGCCTCGCACAACGTCGTCGAGCAGGCGCTCGAAGTACTCGAGCGGCTCGATCATCGCGGCGCCACGGGCTCCGATCCCGAGACGGGAGATGGCGCGGGCATCTTGCTGCAAATGCCTCATCGCTTTCTTGCGCGTGTCGCCGCTGAAGACGGCATCGACCTGCCTCCTGCCGGCGACTACGGAATTGGAATGGTCTTCCTCCCCCAAGACCCGGCGCTGCGCCTCCGCTGCGAAGAGATCGCCGTGCGCATCGTCGCCGAAGAGGGCCACCGTGCTGTGGGTTGGCGCAACGTGCCCGTCGACAGCACCGCGATTGGGCCGGTCGCGCGCTCGTCCGCGCCCGTCATCCGCCAGCTGATCGTCGAGCGTCGCCACGGCAAGCAAGACGCTTTCGAACGCAAGCTCTACGTGATCCGCCGTCGGATCGAGAAGACCGTGCAGGCGAGCGTTATGCAGGACACCTTTGCGATCGTCAGCCTCTCGACAAAGACGATCGTCTACAAGGGACTGCTTCGAGCGACACAGGTGACTGCGTATTACCCCGACCTTGCCGACCGCGACGTCGAATCGGCACTCGCACTCGTCCACTCGCGCTTCTCCACCAACACGATGGGCACGTGGGATCTCGCGCACCCGTTCCACATGATCGCCCACAACGGCGAGATCAACACCGTCCGCGGCAACAGCAACTGGATGGCAGCCCGCGAGCCACAGATGCACAGCAAACTCTTTGGTGGCGACCTCCAGAAGCTCTACCCCATCACCGAAGAGGGCTGGTCGGACTCGGCCAAGCTCGACGCCGCACTCGAGTTACTCGTCCAAGCCGGGCGGTCGTTGGAGCACTCACTCGCCATGCTCATTCCACCCGCCTGGAGCGACACCACGCTCGAGATGGACGACGACATCCGCGCGTTTTACGAGTACCACACGACGCTGATGGAACCCTGGGATGGCCCGGCCGCCGTCATCGCCACCGACGGCGACAAGGTTGTTGCGACACTCGATCGCAACGGGCTCCGCCCCGGCCGCTGGCTGCGCACCAAAGACGGCATCTGCATCCTCGCCTCCGAGATTGGCGTGCTCGATATTCCCGAATCCGAAATCGTCGAAACCGGCCGCCTCGAGCCGGGCCGGATGCTGATGTTCGACACCGCCTCGGGCCGCGTGATCAAAGACCACGAGATCAAGCGCGTCCTGTCCCGACAACGCCCCTATCGCCAGTGGCTCGACCAATACAAGCTGCACCTCGACGACCTGCGTCCACAGCAAGGCATCGCGGTTGACGAGGGTGCGCTCCCGAAACTCCAGCGCATCTTCGGCTACACGCGCGAAGACCTCTCGTTGCTCCTCGCACCGATGGCCCTCACCGGCGGCGAGCCAATCGGCTCGATGGGCGACGACACCCCACTTGCTGCACTGACCAACCGTAACCGACTGCTGCCGAGCTACTTCAAACAACAGTTCGCGCAGGTGACTAACCCACCTGTCGACTCGGAACGCGAGCGACTCGTGATGAGCCTGCGCGTCGGCGTCGGTGCGATCGGCAACCTGCTCGACGAGACACCCGAGCACTGCCGTCGCGTCACGACGCTGAGTCCGATCCTGACCAACGGCGAGTTGGAGAAGCTACGAGCACTACGCCGCGAGGGCTTCCGTGCCGCCACGATTTCCACCCTCTACCCCTTGGCCGAAGGCGAGGCTGGGCTCGCCCGCGCACTCGATCTGATCTGCCGCGAGGCCTCACAGCTCGTCTGGGGTGGCACCACGATCGTGATCCTGTCCGACCGTGGCGCCGACGATTCGCTCGCGCCGATCCCGCCACTGCTCGCGATCGCCGCTGTGCACTCGCACCTCGTCCGCCAAGGCGCTCGCACGATGTGCGGCCTCGTGGTCGAGTCGGGCGAGCCACGCGAAACCATGCACATGGCGCTGCTGATTGGCTATGGCGCAGCAGCCGTCAACCCCTACCTCGCCCTCGAGTCGCTGCGCGAACTCCACCAGAGCGGCGAGCTCGGCGACCTCGATCTCGGTGAGGCCCGCAAGCGCTACATCCAAGCACTGGGTAAGGGGCTGCTGAAGATCTGCTCGAAGATGGGCATCTCCACGATCCAGTCGTACCGTGGCTCACAGATCTTCGAGGCCGTCGGCCTTGGCCGTGAGCTGATCGACCGCTACTTCCCTGGCACCGTCTCGCGCGTCGGTGGGCTCGAGCTGCGTGACATCGCCGACGAGATCCGCGAACGCTACGAGCTCGACGTCGAGTCTGCGCTGCCCGACGACCTGCTCGAGGCCGGTGGCGAGTACCAATTCCGCATCGGTGGTGAGCGCCACGCCTGGCGCCCCGACTCGATCGTCGCGCTGCAACGTGCCGTCCGTGACGAGTCGTACGAGACCTACCGCGCCTTCGCCGAGGAGATCGACGCCGGCACGGATCGCGCGATCGCCCTGCGCGACATCTTCGAGATCCTCCCTGCAGGCCCACCCGTGCCGCTCGATGAGGTCGAGCCTTCGAGCGCGATCGTGCGTCGCTTTGCAACCGGCGCGATGAGTCTCGGCTCGATCTCACGTGAGGCTCACGAGACGCTCGCAATCGCGATGAACCGCCTCGGTGGCCGGTCCAACACAGGTGAGGGCGGCGAGGACGCGGTGCGCTCCACTCCCGACGCCAACGGCGATTTGCGTCGCTCGGCCATCAAACAGGTTGCATCCGGCCGCTTCGGTGTAACGACGCCCTACCTCGTCGATGCCGACCAGGTCCAGATCAAGATGGCACAGGGCGCAAAGCCCGGTGAGGGCGGGCAGCTGCCGGGCCATAAGGTCGATGACTACATCGCAAAGGTTCGCCACTCCACGCCCGGCGTGGGCTTGATTAGCCCGCCCCCGCACCACGACATCTACTCGATTGAAGATCTCGCCCAACTGATCCACGACCTCAAGTGCGTCAATCCGCAGGCCGACATCTCGGTCAAGCTGGTCGCCGAGGCCGGGGTCGGCACTGTCGCCGCTGGCGTGGCGAAGGCGAAGGCCGAGCACATCGTCATCTCGGGCCACGACGGCGGCACCGGCGCCTCGCCGCTCTCGTCGCTGAAGTACGCGGGCCTGCCGTGGGAGATGGGACTCGCCGAAGCGCACGAGGTACTGGTGATGAACGACCTGCGCGCACAGGTGACGCTGCAGGTTGATGGCGGCCTCCGCACCGGTCGCGACGTGATGGTTGGCGCGTTGCTCGGCGCCGAAGAATTCGGCTTCTCGACGGCACCGCTGATCGCCGCGGGCTGCATCATGATGCGCGTCTGCCATCTCAACACGTGCCCGGTTGGCATCGCCACGCAAGACCCAGTGTTGCGCGAGCGCTTCCGTGGTACCCCCGACGAGATCGTCCGCTACTTCCTCTTTGTCGCCGAGCACCTGCGCGAATTGATGGCCGAGGTTGGGATCCGCACGGTCGACGAGTTGATTGGCCGCCGCGATCTCTTGCGCGAGCGCACCGATCGACCAGTCTGGCTGGAGAGCCTTGACCTCTCGCCGATCCTCGCGCACCCGCGCCTCCCCGGCGACCCTGCGCCCGTTCGCAGCCGCACACAAGATCACCAGCTCGCGAGCAAGATCGACATTGGTGTCATCGCCGAAGCCGAACCTGCACTTACCAAGGGCAAGCCCGTCGTCATCGAACGCGAGGTCCGCAACATCGACCGCACGTTTGGAGCGATGCTGGCCGGTGAAATCGTGCGCCGCGTTGGCCCAGATGGGCTCCCCGCCGGCACGATTCAGCTGCGCCTGACCGGCCATGGCGGCCAGTCGTTCGGCGCCTTTGCCTTCAACGGCATGGAGATCTCGTTGACCGGCCCCGTCAACGACTACGTTGGCAAGGGACTGTCGGGTGGCGTGCTCGCTGTCCGCGCGGCTGCCGATGCCGGCTACGACGTCGCGACCTCCTCGTACATTGGCAACGTTGCCCTTTACGGGGCGACGTCTGGCTCGGCGTTCCTGCGCGGTCGTGCTGGTGAGCGCTTCTGCGTTCGCAACTCCGGTGCGACTGCCGTCGTCGAGGGTGTCGGAGACCATGGCTGCGAGTACATGACCGGCGGCGTGGCCGTCATCCTCGGTCCGACGGGCCGCAACTTTGCTGCCGGCATGTCGGGTGGCATCGCGTTCGTCCTCGACGACGACGGGCGCCTCAACGAGCGCATCAATCCGGCCAGCGTGTCACTCGACCCGGTGGAGAGCGCCGAGGACCGCGAACTGCTCAAGAGCCTGCTCGAGGAGCACGCTGCCCGCACGGACAGTCCTGTCGCGGCCGCGCTCCTCGCCGACTGGACGAACGCGCTGAAGCGCTTCATCAAGGTGATGCCAGACGATTACGCACGCGTGCTCGCCGAGCGCGCCGCGAAGGACATAGAGGCGGCGATCGCTGGTGACTGACCCCCAAGGCTTTCTCAAGATCCAACGGCACGTTGCGCCGTATCGCCCAGTCGAAATGCGACTCCAAGACTATGCCGCCGTCGCGCCGGAGGCCGACACCGAGCTCGTCCGCGAGCAGGCCCGCCGCTGCATGGACTGTGGCGTCCCCTTTTGCCACACGGGCTGCCCACTCGGCAACTTGATTCCTGAATGGAACGACCTCGTCGAACGCGACCATTTCAAGGACGCGATCGACCGCTTGCACGCGACGAACAACTTCCCCGAATTTACCGGCGCGATCTGCCCCGCCCCCTGCGAGGAGGCGTGCGTCTTGGCGATCGAGGAACAGCCGGTCACGATCAAGCAAGTCGAAATGTCGATTATCGATCGGGCCTTTGCTGAGGGTTGGGTCGTCCCGCAGCGAGCACAACACTCGACCGGCAAGCGCGTTGCGATCGTCGGCTCTGGCCCGGCCGGGCTCGCCTGCGCTCAGCAGCTCGTCCGGGAAGGTCACAGCGTCACGGTCTTCGAGCGCGCCGACCAGCTAGGCGGACTCCTGCGCTACGGCATCCCCGACTTCAAACTCGAGAAGCAGATGATCGATCGTCGCCTCGAGCAGCTGGAGGCCGAGGGGGTCGAGTTTGCCACGGGCATCGACGTTGGCGGCGACCTTTCGTTTGACGAACTCCGCGAGGGTGTCGACGCGATCGTGCTCGCCACGGGTGCACAACGCCACCGCGACCTCGTGCTCCCTGGCCGCGAGCTCGCCGGCGTCGAGTTCGCCATGCCGTACCTGACGCAGCAGAACCGTCGCGTCGCGGGCCTCCCCATCGAGGGGCCAGAGATCACAGCCAAGGGCAAGCGCGTAGCAATCCTTGGTGGCGGCGACACGAGTGCCGACTGCCTCGGCAACGCGCTGCGCGAAGGCGCGATTGAGGTCCACGAGATCGCGCACGGCCCAACGCCACCGAACGAACGCAACCCACAGAAGACGTGGCCCGAATGGCCCGTTGTGATGCGCACCTACGCGGCGCACCAAGAGGGTGGCGTACGCGAGTGGCAGTTCGTCACCGATCGACTCGAAGGCGAGCAGGGACAGCTGCGACGCCTCGTTGGCCATCGTGTGGAGTTCCCAGGCTATGCCGAGACTGGCGTCCGCAAGGCCGAATCCGTTCCGGACGGCGAAGTCGTTCTCGAGGTCGATCTCGTGCTGCTCGCGATTGGTTTTGCGGGCACCGAAGAAGACGACGTGTACGTGCAATCAGGCGCAGCCGTTGGCGACCGCGGCACCGTCCACGTCAATGCCTCGTTCGAGACGGAGATCCCGGGCGTCTATGCCTGCGGCGATGCCGTACGCGGCGCAGATCTCGTCGTGACGGCGATCGCTGACGGCCGCAAGTGCGCCGCCGCGGTGCACGCTGCCGTCAGCGCCTAGCTCCGGAAATAGCGATTGAGGGTCAGGCCGCAGACCCGCATTCGGCGTGCCGCCAAAATCCCACGTTGTTGGCACGATTAGGGCACTGCACTCTTCCCGGAGGATCTTATGTCCAGCCCCGTAAAAGTCGTCGTCACCGGCGCAGCCGGCCAAATCGGCTACGCCCTCGTCTACCGCATCGCCAGCGGCCAGCTGCTCGGCCCCGACACCAAGGTCGAGTTGCGCCTGCTCGAGGTTCCGCAGGCCCGCGGCGCGCTTGATGGCGTCGCCATGGAGCTCGACGACTGCGCTTTCCCGGCCCTCGCCAACGTGGTCTGCACCGACGACCCCAACGTTGCCTTCGACGGTGCCAACATCGGCATGCTCGTCGGTGCCCGCCCCCGCACGAAGGGCATGGAGCGCGGCGACCTGCTCGAGGCCAACGGCGCGATCTTTACCGTCCAGGGCAAGGCCATCAATGACAACGCTGCCGACGACATCAAGATTCTCGTCGTGGGCAACCCGGCCAACACGAACGCGTTGATCGCGATGAGCTCGGCACCTGACGTGCCGCGCGATCGCTTTACCGCGATGATGCGCCTCGACCACAACCGCGCCAAGACGCAGGTTGCCCAGAAGACCGGCACAACCGTCTCGGACGTCACCCAGATGACCATCTGGGGCAACCACTCCGCCACGCAGTACCCCGACGTCGTGCACGCCAAGGTCGGCAGCGCGAACGCCTGGGACACGATCAACGACGAGCCATGGGTCGCTGATACGTTCATCCCCACCGTGCAAAAGCGCGGTGCGGCGATCATCGAGGCGCGCGGCGCCTCGTCGGCCGCCTCGGCTGCCAATGCCGCCATCGACCACGTCCATGACTGGGTGCTCGGCACGCCTGAGGGCGACTGGGTCTCGATGGGTGTTGCTGTCGACGGCCAGTACGGCATCGACAAGGGCATCATCTGCGGCATGCCGACCATCTGCAAGAACGGCAAGTGGGAGATCGTCGAAGGCCTCGAACTCGACGCCTTCTCGAAGCCGCGCATCGATGCCTCGGTCGCCGAGCTCCGCGAGGAGTACGACGCCGTCAAGGAACTCGGTCTGATCTAGGCCGCAAGCGATGGGCCCTGACTCCCCCGTGGGAGTCAGGGCCTTTTGCGTTTTTGGACCTAGGCGTCCCAGGCGGCGTCGGCCAACGCGCGTGCCTGCTCGAGCGGCGCGGCAAGCAACTCTCCGCTCTCGGTCACGATCGTCACGTGCCCGAGCTTGCGGCCCTTGCGCGGCTCCTTGCCATACAGGTGCACCGTCGCTCCGGCGATCACATCCAGCTGAGCGACCGGCGGTACGCCACCAACTAGGTTGACCATCGCCGATACGCCACGCGCCGAGGCATCACCAAGCGGCATTCCGAGCACAGCACGGACGTGGTTTTCGAACTGGCTCGTCTCGGCACCCTCGATCGACCAGTGCCCCGAGTTGTGGACGCGTGGGGCGATCTCGTTCGCCACGATGCCCGCTGCGGTCTCGAACAATTCGACGCAGAGCACACCGACGTGGTCGAGTGCCTCGGCAACCGCAATTGCGGCGGCTTGAGCAGACTCGGTGAGCTCCGGCGCGAGGTTCGGTGCCGGCGCCAGCGTGAGAGCCAGGATGCCATCCCGATGCTCGTTCTCGACCGGCGCGTAGACCGCCGTCGAACCATCTGCACTGCGCGCGACGACAACCGACAGCTCGCGAGAAAACGTCACCAGCCCCTCGTAGAGCAAGTCGGTTCCACCCAGTTCGGCCACGGCCGGCGCTAGGTCTTCGGCTGTCCGTACGCGCACCTGACCCTTGCCGTCGTAGCCAAGACGGCGCGTCTTGAGAATCCCTGGCGCACCCACCTCTGCCAGCGCGTTCGCGACATCGGCAGGGCCATCAATCGCTGCGTGCGGGGCGACAGCGATCCCAAGCTCTGCAAGCAACTGCTTCTCACGGAGGCGATCCTGCGTGACAGCCAGGGAGTGCGGCGACGGCAGCACCGCGACACCGTGCTCGACAAGCCGCGTCACGGCAGCGGCGGGCACGTTCTCGAACTCGTACGTCACAACATCGGCACCCGCGCTCACCTCATCCAACCCCGCTGGGTCGTCGTAGGCAGCGACAACATGGTCGGCCACGCGACCCGCCCCGGCCTCGGGCGACGGATCGAGCACCGCGACCGATACGCCGAGTGGTTTGGCCGCCAACGCAAGCATCCAGGCCAGTTGGCCTCCGCCAAGAATCGCGAGGCGCATCAGGCGTCGACGGAAGGATCTGGGAACGCGAGTACGTCGGCCGTCTGCTTGTCGCGCCACGCGTGCACTGCAGTCATGATCTCCGGCCGCCCACGACCAACGATCGAGGCAGCGAGCAGACCCGCGTTGATCGCGCCGGGTCGACCGATCGCCAGGGTGCCAACGGGGATTCCAGCGGGCATCTGCGCGATCGAGAGCAGGGAGTCAAGGCCCTTGAGCGCCTTCGACTCGACCGGGACTCCAAGCACCGGCAGTGCCGTCTTCGCAGCGCACATACCGGGCAGGTGTGCAGCGCCTCCAGCGCCAGCGATGATCACCTCGATGCCACGGCTCTCCGCTGCTTCGGCGTAGGCAAACAACTTGTCGGGTGTGCGGTGAGCCGAAACAACCTCGGTCTCGCAGGGCACACCGAGCGCCTCAAGGATCTCGACGGCATGCCGCATCGTCTCCCAGTCGGACTTCGAACCCATGATGATCCCTACCAGCGGCGCGCTCATGCGGTCACCGTAGTCGATCGGGTCGTCATGCTCCGGCCAGCTCTCGCGCCTTTGCGCGCAGCGCCTCAGCAGACTTCGCGTCGGCCGCGATTGCTTCCTCGGCCCAGCAGCGTACCTCGGCACTGCGGGCGGCAACGTCGTCGCACATCGCACGCACCTGGTCGGCGTCGGACGAGCCGGTCTGCGGGCGCAGCGCGGCACACGCGGCCGGGTCGAGCGCCGCGGCGAGCTCGGCCTCATCAACCACGATTTCGGCACCAGCAACCTCGTTGGCGGCCGCCGCGATCCGCGCGGCGTCGATCTCTCCCCCGTGCTCGACCTGGTCGCGCACGACGCGGCCAATCACGTGGTGGGCAGTGCGATAGTCGAGCGAGGTTGTCTGCGCGAGCATGTCGGCGACGTCGGCCGCAGTGACAAACGCCTCGCGGGCACTCTGCTCCATTCGCGCCGTATTGATCGCCATTCCTGCAGCAACAGCGGCGGCCAGCTGCGCGCTGCGTTCGGCCTCCGCGAGGGAGCGGGGAATCAGGCCATTGAGCAGGTGAAAGTGATCGGTGCGTGCGGCGCCCGTGTGCATCGTCGTCAGCGCTGCGGTGAGGTCGCCCGTCGCCTGCCCAGCCCACGTGCGCAAAACAGCGAGCGCGTACGGGTTCTTCTTCTGCGGCATCAGGGCAGAGACTCGGCTGTGCGTGTCATCGAGCTCGACCCAGCCAAACTCCTGGCTGCACCAGATCTCAAGGTCTTGCGCAAACTGGCTGATCGACGTCGCTCCAATCGCAAAGCCACTCAGCACCTCAAGATACGGATCGGACTGCCACATCGCGTCTTTGGCGTGCACCTCAACTCGGGGGTGGCCGAGCAAATCGGCGAGACGCTCACGGTTGATCGGCCAGCGCGAACCGGCGCTCCCGCCCACACCTGCGACGCTGCCAGCGAAATCGCCCTGCACGCGGCGATAGCGCTCGGCGCTGCGCAGTACCGGAAAGGCCCACGTCAGCAAGAGATGTCCAACCGTGGTCGGCTGGGCGGGCTGGAGATAGGTGTAGTCGGCGGCGAGCGAGCCGGCCAGCGGCTTGGCCTGCGTAGCGAGAGCGGCGCTCATGTCACTAAAGGCGGCGGCCGAGCGGGCCAGACCCTCAGCCGTGACGAGGCGCAGCGCCACGCGAAACGGCTCACGACGCGGACGCCCGGCGCTAAGCCAGCCCGCGGCACTCGAGCCGACGCGGGCAGTCAGTTCCTTCTCGCGATTCTGGAAGGCATCGCCAACGGCGGGATCCCACGGAAACTCGTGCGGCGCGATCGCGTCAAGCTCGAGCAGGCCACGCAGCAACTCCGAACCACGCTCGGCATCGAGACCGCCGCCCTCGATCAGCGCAATCGCGTGAGCAAGGTCCGAGCGCGAGAGCGCATCCGCCAACGCAGGCCCGGCAGCTGCCTCCGTGCCGTAGCCAGCGCGCACGAGCTCGTCCGACGGACCAGCCGTCAGGCGCCCACCCACTCCGAGATGACCATCAGCCACACCAGTAGGGTAGCGGTCGCGCAGGGCTTGACCGGTCAGATGAGCGTTTTGTGCTCCAGCGCGCCTCTCGCCCCTTAGCTCTCGGGCGTCGCAATGGACTCGGTGCGTAATTCTGGTCGATACACATGTAAAGTTGATTAGAATATTCGGGAATGTAATCATGTTCATCAATATTTCTGATTCCGCAATCCGCGAGAAGAGGCACAGCACGATGACGAACCCCAAGCCCGGAAGAAAAGACGCGTACATGCTTCGCGCTCGCGCCCGCTATCTGCGTGCCGCCGAAGAGGTCATTGCGACGAGCGGTCCGAACACCACGATCGAACAGTTCGCCCTCCATGCCGACGTCGCAGTCGCCACGCTCTACAAGCACTTCGGCTCGAAAGAGGGCCTGATCAAGGCTGCCATGTTGGACGCAGTCCAGAAGTGGGAGTCTTGGCGGTCTGAGGTGCTCAGCCATATCAGCGACCCGCTCGAACAACTTGTGCTCGGCCTACGCCTTGCCCACCGGATGGGCGTTACCCACCCGACGCTCGTCGTGGTTATTGGCCGAGGACGTGACTCTGGATACTTCGATCCCGCGGAAGTCGGCGCACCATTCATCGCGGCCGCTCGTGCACTAGCGGCCACAGGCGTCATCAGTGGCGACCACCTAGAGCTCCGCTGCCAGAGTGTTGTCAGTGCTGTGGCAGCAGAGAGCGCTCGCCAAGTCGCCGTCGGGTTCAACCCAGTGGAAGGCGACCAAGTCGTCGAGATCGTGTTGGCCCTCCTCGGCATCACACCGGCAAAAGCAAAACTCCTTGCGCACTCCACGCTCCCCGAGTTGCCGGTTCCAGCCCGCTAGGGTTCCGGCGTGCGCCTGAATGTTCATCACCTCGGCGACTCGCACGGCGAACCGCTGCTCGCGATCCATGGCGTCACCAGCCATGGCCTGCGCTATCAGGAGTTCGTCAAGCTAGCTGCTCCCGATCGCCACGTGATCTCGGTCGACCTGCGCGGGCACGGGCGCTCCGGCGGGTCGCCCCCATGGGATGTCATCACGCACCTGGACGATCTGCTCGAAACGCTTGATGCAGAAGGTGTCGAGGAACCTGTCGATGTGATGGGGCACTCATTCGGAGGCCTGCTCGCACTGTCGCTCGTGACGCTCGCGCCCGAGCTCGTGCGACGCGCCGTCCTGCTCGACCCGGCGATCGCGCTGCCCGCCGACTACTGCGCAGATCGCGCACGGGACACGATCACCTTTCAGGGTTGGGAGTCAGTCGAGCAGGCTCTTGCCGAACGCGAAGCCAGCGTTGCGCCTCATGGACGCCACTTCGTGCCGGCAGAAATCGCCGAGCACGTCGAGCTGTGTGCAGACGGCCGCTACCGCGCGCGCTTCCTGCCGGCCGCAGCTGTGACGGCGTGGAGCGAGATGGCGCACGCAGCACCGATTCCCGAGGAGGCTCGCCCCGTTTTGATTTTGCGCGCCCTCAACGACAACTACGTCCAAGACGACGCGCTGCTGACGCCGCTTGGTGCCGCTCTTGGCGACAAACTTGAGGTCGTCGGTCTCGACTCGGCGCACATGATCTACTGGGAGGCGCCCGAAGCCGCCGCCGCAGAGATCAGGCGCTTCCTCGCCTAGCCCGCGCTAACGCTTGCGCGATCGGCAAGCACTGTGTCGAGCAGCCAGGCTGCAAAATCGCCTTCAACGTGGAGCTGTTCGAGATCGGCCTGCGCCTGCGGGCGCTGCAGGCGCAACCAGTCGCGGCCGTCGCGGCCCGCGTGGACCAGTCCAGATAGATAGAAGCCCTGCGAGCGCAAGGTGTCGAGAGCCGCTTCGCAATCGCAGGTGAGGTCGAGGTCGGCGTAGAGCGTCTCGGCACGTCGCCCATCGTCCGACCAGAGCATGCGCTCAAGGCGTTGAGGGTCGGCTCCACCCGACACGAACAGATTCGCCGACAGGCCTTCTTTGAAGAAGACAATTTCCTCGCTCAGCTCGAGCGGCACGGCACCCTGTGGCGCAACAATTTCCAGTCCAGCGTTGTCGGCGATGCGCTGCAGCACGTCGGCGTAGAGCGCAGGCAACGCAACGTGCATTCGAGGTGTCACTGCTAACGGCAGCACGGAATTGAGCAGCGCCCCACGTCCCACGGGCTCTGCGCCATCGCCGCCCTGAGCCTGCGCCATCGCAGCAGGCGCAGCACCGAGCATCAGCGCAGTCGGCTTGTACCCCGACTTGAACTCCGAGCGTTGGCTGTAGATGTGCGCAGTGGTGGCCTGGCCAAACATGGCGGGAATACCCAGCGCCTTGGCGCGCGCGACGGTGCACTCAAACATCTGGTCGAACAGGCCGAGACCACGCCATTCGCGAGCCACGACCGCCACGCCAGACTCGGCAGCCTCGCGCGGACCCGAGATCAACAGCGCGTGATGCCCAATCAACTCGCCACCCGCGTACGCCACGGTGCTCGAGACGTGCCCGTCCTTCATCGCCGCTTCAACCCAAACGGGACGGTAAAAATCGGCGTGGACGTAGCCAAGGCCGTAGCCGCGGTACATCAACTGCGAGATTGCCTCAGCGTCGTCGATCGTCGCATCGCGAATCTCGATACCTTCTGCCGACTGTGAACGCGACGCACGCGCGGTGTCGGCCGCACCATCGATAACGGGAGACAGGGTGATCGCGTGCTCGGTCGCAACGTGGAGCGTGAGTCGCTTGCCGTCGTTGGCAAGGTTGATCAGCCGCACGCTCTCGCCGATGACCTCCGCATCTTCCAGCCCGGCCGGAAGCGGACCGTCTGGACCACCGGCGCGTCGAAAGGGCTTGCCCCAGTCGTGCACATCAACCACCACACCGCCGGAGTCGAGCTCGAGACTCACCTCGACATCGCCGCCACTATCTCCTCCATACGACTGCTCGACGCTGAAGTTGACGAGGCAACGAATCGCACGCTGGAGTCGCTCGACGCCGTCGGCGGGAATACCAGCCTCGTGCGCAAAGCTCGTCGCAACGGCTTCTGCGATGACCGCCGTCGACGGCGAAGCGGGAATGGTGAGCGTTGCGCGACCAAGCATGCGCGACATGGTACTGAGGAGGCGACATTTTGGGCCCGGGCCCAGAATGTCGCCT
>JBAXOM010000057.1:0-13488 GCA_037133215.1 Thermoleophilia bacterium | reverse complement strand
GTGAAAAGCGGACGCGGCCAGCCAGGACGGCGGCGCGCTCGCTGGGGTGCTCGAGGCGACGGGCGAGCGAGCGCACGAAGGCGTCGAGGTCGCGGTCGTCCTTGATGCGCACATGCTCGGTACCAGCAGCGGCCGGGGCCACCGCGGGAGCGGGAGCGGTGCCGCCGGCTGGATCGGGAGCCTGCTGCGAGGGGTGCCACGTGCTCGGGCGCAGCGTCTGCGCGACGGGTGGTGCGGGCACCTGGGCGACGGGCGCACTTGCGTGGTCACGCAGCATGTCGGGCAGCAGCTCGGCGAGCGCGGTCTTCAACGCGGCGTGCATCTCGCCGGTTCCATTGACGGGTGCGTCGCTCACGCGATTGCCTCCAGTGCGGCGACGGCGGCTTCGCCCGCAGCGCGGACGTTGGCCTCTTCGCCCGACAGGTAAACACGGCCTGTGGCACCGATCATGCGGTAGTCGATCACCTTGATGTCAGCAGCCTTCTCGGCCTCGTTCGTCGCGAGGATCGCGTACGACGCTGGCTGACACTCGAGCACGAAGAGCGACTCGCCGGGCAGCAACATCGAGCCAATCTTGTTGCGATTGATCAGGAAGGCGTGCTGGCCATCGACGCGCGAGATGACCTTCTTGGCGAGGATCTTCGGCTTGATCGTGTCCTGGCCAGAGACGTCGAGCGCATCGAGGATGGCGCTGGTGGCCGAGCGAATCGCGGCCGGCGAAAGCGAGTGCATCTCGAGGTAGCCGAACTGGCGCTCGACGAAGAGGATGCCGGCGTCGACACGGTCGTGCTTGAGCGCGACGTCGGTCAGTGCCTCGATGTCCAGGCCCGGTGCAACCTCGATGATCTGCGCGGCCATGCCAGCGCGCGGCAGGCGTCCCTTGATCCACGAGCCGAGATAACACATCGTCTGCGGCTGCAGTTGGTCGAGGTAGATGCAGGAGCGGAGCTCGACGGCGGTTGCATTGCTCACTGGCGGGTCAGCTCCTTGAGCTCTTCGAGGATGACCTTGCGGATCTCCTCGCGAAGCGGGTCAGTTTCGGGTGGTGCGGGCACGGTCTCGTGGGGTGCAGAGACAGCGGAGGTTGCGGCGTCTAGGACCCACGGCTCGAGGCCAGTAAAATCGTCGAAGGGCACGGACGCATCGGCGTTATAGGCGACGCGCATCAGGTTGATCAGGTGCCGCGGCTCGAGGTTTTCGCCGAGCGACGAACGGCCGTAGAAGCCCGTGCCGATCGTCATCGTGGGCGACAGGTTCGTCAGCGCACCGGCCGAGCCGAGGCTGTTGCCAACGTTGACGGACACGCGCAGCACCTTGACGGCAGCGCCGTAGGCCATGATCGTCCGCGCATCGCGCGAGTGGATCGACGCGGAGTGTCCGGCGCCGGTGATGCGCAAAATCGCCTGGGCTGCCGAGATGCCGGAGCGCGTATTGGGAACGCGCACGAGGCCAAGCAGCGGCAACAGCTTCTCGTGCGCCAGCGGCTCCTCGGGTACGACCAGCGAGAACGGCGCCACGAGCACGCGCGTGTTGGACGGCACCTTCACGTGCGCTACCTCGGCGAGTACCAGCGCGCTCTTGCCAATCAGGTCGAGGCGCATGCGGCCCTCGGGAAAGAGGTGCTCGCGCACCAGTTCGACCTCGGCCTGGTCAAGCACGTGGCCACCCTGCTTGCGCAGTTCGCGCTCCAGCTGGTCGGCGACCTCTTCCTCGACGATCACGACCGACTCATTGGTGCAGAGAATCGAGTTATCAAACGACTTCGAGTCGATGATGTGGCGCGCAGTAGCGGCGATATCGGCAGTCGAGTCGACGAAGGACGGCACGTTGCCGGGTCCCACACCGATCGCAGGATTACCGGAGCGATAGGCGGCGCGCACCACGGCGGTGCCTCCGGTCGCGACAACCACATCGGTGGTCGGGTCCGTCATCAGTGCCTCGATCAGAGGGATCGAGGGGTCTTCGACGATCTGGATGCAGCCATCGGGGGCACCGGCGCGGACGGCGGCGTCGGACAGCATCCGCACGGCGTCGGCGCAGACGGTCTTGGCACCAGGATGCGGGCTCACGACGATGGCGTTGCGCGTCATCAGCGCGAGCATGACCTTGAAGTACACGGTCGCGATCGGGTTGGTAACGGGCGTCAGCGCGAAGATCACGCCCGCGGGGCGGGGCAGTTCGAGGATTTTGGCGTCGTGATCGATCCGCGGGCTGACGAAGTCGTGGTCGCGGTAGTGGTCCCAGAGGCCGCGAGAGAGCATGCGGTTCTTGAGGACCTTGTGCTCGACGACGCCCATGCCTGTTTCGGCGACGGCCTCTTCGGCGTAGCGTTCGGCGTGGGCCTCGGCTGCCTCGGCAACAGCATCGAGGATGCGCACGACGCGCTCCCGGTCGTAGCGAGCAAAGACCTCTGCGGCCCAGTGGGCGCGCTGGAGCATCATCGCGGCGCGTGCGGCGCCTGGGGGATCACGGCGTTCGAGTTCGATCATGCCGTCACCGCCTGGCGGGACATTGCTTTCCACTCGGCGTAGGCCTTGCCGATTGCGATCTCGGTGCGGTCGAGGATCTCGTCGACCAGCTCGGGGCTCAGCAGGATGCCGGGCTTGTATTGCAGCACGCGGGGGTCGAGCGTCGAGAAGATCGCCCAGATGCCGTGCGCGTAGAGGTGTTTCATGACGATCTTCGCGCCGGTCGGGTGGTTGAACTCGAGGCCCATCACAACGCCGTCCTGGCGAATGCCGACAAACCAGTCGGGGTAGATCTCTTGGATCTGGCGCAGGCCCTGCTGGAAGCGCTCGGCCATGTAGTGCACCATCGAGCGCACCTCAGGACGGCCGCAGATCTCGAGCACCTTGAGGCCGACGATGCAGCCGAGCTCGGAGCCGCCGGCGGTGGTGATGTGCCCGAAACCATCTTCCTTGAGCCAGCCGGAGCATTCCTCAGAGATGATCGTGCAGGAAATCGGGTACATGCCGCCGGTGATGCCCTTGCCGGTGACCATGATGTCTGGCTCGACGCCCGACTTCGAGACGCACCACATCTCGCCGGTACGCATCAGTCCGGTCTGGACTTCGTCGGCGATGTAGAGCGCGTCGTAGTCCTCACAGAGGCGCTTGACCGCTCGCAGATAACCGGGCTCGGGGAGCGGGAAGCCATATGTGGCGGGGATCGACTCGATGATCACCGCGGCGACGTCGCGCCCCTTGAGGGCATCTTCCATCGCGTTGAGATCGTTGAACGGGACGTTGATGAACTCCTCGGGATGGTCGGCGAGGAACAGCTTCGAAAAGCGGTCGTCGCCCGTCCCGACGGCGAGACCGGTGTGGCCGTGGTACGCCTTGACGAGCGAGACGATCTTGCGGCGCTGCTTGGTGTGGCGCGCCGTCTTGATCGCGATGTCGATTGCCTCGCCGCCGGCTGCGCCGTAGATTACGCGCTGCATGTTGGGGGCGCAGGTCTTGACGAGCGCCTCGGCAAGCGCGGTGCGAGCCAAGGCCGGAAAGTGGTGGTTGCCCATGTCGAAGTGCTGCATGGCCTGTTCGAGCGTCGAGATCAGCTCGGGGTTGCGATGGCCGAGGTTGTACGTACCGCCGTTGAGATGCACGTCGATCAGCCGCCGGCCGGCCATGTCCCAGAGGTAGTAACCCTCGCGGCGATCGATCACGAGATCGATACCAGCGTCCTGCCAGAAGTCAGTCTTGTTGGGATTCCAGAACGCACGCGAGCGCTCCAGCATGTCCTCTTTAGACTCGTAAGAGAAGAATCCGTAGTCGTACATACGACGCCTTTCTCGCTCGACGCCGCCAACTGTACCTATTAGTAGACCAAATTGCAAATCGGTCTACAAAGGTCAACCTATCGGTCTGCTCTGGTCTGGTTAGTGGACCATGCCAGCCGCGAGTCGTCCCCCACGCATACCGGACTCGATTGCGCCATCAACGAAGCCGGCCCAGCCCTGGGCCCAGTCGGAGTTCGAGAGGATCACGCGCCCTTCTGGGCGTTGCATCTCGGCGTGGTGGTTGGTGTACCAACCCGGGCGGTGCACGCCCCACGTGCCCTGGGCAAACTCATCGGACTTCCAGTCGTGCCAATTCATGCCGATCACCTCGCAGCCGGGGATCGCCCGGTCGAGCTCGCGCTGCGCCCAGGCGAGGTCGCCGTCGACGATCTCGTCGCCGTCATGACCGAAGCAGACCAGGATCTGCTCATCCCCGGGCAGGTCGAAGATCGTGCCGAGGAAGCCGAAGGGATGGTTCGGGTGCATGCCCGAAACCGGGCCGCCGGGCGTACGCACCTTGAGCATCACCTTGCTGCCGATTCCTGCCTGGCCGAGCGCGATGCCGGACTGCTTCACCTCCGACAGGCCAGGCTCAAAATGGATCGCTCCCAGTGTGTTGAGTGGCACGGTGACGACGCAGGCGCGTGCCGCCAGAGCCTCGCCGGAGCGCAACGTGACGACCACGCGGTCGGCCTCCTGCTCGACGGCTGCGACGGGCGCTTCGAGCCGCAGGTCGCAGTCAGCGGCATCGAGGATCGGCTGCAGGAAGGCGAGCGTGCCCTCTGCGATCGTGTAGCCGCCGGCGGCCTCTTGCGTGCCAGCCAGCGTATGCCCGGACAGCGCACTCCAGCGCATCACCGAAAGGGCCCCGGCATCGTCAAGGTGCCCGCTCGCCACGCCCTCGCACTCAACCATCAGGAGCGCGCGCTCATCGTCGGTCAGGTCGAGCTCGTCGATCCGTTGCTGGATCGTCATGGCGTCGAGTCGGGCGATGCGGTCAGGGTGGCGCAGGGGTGCGTGCGGCTCAGGGAGGATCTCCCACGAGCCCGCGTTGTATTTGTTCCAAGCAGACTCGTTGATGGCCTCGCGCTCGGCGCGGGTGCCAGTGCGGATCTGCTCGCCGACGGTCCAGTGCACGGTGTCGCCGATGGGCGGAGCGATTGGCGTCACGCCGGCGGCCGTGACCTCGGTCCAGAGGTGGGGCTGGAACCAATGAAAGTAGTTGCCGCCTCGCTCGAAACGCTGTCCATCCCAGTCCGAGGTCCACGTGCGGCCGCCGATGCGATCGCGCGCCTCAAGGACGAGCGGCTCCAAGCCTGCTCGACGTACCTCGCGTGCGGCAGAACACCCAGCGAACCCCGCGCCGATCACGATGACGTCGTGCATCTCCGCCTCCTCAGACAGTCCTGACTACCTGGTCAGGGTACCAGCGAATTTGTCGTGGCCCCAGTGAGGAGCCAAAGCCGAGGTTGTGCGCGGGACTCAGCCTGACGCGCGGGTGGCGCGGGCGCGGATCTTCTCGGCGGCCTCCGCGAGGAAGGCACTGATTCCCCGCGAGTTCGTCGCCACCAGCTTCGGGCCAGCCCACGTGGCCGAGACCGTGTGGTTCAGCTCGGTCGAACCCAGCAGGATCACGACGTCGGCACCATCGACCTCGCGCTGCACATCGCGGCCCGGACGCGCGACCGTGCCATCGACCATCCGCACATCGAGATCCTGATCGAGCAAGAGTGGTACCTGCTGGCGAATGTCGGCGCTGCCACCGACGATGATCACGCGGTGATAGTTGGCCCGCCGACAGGCGTCGATCAACAGCAGAGCGCCACGACGGTTCGAGCTGCCCTCGCAGACGATGCAGCGGTCGCCTTGGCCAGCGACAATCGCCTCCGGGTAGGCCTCGCCGAGACCGCCGCCGCGGCAGGCCTCGCAGAGCAGCGTCAGACGCGCCTTCAGGCAGGCCTCAACTTCGCCGCGCTTCCACTCAACGATCCGCTCCTTGCGGGGATTGAGAATGCCGGCCTCGAATAGAGCCTGGCGCGCCGCGGCCTGCGCAGAGTCGGTTGCAAAGCCGCATTCACGAAGCAGTTTGTCGATTGGCAGATCCTTGGCCATCGGGCCAGCTCGACCTAACCCGAATGCGCGATGGTGAGTGCCTGCTGCAGGTCGGCGAGTAGATCGTCGACATGTTCGATGCCGGCCGACAGACGGATCAGTGCTGCGGGCGTGCCCATTGCGCGTTCCGACTCGCGGTCGCCACGGACTTCCATCAGCGATTCGACGCCGCCGAGACTTGTGGCGTTTGCGAAAACCTTCGTGGCACTGCAGAGCCGCGCCGCAGCCTGCTCGCCGCCAGCGACCTCGAACGACAGCATCGTCCCGAAGCCACGCATCTGCCGCTTGGCGAGGGCGTGCCCGGGGTGCCAGGTCAGGCCCGGGTAGAGGACGTACTTGACGTAGTCGCTTTCGCCGAGCAGCTCGGCGAGCGCCAGCGCATTTGCCTGCGCGCGCTCGAGTCGTACCGCGAGGGTGCGCAGCCCGCGCAGGGCGAGAAACGCCTCGAGCGAGCCGGGCGTTGCGCCGTAGGTGTAGCGATGGTCGCGCAGTCGCTCTGCGGTCGGGGCGTTCGCGCAGACGACGCCCATCAAGAGATCCGCGTGCCCGCCAATCACCTTGGTCGCGCTGTGGACGACGATGTCGGCACCCAGCGCGAGCGGCTGCTGCAGGAGAGGCGTCGTAAAGGTGCCATCGACGGCGAGCAGCGTTGCCTCATCGAGACCCTCGGCAATCGCAGCGATATCGGCAATCTGCATCAGCGGGTTGCTCGGCGTCTCGATCCAGACGAGGTCGGCACCCTGCGCGGCATTGAGGACAGCGGCAGTGTCGGTCTGGTCGACAAAGTGAATGTTGGCGCGGCCACTCTCGGCGCGCTGGCCGAGCTGGCTCCAGAGACCCATGTAGAACGAGTGTGGTGCGACGATCGTGCCACCAATCGGCACCAGGTCGAGGACCGCGGAGGCGGCGGCAATGCCACTCGAAAAGGCAATCGCTTCGCCACCCTCAAGCTCGCCCATCACATCTTCGAAGGCCGCCCACGTGTCGTTGCCGGAGCGTCCGTAACCCAGCTCGCCGCCCGCGCGAAAGGTGCTGTTGAGAACCAGCGGCGTATTGAGCATCGCGCCCGGCCCCGTCGGCCGGCCGCCCTGCACCATCGCGGTCTCGGGGTGGCGTTCCATGCTCGGAGGGTACCGGGTTGAGCGTAGGACCGGTGGCGATCAAGGTCGACTCGCGCGACAGGGAGGACATGACAAGTGCGCACTTGTGGTGTCCGCGTACCGAGTAGCGGTATCTGCTGAGGGGACATGACAAACCCCGGTTTGTCATGTCCCCTCAGCCCGAGCGAATGGGCCGCACGCGGACACCACATCCGCGCGGTTGTCAGGTCCTCCCCTGGATCCAGAGTGGACCTGGATGGCGGCACTGGCGTCTAGGTACGACTCGTCGCGACTCGCTACCATCCCGCCATGGAACCGTCGCAGGCACCACCGGTTTTCTCTGACGAGCGCAAGCTCACGTATCTCAACGTGGCGGCTGCGGATTCGCCGCTGACGAGCCCCGTCTCCGACGAGACGATCGCGGCGGCACGCCGTTACCGCAAGGCACGCATGGTCGAGCAGATTGTGGCCAGCGACTGCGATGCACTCCTGCTCTACGACCCGATCAATATTCGCTATGTCCTCGATGTCAGCAACATGACCATCTGGATGATGCACAACGCCTTTCATTACGCCCTGATCTGCGCCGACGGCTCTGCCTACGACTTCGCCTACGGCGGCTCGGAGCACCTGTCGGCTGGGCTCGAAGGCGTGACCGAATCACGCACTGCGATCGCCTGGACATTCCAAGATGCGATGGATCGCGATACGAGTGACGAGCGACTCGTGCGCTGGGCCGCCGAGCTCGACGAGCTGATCGTGGCGCACGGCTCGGGCCACCGTCGAATTGCCGTCGACACCTGCGAGCCAACTGGCATTCGGGCACTCGAGAGTCGGGGCCTGACCGTCGTTGATGGTTATCCGATCACCGAGACGGCCCGCCAAATCAAGTCGGCCGACGAGCTCGAGATGCTGCGCTGGACGATGAAGGTCTGCGACGCGGGCATCCAGCGCCTCTATGACCGCTCGGCCGAGCCGGGTCGCAGCGAGCTCGAGATCTGGGCCGAGCTGCACCACGAGAATATCCGCAACGGTGGCGAGTGGATCGAGACGCGACTGTTGGCCTCGGGGCCACGCACGAACCCCTGGTTCCAAGAGGCCTCGCATCGTCGGACCGAACTCGGCGACATGTTCTCGTTCGACACCGACATGATTGGACCGTACGGCTACTGCGCCGACGTCTCGCGTGCCTGGACTGTCGGGCACGTGCCGCCGACTCCCGCCCAGCGCGACCTCTACCTGCAGGCGCTCGAGCAGATCGAGCACAACACCGAACTCCTGATCCCCGGGATTGGCTATCGCGAGATGAATGCCCGCTCGTGGCAAATCCCCGAACGCTTCCTCGCACAGAACTACGGCTGCATGTTCCATGGCGTCGGTCTCGCCGACGAATCGCCATGGTTGGCGACCCATCCCTTCTTCGATGGTAGCCCCTGCGATCGCGAGGATCTCGTGCTTTTACCGGGCACGGTTTTGAGTGTTGAAAGCTACGTCGGAGAGGTCGGCGGCCACGAGGGCGTCAAGCTCGAGGCGCAGTTTGTGATCACGGACACGGGCTACGAGCGACTCGATCATTTCCCCTGGGAAGACTGGGCCTAAACGCGCCACCTGCCGCCGGTGTGGCAAACCGCTGATACCGTAGGAGGACGTCAAGCGCTGTCGGCGAACTTCGTCGGCGTCCCGCTGGATGCGCCCGCTCTGGAATTACCTCGAGCAGGCTCTCTGCTCGAATGGAGTTTCATGACTAGTTCGTTTATTGACCTCGGCGTGCCCGCCGACCTTGCAGCCGTGCTGGCGCGCAAGGGAATCGAGTCGCCGTTCCCGATCCAGACTGCGACCGTTCCGGACGCAATCGCGGGTCGCGACGTGACTGGCCGAGCCCCCACGGGCTCCGGCAAGACGATCGCCTTCGGCCTCGCCGTTGCCGCTCGTGTGCCTGCCGCCAAGCCGGGCCGTCCCACCGCCCTCATTCTCGCGCCAACCCGCGAGCTTGCCGATCAGATCCGCCGTGAGGTGGAGCCGCTCGCCGAAGCCCGTGGCCGCAAGGTCGCTGCCGTCTACGGCGGTACTGGCTACGGCGCGCAGATCAACGCGCTTCGTCGTGGCGTTGACGTCCTCGTCGCCTGCCCCGGCCGGCTCGAGGATCTGATCCAGCGCCGCAACGTCAACCTCGGCGATGTCAGCATCGTCGTGATCGACGAGGCCGACCGCATGGCCGACATGGGCTTCCTGCCCGTCGTCCGCCGTATTCTCGATCAGGCTCAGCCGAATCGTCAGACGCTGCTCTTCTCCGCCACGCTTGACGGCGAGGTTGAGAAGGTTGCTCGTCAGTACCAGAACGACCCGGTGCGTCATGAGGTCGAAGCCGAGTCCAACTCGGTCGGCGACGTCGACCACCTGTTCTGGAAGATCAAGCCCGATGATCGCCTCGAGGTCCTGATCGATCTCGTCTTGCGCAGTGGCACTGTGATTGCGTTCTGCCGCACGCGGCATGGCGTCGATCGCCTCGCCAAGAAGCTGACCCAGGCGGGCGTTGGTGCAGCCAACCTCCACGGTGGTCGCTCGCAGTCCCAGCGCGAGAGCGCACTGCGCGCCTTCACCACGGGCCGCATGCCGGTCCTCGTGGCGACAGACGTCGCAGCCCGCGGCATCCACGTCGACCAGGTTGCCTGCGTCGTGCATTTCGATCCTCCGGCAGATAGCGCCGACTACGTCCATCGTTCCGGCCGTACTGGCCGTGCAGGCGAGGACGGTCTCGTCGTGTCGTTCGTCGGCAAGGCCGATGAGCATCCAGTCCGCAAGATCATCAGCCAGCTCAAGATGCGCGAAGAGATTGGCCGCGTCGACCTCGACGCGATTGGTGAGGTTAAGCAGGTCCGTGTTGATCACAAGCGTCCGACCACCGACGAGCGTCAGCCCGTCAAGGCCGAGCGTCCCAGTCACCACGAGCGTGCCGAGCGCCCCGAGCGCACGGAGCGTGTCGAGCGCCCCGCCCGCAGCGAGCGTCCGACCCGCCAGGAGCACGAGGATCGTTCCAAGCGTGAGCACACCAAGCATCAGCAGTCGAATCGCTCGGTGCACGAGACGGGGACGCCGAAGCCGGCTACCCCGAGTGCCAAGAGTCATGAGGCGGCCAAGCCGCGTCACAAGCGCCGTAATCGCAAAATCGGCGTCTAGGTCTAAGCGTTGCGGTTCGGGCTTCGGCCCGGACCGCGCCTAGCTTTCGGGCTGATCGTCCGGTGCCGCCTCGTCGTTCTTGATGCGATGGGGCAACGTGTCGCGTGTCCGGCCAAGGTTGGCCACGATCATCGCGAGGAACGTGACGAGATAGAGCTGGCCAAACAGGCCCTCGGCAACCGCGCTAAAGCGCCCGGCCGTCAGTGCGGGCGTGAAATCGCCGTACCCGATTGTCACGAGCGTGATGAATGAGAAGTACAGGAACGTCGCGACTGACTGTTCCCCCTGGACGAAGAAGGGCCCGCTCGAGAACGTCGCAAGGGTGAGATCGATGTACGTAAAGAGCAGGCCAATCAGTAGATAGACACTGATCGCGTTGACGACGATAGCCATGTTGATCACGCGGGCCCGGGCGATGCGACCGAACATCCGCAGGATCACACCTGCTGTCAGTAGGACGCAAAACAACGTCGTGATGCCGCGACCATCGTCGGAGTTATCCGCGCGGGAAAGCACGCCAACCGAAGCCAGAACTGCGACCACCACGATCGGCCCGGCGATGATCATCACGCGCTTAAAGCGCGGCCGCTGGATGTGTGAGGTCACCACGATCTGAAACAGCAGGAGCATCAGCACGAGTGCGAGTACATGCGTAATGAGCGACTTGTCGCCGATCGCCAGCAGCGTGAATGAGGTAAACGACAAGACGGGAGCCACGAAGACCTGATCGTCGCGCGTCAGCTTGAGCCACTGGCGTTTCGACGCCTCAAGCTCTTTTTCAATGACGTGCTTGTCGCTCATCTACGTCTGCTCGCTGCGGTCGCGGGGGCCAAACATGCGCACCGTTTCCTCGTCGTCACCGGGCGGCACACCGGGCACGCCAAGCAGACGGTCAATCAGCATGTTTTGGAAGCGGTGGCAGGACTCCTCGAAGCGATAACACATGCGCCCGCCCTCGTAAGCAGGATTGCGTAGCCCGTCCTGGACCCGCTCGACGATGCCGATGTCTTCCTTGTTGACCTCGTCCCAGAAGTTCATCAGCGAGTCGATCTCGGCCTCGGGGTCTGTGCTCTGGGCAATCGATTCGGGGTGCGTCAAGAGATACACGACCTCGGCTGTGCGGCCAGGGCCATCGGGCACGGCCAAGAGCAGCACGACGTGGTTCGCCATCACGTTGATCGCCACGTTGGGGAACAGCCAGATAAAGCGTGCGGCCTCAGCATCTTGGCCCTCGACGAAAGTGACAGGTGGGAGTCCCTTCCAACCACCGTCCTCCGTGTTGGCGGCAACCGGCCACGTACAGAAGCCCACGTACATGCCGGCACCCTGCCAGCGATAGTGCGAGTCCATCGGCGAGACCTTGACCAGCCCGGGGTGGACCCAAGGCAGGTGGTAGTACTCCATAAAGTTTTCGCCGATCAGCTTCCAGTCGGCGTTGATGTCGTACTCGACACGGCGCGCCAGGCGGTATTCGTCGAGGCGATACCCAGCGAGCTGCTCGACGAGGTCGCCGAGCTCGTGCTCGATCGACGGCGTGTCAGGGTCGAGGCAGACGAAGACGAGACAGCCCCACTCGGCAACCCGCACCGGGTGCAGACCCATCTCAGCGATGTCGAAGGCCTTGATATCGGCCATGTCGAAGGCCGCACGCTGATCGACTGGCACTTCACTCTCGGGCGTAAACAGCGGCGTACCGAGGCACGAGCCATCGAGGTCGTAGGCCCAGGCGTGGTACGGACAGGAGAAGAAGCGCTTGACCTTGCCCGTGCCTTCACACAGCCGCGCGCCACGATGGCGACAGACGTTGTGGTGCGCGCGCAGCTCGCCAGCCTGGTTGCGCGTGACGATGATCGAGCGGCCGGCTACCTCGACGACGAGGAACTGGCCGGGCTCCCGCACCTCATCCGGCACGCAGACCGGAACCCAGCTCTTGGCGAACACGCGCTCCTGCTCGAGCGCATGGAACTCGGGCGACACGTAGGCGTCGGGGATCAGCGTCGAAGCAAAGTCCACGGGGAGGCGCGTCTTGGCGTACGTCTCCTCGCGCAGAAAGGCGTCGGCGGGCAGAGGGCGCTTCATCTGCCGGATCGTACCGCTCGGCCGGGTCTGGCGCGATCGATGGTCAGAGAGAATCGCTAGGCTCCTCCAATGGACGCCTTCATCGTCGAT
Organism: Thermoleophilia bacterium; assembly: GCA_037133215.1. Taxonomy (GTDB): domain Bacteria; phylum Actinomycetota; class Thermoleophilia; order Gaiellales; family F1-60-MAGs149; genus F1-60-MAGs149. Next base: position 1,152 of record JBAXOM010000057.1, on the reverse strand, counting down.
GCGGTTCGCACACCGTTTGGCAAGAATCGTGGGGGCCTCAGTGGCCTGCGCGTTGACGACCTTGCGGCAATCCCCCTCCGCGCGCTCGTGGAGCGACACCCCGAGCTCGATCCGGCAGCGATTGCCGAGGTCTTGCTGGGCGATACCAATCAGGCGGGTGAGGACAACCGCAATGTGGCGCGGATGGCTCTCTTGCTGGCGGGTCTGCCCGTCTCGGTGCCTGGTGTCACGATCAATCGCCTCTGCGGGTCGGGTGGCGAGGCGATTCTGCAAGGCTCGCGGATGGTGCGTTGTGGCGATGCCGAGGTGGTGTTTGCGGGCGGTGTCGAAGGCATGAGCCGCGCGCCGTTTATCTTGCAGAAGCCGGACGAAGCGCTGCCGCGAGACATGAAGCTCCACGGGACTGCCGTGGGTTGGCGCATGGTCAACCCCGCATTTTCTGACGAGTGGACGATGTCGTTGGGTGCGGCGACGGAACAGGTGGCCGCTCGGCTGGGCATCACGCGTGACGAGATGGACGCCTGGGCATTGCGCAGCCATACGCGGGCAGCTGCGGCGTGGGCGGCCGGGCTCCATGCCGACGACGTGTTGGAAGTCGAGGGCGTCACGCGCGACGAGAGCATTCGGCCCGACACGAGCGCAGAGTCGTTGGCGGGACTCAAGCCGGCCTTCAGTCGCGACGGCACGATCACGGCTGGCAACTCTTCGCCGATCAACGATGGTGCACTCGCGATGCTGATTGCGAGCGAGGCGGCCTGTGCATCGTACGGCTGGACGCCGCTTGCTCGCATTGGTGCCAGCGCCACGGTCGGCGTCGAGCCGCAAGATTTTGGTTACGCCCCGATCCCCGCTATCCGTGCAGTGCTCGATCGTGCGGGCCTCACAATCGAGCAGGTCGATGTCTGGGAGGTGCAGGAGGCCTTTGCCGCCGTCCCACTCGCCGTCCTGCACGAGTTGCCCGGTATTTCCGAGGAGTGCGTCAACGTCCACGGTGGCGCAATCGCCTACGGCCATCCCCTCGGTGCCTCCGCACCACGGCTGATTCTTGATTGTGTGCGCGAATTAAAGCGTCGTGGCGGCGGCATCGGTGTCGTCGCAGTTTGCATCGGCGTTGGCCTCGGCCAAGCGCTCGTGCTGCACGTCGACGCCTAG
>JBAXOM010000056.1:0-13531 GCA_037133215.1 Thermoleophilia bacterium | reverse complement strand
AAGCTCGTCATGGCGTCGAGCATCTGCTGCGGCTTTTGCGACGTCGAGGCCGAGTCGAGGTAGGCCAGCGGTAGCCCGTGCAGTTCCCGCGCAAGAATCGGAAAATCTGCGCGAATACGGGCCAGATCGGTGGGAGTAAGGGGCGAGACCGTCACGAGTTAGGGCAGTCTAACGCAGGAGCTTTTTTCGTGTGCGCCCGATCACAATACGGGCGCAACGGATTCTTAATAGTGATCAGCGATCGTTCCCTCAATGCACGCCACACCAGACTTGACCGTCAGATATCGGTTGCTCAATCGTCGTCTACAATGGGTGTCGTATTTCGGTGCCCTCCACGCCCGAAACGAAACTCCATGATGCGCCGCTTTGCCTCTCTCCTCATCACCCTCACGGCCTTCGCGCTGACCCCTGCGATCGCCACTGCTGCGCCATCGCAAGACTACGTCGTGATCCTCGAAGACAGCGCGAACGTGACCGCCAAGGTCCATTCTGAGGAGGCACGACAGAACGACGTCAGCAAGGTCTTCCGTCACGGCATCGATGGGTTCGTCGCGAGTCTCGACCCAACCGACGTGCGCCGCCTGCGCAACGACCCCCAGGTCTTGGTCGTCGAGCGCGACCGTCAGCTCTACGCCCTCGATGCGACGAGCGTTGCGGACGTGCCCGCCGGAGCCAAGATCGGCTCCGTGATTCCGAATCGCTACATCGTCACCGTCGCAGCGACCGAGCAGCCCGCCGTGTTTGCGCACAGCGTTGGCGCCACGCCGCTCGCGATCTTTACCCACGCCCTCAATGGCTTTACGGCTGTCCTCACGCCAACGCAGGTCGCGTCGCTTGCCCACGACCCGGCGGTCGAGCGGATCGAGCCGGACCGCGTCATCGGTATCAACACCACGCAGAACCCAGCGACTTGGGGTCTCGACCGCATCGATCAGCGCAACCTGCCGCTCGATTCCAGCTACACCTATGCGGCCACGGGCGCAGGTGTGAAGGCCTACATCATCGACACCGGCATCCTCGGTAGCCACACCGATTTTGGTGGTCGTGTCGTTGGCGGCTACACAGCAATCAGCGACGGGAACGGCACGACCGACTGCAACGGCCACGGTACCCACGTCTCGGGCACGGTTGGTGGTGCCACGTACGGCGTTGCCAAGGGCGTCACCCTCGTGCCGGTCCGCGTGCTGTCCTGCGCCGGCTCTGGCTCGACGTCAGGTGTGATTGCCGGCATCGACTGGGTGACGGCCGACCACGTTGCCGGCACGCCGGCCGTGGCCAACATGAGCCTCGGTGGATCCAACTCAGTTGATCTCGATGCGGCAGTCGCGCGGAGCGTTTCCGACGGTGTCACGTACGCCGTCGCCGCTGGCAACTCCAATACGGATGCCTGCACCTCGTCTCCCGCCAGCGCTCCAACGGCGATTACGGTCGCGGCGTCGACGAGCACCGATGCCCGCGCGTCCTTCTCCAACTTCGGCACCTGCGTCGACATCTTCGCGCCCGGTCAAAACATCACCTCGGACTGGTACACCTCAACGGCCGCCACCAACACAATCTCAGGCACCTCGATGGCGACACCACACGTTGCTGGTGCCGCCGCCCTGCTGCTTAGCGCCGACCCGACCGCAACCCCCGCGACGATCACAGCGCGCCTGCTCGCAAATGCCACACCGTCTGTTGTCACCGACCCTCAGGCTGGGTCCCCCAACCTGCTGTTGGCGTCCCGAACGTTCACTCCCGTACCGGTGACCGCTCCGAGCGCACCGCGTACCCTGGTCGCTACGCCGGGTAACACCCGCATGACGTTGACCTTCGACGTTCCTGCCGACACCGGCGGTGCCGCGATCACCGACTACGTGATCCAGCGGGCCTCTGGCGGCGGAGCCTGGACGACCTTCGCGGATGGCGTCTCGAGTGCCACCACTGCGACGGTCACCGGCCTGACAAACGGCACGACGTACTCCTTCCGCGTAGCAGCCGTCAACAGTGCTGGCACCGGTGCGTACACCACGGCCATTACGGCTGCGCCCGCACCTGCCACGACGAACGACGCCTTTGTCGATGCCACGCTGATCAGTGGTGCCAGCGGCTCGCTGGCCGGCTCAACCGTCAACGCTTCGCGCGAGACCAACGAACCGACGCACGGTGGCTACGGTGGCTCGGCTTCGATCTGGTACCGCTGGACTGCTCCTTCCGACGGCACGCTGGCCCTCACGACGCAGGGCAGCTCGTACGACACGCTGCTCGGCGCCTACACCGGCACGAGCGTCGCCAATCTGACGACGCTCGCCACGAATGACGACTCTGGTGGAGGCCTCTGGAGCGCGGTCACGGTCAATGTCACTGCTGGCACGACAATCAAGATCGCTATCGACGGCTACGGCGGCCTTCGTGGTATGACCGTCTTGGGCTGGACATTCACCCAAGTTGCGGCGCCGACTGCGCCCGACGCTCCCACAGGAGTCACAGTCTCGGCCGGCAACGGTCGGGTCAGTGTTGGTTGGCTCGCGCCCGTTTCAAATGGTCGTAGCGCAATCACGGGCTATACAGCAACTGCTAATCCTGGCGGGGCAAAGTGCTCGACAGCTGGCACTCGGGCCTGCACGATCGGCTCGCTCCGTAACGGCACCGCCTACACCGTCACCGTCACCGCAACCAACGTGATTGGTACGAGCCCCGCTTCAGCACCATCCACAGCCGTCACCCCCGGCACGCCAACCCGTTCGTCCCGGGCTGCCTCATGGGGTCTTGACCGCATCGACCAGCGCGACCTACCACTCGACGGCAACATGGACCTACAGGCCGCCAATGCGTCGGCTGGTGGCGGCTCGGGCGTTACTGCGTATGTGATCGATACCGGCGTGCGTTCCGACCATGCCCAGTTTGGTGGCCGTGTCGAGAGTGGCTTCGTCAGCGTCGATCAAGGCACGAATGACGGCAACGGCACCGAGGACTGCAACGGCCACGGCACGCACGTCTCGGGCACGATCGGTGGCGCTGACTACGGCGTCGCGCCATCCGTCAGCATCGTCCCGGTCCGCGTGCTCGACTGTTACGGCTCGGGCTACCTTTCCGATGTCATCGCGGGCCTCAACTGGGTCGTCGCGAACCACGCACCCGACCAGCTGGCCGTGGCCAACATGAGTCTCGGTGGTGGCTACTCTGAGGCACTCAACACCGCCGTCCAGTCCGTCATCGACGACGGCGTGACGATGGTTGTGGCCGCCGGCAACGACGGTGGGGATGCCTGTGGCAATTCGCCGGCATCCGTACCTGCAGCGATCACGGTCGGCGCGACCGACTCCAGCGACCAGCGCGCCGATTTCTCTGACTACGGTTCCTGCGTCGATCTCTTCGCTCCTGGCGTCGACATCACGTCGGCTTGGCTCGCCTCGTCGACCGCCACCGCGACGCTCTCGGGCACCTCGATGGCTTCGCCGCACGTCGCCGGTGCCGTCGCGCTCACCCTTGCCAGCACCCGCAGCACCTCAGTCGGCACGATCTCCACCAGCGTTGTCAACAGCGCCTCGAATAATCGTGTTGGCAATGCCGGCGACCGCTCGCCCAATCGGCTGCTCTACATCGGTAGCGCACGTGACGGCAGTGCCCCCTCGACTCCAGCGCCGCCCGCCGCAACCCCGACCACGAGCCATCCTGCCAGTGCAAGCAGCATCGTCTCCGCACAGCTGGCCGCTACGCCCCGCGTCGCCACCGCGACTCGCGTCGGCAACGCAATGATCCTGACTCTGCCAACCACCAAGGGCGCCGTCTACAAGATCTACCGCGACGGCAAGCTCGTGCTGACGACCCGGTCGTCGCACCCCCGCCTCGTGATCGGCAAGGGTAAGCGCATCGTGTTCCAGGTTCGTACCGTCACGCCGACAGGACTGTCGCCTCTCTCGAACAAGGTGATTGTGGTCGGCACGCGCATCATCGTTAAGCCCCACTAAGGCCTGCTTCCCACCCCGGTCCGGGTACGCTTCCGGCGATGAGTGCACCGCTACGAATCCTCCGCTGGGCCGATCTCGGTCCCAACGATCGTGACGCCGTGCTCAACCGCGGCCTCGGCAATGTCTTCGAACCAGCTCTTCAGACCGCGATTGTCGACCTCGTCGCTGAGGTCCGCCGCGACGGCGACGCTGCCGTCTGCCGAGCGCTCGCGCAATTCGATGGTTGCCACGTGGAGCCGGCTGGCTTGCGGGTGACCGAGGCAGAGTTCGCTGCTGCCAAGAGCGAGACGCCCGAGGCTGTCCAGACGGCGATTCGCCACGCGATCGACCACTCCCGCCGCTTCAATGAGCGGGTGCTACAGGACGGCGATTGGCGGCTCGAGCTCGAGCCGGGTCTGATGGTCGGCGAGAAGCGCACGGCGATCGCGAGCGCGGGTCTGTTTGTGCCGAGCGGCAAGGGTTCCTTCCCAAGCGTGCTCGTCCAGATTGGCACGCCAGCCGTCGTGGCAGGAGTGCCCGAGATCGCCGTTGTGGTACCACCGATTCCTGGCTCGGACGGCAAGGTCGACCCGGCGGTGCTGGTCGTGGCCGAGCAGCTCGGGCTGCGCAACGTGTTTCGTGCCAATGGGCCTGCCGGCGTGGCGGCTTTGGCGTTTGGGAGCGAATCGATCCCCGCCTGCCGCAAGGTGCTTGGGCCCGGTAGCCCACCCGTGGCCAGCGCCCAGCTCGAGATTCAGCGCCACGGCGTGGTCGGCATGCAGATCTTGGCGGCCTCTGAGAGCCTGATCATTGCCGACGACTCGTGCAACGTTGGCCTGCTCGCAGCGGATTTGCTGAATGAGGCCGAGCACGGTGCCGACTCTGCGAGCGTGCTCGTAACGTGGAGCGAGCAATTGATCGAGCGCGTTCAGCCAGAGCTAGCCCAACGGCTGGCCCTGCTCCCCGAGCCCCGTCGTAGCTATGCGGCCAGCGCGATTGGTGCGGTGGGTGGCGCGATTCTCGTGCGTGACAAGTCCGAGGCGATCGAAGTCGCAAACCTCTACGCCCCCGAGCACATGCAGCTCGCGACGGCCGACGACGAGGCGATTCTGGCCGAGATCGTGCATGCCGGCGAGGTGTTGCTGGGCCAGCACACACCGTTTAGCGCCGGCAACTATCTAATTGGTATTCCGGCGACGCTGCCCACGAGTGGCTATGCGCGCGTGACAAGCGGTGTCACCGCTGCCGCCTTTACCAAGACGATCTCGATCGCGCGTGCCTCAGAAGATGCCCTCGCAGTGATGGCTCCAGACGTTCTCGCGCTTGCCGACCACGAGGATTTTCCGGCCCACGGCAATGTCATCCGCGAGCGGTTCGGGGCGTAACGCTCTACGGCAAGATCGTGAGTGGCGTTCCGTCAGAGCGGACAAGTCCGGCGAAGTCTCGACGGTCGAGCGTAAAGATCGTCGATGCCCGTTTGCGGTCGGCAATCTCGAGCAACGAAGCGTCGGTCAGGCTCAACCCCCGATCCGAGTACCGATCGATGATGGTCAGCGCGCGGCGGAGATCTTCGCGGGAGCACTCGATCAGCTCGTAGGCTCCGTTGGTCAACTCGTCCATCACGCGCCGCGCCGTATGCGCGTTGACACGGCGTCGCAGCAGATGATCGAGTTCGATCAGCACGCCCATCGTGACCATCAGCGACGAGCGCTCCGCCTCGATCAGGGCTTGTACCTCGAGATGAGTACGCGCGCTCGAATCGAAATACGCATACAACGCGCTGGTGTCGACTACGACTGCCATTCGCCAAAGCCCGTCTCGGCCAGCAGTTCGTCGACCCGTTCAGCATCCAACGGGTTCCCGGAGGCAAACAGTGCTCCGCGCGGGCGCGGGCGCCCGAGCATCTGCTCGATCGCGCCGCGGATTACCTCCGCCTCGGTCACTCCTTGAAGCCGCGCTGCTTCGGCAACGCGATCCTTCATCGCTTCCGGCAGATAGATCGTCGTGCGATGCATGCCATACATTGTGCCATACACAGCTGCTCGTGTTGGGTTGCGGACGTCACGGGGCATTTCCCAACACTGCCACGCCGCGGGCGACGATCCGCGCGCGGACGAGACCACAAACAGCACCGAGGCGTGTACCTATACGGCCAGTTCTCGCCAGAGCAGCGCCAGACGGGGCAGGATTCGAGCGAAATCGCGCGTAGAGTGAGCACATGCGTCTTGTTCGGATCCTGGCGATGCTCGCCGTCGCCATGGTGGCAACGCTCGCAGTCACCGCCACTGCCTCTGCAGCTACCTGCGCGGGATTTGGCTACCTCGTGACATCGAATGGCACGATCCAACGCTTCTCAACCTCCACGAATGCGGTGACCACGACCGTGGATGTCCCCGGAGCGAACTTCGTTGATGTGGCAGTGTCTCCCACGGGGCGAACGTTCTATGCCATCGATAGCAGTGGCAACTCGATTCGTGTCTTCGATGCCACGACCGGCCTCGCAACCGCGACGATCAGTGGCTTCTCCACACCAATCGCGATCGCCCTGTCGCCCGATGGCAGGCGGGCCTACGTGGCCAACCAGACCGCCGGCACGGTGGCGGTGGTTGACACGACAACGAACACCATTGCCATGACGTACAGCCTGTCCTCGACCAGTGCGCCCACCGACCTCGTGGTCAGTCCTGACGGCTCGCTGGTGTACATCACGGTTGGAGACGCTCTGCAGGTGCGTTCGGCCTCAGACGGCACGCTCCAGAAGACCTACGCTCAAGCGGGAGGTAACGCCCGATCCGTCGCGTTGTCGGCGACAAAGGTCTACACCGCAGTAGACGGGCCCGTATCGCTCGGACCATTTTCCGTCGAATCAGCATCACTTTCAGGCTCGACAAGTGGGACGCTGTATGACTCGTTAGTCGGATCCCCGCGGACTATTGCCGTCTCACCCGACGGTGCGACGTTGTACGTCGGGACGATGGGTAACGGCGCCTACACACTGCTGTCGGCGACGATCGGCAGCGGTGTCCTGACACAGGTCGGTAGCGCAACGGCGCAAACGGGCCTGGTCTCGATCTCAGTCACATCCGATAGTTCAACGGTCTATGCCGCTGCACTAAACGAGATTGCCGTGCTTCCGCGAGGTGCTTCAACCCCCACAACGGTTACCGGTACCGTGACGACCAACATCGCTGCAGTCGCAGTCTGCCCGTCGGTGACCGACCCCGGTGCCCCAACTGCCGTGACTGCTGTTCCTGGCGACGGGACCGTTTCGCTCAGCTGGACCGCGCCCGCTAACACGGGCGGCGCGTCAATCCTCAGCTACACCGGCACGGCGTCTCCGGGCGGCGCGACCTGCACCACCACGGGCGCCACAACCTGCCTCGTCACGGGTCTCAAAAACGGCACGGGCTACACCTTCACGATCACGGCGACCAACATTGCGGGCACCAGTGCTGCGAGCGCAGCCTCGACCAAGGTGACTCCACGCCGAGACAACAGCGCCCGCATATTGACCGTGGGGCTGCCGACGATCACGTTTACGAAGCAAGGCATTGGGATCGCCACCAGCATCACTGTCGCCGGGGCGGGCACGATCGCCCAGGTCGCGACCTTCAAGGGCGATCGCTATTGCAATCTCAGTCGCCGCGTCACCGCGGCCGGCACCTACCGCGTGCGCTGCGTGATCAAGGCCGCAGGACGCCTCCTTGCCAAAAAACGAGCCGTTTCCTACTCCTTGACATCAACCTTTTCGCCGAGCAATGGTCCGTTGGCAGCTAGTTCACAAATTGTGCGCGTCCTGCGTCACCGCTAGTCGCGCCACCCAATGTCTAGAAGGGGTCAGGCACGATCTGGACATTCGTCAGACCTACCCACGGAGTCGCACGGCACCGAATATCCAGATCGTGCCTGACCCCTTCTGGACATTGATCGCCAACTGCTCGTAAGCCACGGCGCCACCCAGCCGACTCTTTTACATGTGGCTGATGACTACACGCGGGTTTTTCTCCGTCGTCGAACACCGCGAAGACGACAACCTATTGCTGATCCGTGCGCGTTGTAAGCAGGACATCGATGCGCTGGCCGAGCTGGTCCCAGCCACTCCTGGCCCTGCTCGCCGAAGTGACGTATCCGAACTTCAAGAACGCGATTCGAGACAGCGATCATCACGACGCTTATCTTGGTGTCTGGCGCCAGCTGCTCGTCCTTGACGACCGCTGACGACCGCTGCGCGGTAGGATCTCCTTCGCTGGCCGCCGGTGACGTTTTTACTATTAACTGATAGCGCAATGTTTCATATACTGAAAAAATGTCTGCTCCGGAATCCCGTACCTCGCTCAGCCGTGCTCTCTCCGTGCTGGCGATCGTTGTCGAACGTGGCGAGGCTCGCGTCGACGAGGTAGCAGCCGAGTTGGGGCTACCGGTTTCCACGGTCTATCGCTATCTGCGCGATTTTCGCGACGCGGGATTCCTCATCGAGCACCAGAGTGCCTATCGTCCGGGACCTCGCATTGCCAACCAACGTGCTGACCAACCCTCGCGCACCGAGTTGCGCCGACTCGCCCGCCCGACACTCGAGCGCCTCGCCCGCGAATCGGGCGAAACCGCGTTGATTGCTGTTCGCAACGGCTCGCACGCGCTTTGCCTCGACCAAGTCGAGTCGCGCCACTCGATGCGGATGACGTTCGAGATTGGCCAGGTCCTGCCACTCCACGCCGGCGCCGCGAGCCGCGTGCTGCTCGCGTACGCACCCGCGGCCGTCCAGGCCGAGGTGCTGGCGTCGGTCGAGCCGATCACGAAAGCCACGATCAGCGCTCAAGCACTCCCCAAGCGACTCGCCTCCATTCGTGCCACCGGCTTTGTGACCTCGCGGAGCGAGCTTGTCAAGGGCGCAATCGCCGTTGCCTGCCCGATCCTCCGTGCCGACGAGTGCGTACTGGTGATCGCAATTGCTGCACCAGAAGGTCGCGGTGACGGAGCCTGGCAGCACCTTGCCAAGGCACTCCTATTGAGCGCCCGCAGCGATCTTGAGGCGCTGATCTAGCCCAAGCTAGGCCAGCCGGTAGTGGCCCGCCCGTACCTGCTCGATGACCGTATCGATCTCGATCGGAATGGCTTCGCCGTCAAGCAGCGCTGGAAGCGTTGCTCGGATCTGGTCGTAGGCCACCTGCGTGCCCGTGCCGAGCCGTGGGCCGTCACGCAGATCGATTGCCTGCGTCGCTGCCACCAGTTCCATTGCGACGACGTACCCCCCGAGGCGCACCATCTCTGCGAGGCGCCGCGCCGATAGCGACGTCAGAGCCGTGCGGTCCTCAATGCCTTCCGCTTGGCTGGAACTGACCATCTGAAAGGAAACAGGGGCAGCCAGCAGACAGGCTTCCGAAACTATTGATTGGCCGGCGACACCGTATTCGTTATAGCCATCGTGGCCAAGATGGTGATCCGTCGTCAGACCCGGCTCGAGCCCCGACGAGCTGCCCGTGAGCAGCTTCATCATGCGTTCGTTCGCGCTGATCAGAACGGGTGCGAGCGAAATCCGCACGAAGTCGAGCGCAGCCGCGAGCGGCAGCGAATCGAAACTGCCATTAGGGACCACCCGTTGATGCTCAACCGAGACAAACGGATTGCCTTGCAGTGCATTGAGTTCGATCGTCAACTGGTGGTCGGCAAAAGCCAGCGCATCGCGCATCGCGCCGTGGACCTGGGGAAGGCAGCGGAAGGTCAGCGGATCCTGCAGGTGACGTGGCACCCCGTCATCCCAGAGTTCGCTCTCCGCAAGCAATTCGCGTAGTCGCGCGGATGTCAGTTGCAGGCCCAGGTAGGGGCGCTCGGTGAGTGCCTCGTCCACGATCGACGGGTTCGCCAAGAACGCCTCCAGCTCGAGCGCGCCGGCGACGTCTAGCGTGTCAACAAGACTCTCGAGATCGGCAAACGCCAACGCAGCCTGCGCGGTCGAGTAGGCGTTATTGCTGATCAGCGCGAGACCCTCACCGCCCTCGAGTCGAAATGACTCCCGATCGATCAGCGCGCCTGCCAGGTCGCCAAGCGGTGTCAGATCGGCCTGACCGACCGACCCGAGCGGGCGAATTGGTAATTCCCAATTCTCGTTGATCGCGCGCAGCACCAGCTGTGCGAGCTCGGGGCGGGCACCCGTCACACCACGCGCAAGGTGGTTGGCGAGGCGGAGAAGAGTTCCACGAACCACCTCTTGCGCAACCGGCTCGCCATGACCTGTCCGACAGCTGATCACCATTGTGCGGTTGAACTGGTGGATGTCTGAGCCTTCAAGATTGACGTATTTGAGCGCACCCACAGCGGTTGTGAACCCGTAGATCGACTGCCCCCCTGCAGCTGCCGCAACCATCACCTCGCGGGAGCGCCCCATCTGCTCAATCGCCTCTACGGTCAGCTCCACCGACTCGCCAGCACGAGCGACACGGACGACCTCCCCGATCGTCAGGCTGCGCCCATCCAGCAGCACGGTCATGTCGACATCCTCGCGTCCACCATCGAAGCCTTCCTTCTCATGCCACTCCTCCTCCGCCAACGGTAGCCGCTTGCGCAGCGCCCACCTACCTATGCCGTGCGCCCGTAGAACATCTCCTGGGTTAGCGCATTGAGCTTGTGACCGGGCTTGTCGGCGAACGAGAGCACCGCGTTGACTCGCAGCACGTCGCCCTCGATCGGCGTCACACGATGGATTGAGTGGCGTCCCCGGAAGAAGGCCAGCGTGCCGGCCTTGCTCGGCAGGTGGATGGCCTCCGTCAAATCACCTTCGAGAAGGCTCTTGACGCGCGGGTAGTTCTCCTCGGTCTCGCTGCGGAGATAGGGGACGTATTCGAAGTCGCCGCCCGTCTTTGCTGGCTGGATCATCATCGTCACCACAAACTCCGCACGATCGAAGTGCCAGCCGAGCTCATCGCCCTCTTCGTAGTAGACGAGGTTGACCGCGCCGAGTGGGTCCGCGTTGCGATAGAAGGGATCCTTCTCGAGCGACTCGCCGACGAAACGGAGGAAATCATCCGAGTCGTAGATTCCGCGAATGCCAGCGTTCTCGGGGATCAGGTCATAGGCGACCGTCGCCTGCGAGGCCCGCTCCATCATGCGTCGCGGGTCATCCTCGGGCGTGCCGGGTTCGATGTCCTCGAAGTAGGCGTTGTGCTCGACCTCGTTGCGGAAGGTCTGGTCGCTCAGGCTGGCTGCCTCGTCCGCCAGCAGAGCAATACCCTCTGCGCTGAGAAAGCCGTCGAGCTGGCAGGCACCCTGTGCCCGCAGGTCCGTCTGACACCGCTCGAGCAGTGCTCGACCAGCGGGGCTATCGAGATCATGGATGGGGTATTGCTCAAGGTCGATGTAGGGCGCGAGGGGGGAATCAGACTGCAGGCTCATGGCGGGTCTCCTTCGTACGGAATGCGATTGATCGTACAGGCGCGAACCTGTTAATGAGAAATTGTTTTCTCATTTAGCGGGAAACCGCGTCTATCCGAACAGTTTCGGGTCATACGGGTAGTCGCACAACAGGCGGCAGCCGTCTTCGGTGACGAGGATTTGATTCTCCAGCTTCACGCCATCCGGGCCACCAACCTCGCCTGCATAGGCCTCAAGGCAAAAGACCATGTTTGGCTGGATCATGCGATCACTGGCCACCATGCCATGCTCGCCAACGTCTTCGAGATAGAACACCGAGGGGCCCTCGTCTTCGAGGCCGGCCTGATGCGCTCGGGCGTAGTAGCGCTGGTCGCGGTACTTCTCTGGCAACACTGGCGAGGCGCGCGCAAACTCGTCGAAGGTGATGCCGGGCTTGAGTGCTGCCTGCATCCCCTCGAGTTGGTCGTGCGCAGCGGCATAGGCCTCTCGCTGTCGTGCTGTTGGCGCATCGCCACAGAGGAAGGTGCGCGAGACATCAATAACGTAGCCCTCGTAGCCAACACCATCCGTGTCCACACCAACGAGATCTCCCGTCTCAACCGCTCGCGTCGTCGCCTCAGTCCCCCACGGATTCGTATTTTGCCCCGATGCCACGAGGCCTGTGAAGAGATATTCGCCACGATGGCGGATCAATGATTCCGAGAGCACGGCCATCAACTCGCACTCCCGCACACCCGGCACGACGGCGGCCTCGAAGTCGGCAAGCATCGCCGATCCAACGATGCCGTTGACCTCCATCAGCCGGACTTCCTCGGGCGTCTTGACCTCGCGTGCGTCAACCGTGGCAGGGCTCGAATCGATGATCCGAATGCCCTCGTTCTGGAGCGCGAGAAAGCCAACGGTATCGAGCTTGTCGACAGCGAGCGGCTGACCCTCCAGGCCGAGCTCGGCCAAGACGGACTTCACATCGAGCGCCCAACGACGCACGTACTCCGTGGTGGGCGAACCCTCCATGTACCAGTAGTGGGCGGGCCGCAGGTCACTGACAAGACGTCCCTCGACGTGCGCGGACGACTCCGCCTCAAACAGAATCGGGTCACCATCGGCCGGCACGATGCAGAAGCGAGCGAATGCACTCTCGGCCCAGGCGCACATCGCACCACTTCCCGTGGAGTAACGAATATTCGCGCCGTTAAAGAAGAGGCAGACAGGCAGCTCATATTTGTGCATCTGCTCCTGCAGGCGCCCAAGGCGGCCACGCTGCAACTGCTGAAAATCCAGGTCGGGTGGAAACCGCTCGACGGCAGAGAGCTCAGCCAGAAAGGCGGCTTCAGACTGGGGCGCTGGCTGTGTCATGTGGCGGACTCCCGATCTATGGTCATTCAATGGCGATCACGACAGCAGGTGCCGCGCACGTAGAGCACTTTGTCGCACATGCTCGACCGCAACGCAAGGGAGTGTTCCCGCACCGTGAGAACTTCCCACTGTCCAGAAGGTGCCTGACCCCTTCTGGACATTGAGCGGGGTGAGAACTAGAAGATCGGGATGCGCTGCATGACCGCAGTGGTCAGGGCGGTGCGGATGCGCTCGTCCGGGATGCGCTCGAGGGCGTCCTCGAGGAAGCCCTCGACGATCATGCGCTCGGCCTCGACCGCGGGGATGCCGCGGCTCATCAAATAGAACTTGAGCATCGGATCGACCGGTCCAGCCGTCGCACCGTGCGTGCAGCGGACATCGTTGGTGTCGATCTCGAGACCAGGAATGCTGTCGGCGCGTGCCTTCGGCGAGAGCAGCAGATTGCGGTTCTCCTGGTAGGCGTCGGTGCCGTGGGCACCTTCAGCAACACGAATCACGCCGCGCCAGACCGACCGCGCGTCGTCGAGCAGCACACCCTTGAAGGCCAAATCGGAGACCGCGTTCGGCGCATCGTGCTCTTGCGTCGTATCGAGATCGAGGTGACGCTTGCCGTCGACGACATAGACCGCACTCAGGCGACCCGTCGAGCCTTCACCCGTCAGGCGCGTCTCCATGCGCGTCTTGCCCGTCTTCGAGCCTGTCGAACAGGCCGCCCACTCGAGCGTGGCGTCCTTGGCAACTTCGGCACGATGGGCAGCAAAGTGCAGCGAGGCGTTGTTGCGATCCTGGACCACGACATACGTGAGGTGCGCAGACTCCGCAACCACGAGCTCGGCGACGCCATTGGCATAGCCCGGCTCGCCCTTGAGGTGCTCCTCGAC
>JBAXOM010000055.1:0-13550 GCA_037133215.1 Thermoleophilia bacterium | reverse complement strand
AGCGACGCCTACCGTCAGTCGCTGCAGTCGGCACTCAACAAGCTCAACTTTGGCAAATAGCCAATGATGATCCACGTCGAAGAGGCGATGGGTACCGTCTTCTCATTCCATCTCGAGTCAGGCGCTTTGGCACCACCAGAGGCGGCGGCGGCACTTACAGCCGCGTGCACCCTCTTGCACGAGGTCGATCAGACGTTTAGTACCTGGATCGCTGACAGCCCGATCAACCAGATCCGTCGCGCCGAGTTGGCAGTGGGAGATGCACCGTCTGACGTCGCCACCGTGCTGGACCTCTGCCAGGCAGCTGGGCGTCTGAGTGGTGGTTCCTTCGATGCCTGGGGGCTGCCCGGTGGCGTCGACCCCACGGGGCTGGTCAAAGGCTGGGCGATCGAATCGGCCATTGGTCTGCTGGTTGATGCTGGCTTCGAAAACGGCATGCTCAACGGTGGTGGCGACATCCAAGTCTTTGGCACGCCTCAGCGCATCGGTATTCGTAGCCCCGATCGTGCCGACCTGTTGGCGTGCGTCGTCGACGTCACCGACGCCATTGCCACGTCTGGTGTCTACGAACGTGGCCTGCACATCATCGACCCCACGACAGGCGAGCCAGCCGAACGTGTGCTGTCGGCGACCGTCGTCGGCCCCGACCTCTGGCTCGCCGACGCACTCGCCACCGGCCTCTTCGTCGAGGGGCTCCCGGGCCTGCAACGGATCGCTGCGATCGATGGCTATAGCGCCTTGGTGATCGACCTCGAGGGCAATCTCCGACCATCGCCAAATTTCCCGATTATTCCGCTGGAGCCAGACCAGACATAAGGTGAGGCAGGAGCGCTCGCGTCACGAGCGAAATTGATCTCTAATGGCTCCCCGTCTACCTCCATCCCGCGCCTCGGTCCATTACACCCGCGCCCGTCGCCGACGACGTGTGGCTCTCGGCATCGTCGGTCTAATCGTTCTCGCTGTGGCCTTTGTCGTCGTCTATCCGCGCCTCAACGGAACCTCGGAGGCGACGGGCCAGACAGCGACGACTGCGGCGGCAACAGCAGTGACAGCGACAACCGCTCCCACGACGACAGCCGCCGCCACTACCTCCGCCGCGCCGGCCGTGGCCCCGCCGCCCGCACACGTTGGACCGCCGTCCGACAAGACGCAAATGAAGCTGATCAACACAATCGGCGGAGACATCTCGCCGAAGTCTGTGGTGTCGTCTGGCACGGGCTACATCACCGCGCAGAACATGATGTACCGGCACACCGTCACGGTCTACGGCGACAAGTCGATGCGTCTATTGGCCACGATCCCCGACAGCGTCGTGCTGGCCAAGTTTGGCTACAAGGGCCATCCCGGCACCTCACAGGGTGCCCCGGTTGAGGGTGCTTTCTCGCCCGACGCGAAGTACGAGTACGTCACCAACTACTCGATGTACGGCGCGGGCTTTGGTCCCGAGGGGATGGACACCTGCACGCCCGATTCGGGCTACGACCGCTCATTTGTGTACCGCATCAAGACCGGCAGTTGGAAGATCGACCAGGTCTACGAGGTCGGCTCGGTACCGAAGGTTGTTCAGGCGACTGCGGACGGCAAGTACGTGCTCGTCTCGAACTGGTGCTCGTGGGACTTGAGTGTGATCTCGACGGCAAAGGGTCGTGTGGTGCGCACGATTCCGATTGGCGCCTATCCGCGCGGCATCGCAATCTCGCCGAAGGGCAATGCCGCCTACGTGGCTGTGATGGGCGGTAGCAACCTTGTGCGCGTCGATCTGAAGTCGTGGAAGACACGCTCGATCGAGATCGGCTCGGGACCACGCGCGATTGAGTTTGCTCCCAACGACCGCTTTATCTACGCGACCCTTAACGCCGAGGGCACTGTCGCCAAGCTCGATTTGCGGACTGGCAACGTCGACAAGGTGGCGACGGGGCAGGCACCACGCAGCCTGACGATGTCGAGCGATGGCAAGGCGATCTACGTGGTCAACTACGAGAGCGCATCGGTCTCGAAGATTCGCACGCGCGATATGAAGGTCCTGCAGACGATCGACGCCTGCGAGCACCCGATTGGTATCACCTACGACGCCCCGACGGCTCGCGTGTGGGCCGCCTGTTACGGGGGCGCTCTGTTGGTCTTCAACGACCGTTAGCCCGTACGGCGCCGAGGACGAGGCAGGACCGGGCCCGCATCAGCCGGCGTTGACCGAGCGTTGTCACACGACGTGCGAAAAAAGAATCGGATTTATTGAATACGGACGGCGTTGCGTAAAACAGAGATTTGATGTAGCATAAGATCTTCGCAGTACTACTGCCCCTACATCGACAAGGACGAAATGAAACGAGAACGATTTCAGCGGGTCGGCTTGCTGGCCCTGACGGCCGTGCTGGCCGTCGCTGCGGCAACGACCGCGAACGCTGCTCCCGCCAGTAACGCGCCGACGGTGCTGCACACAGCGCCGGCCGGTACGCCCTTGAGTGCGCCGGGCCGCGGCCAACTCGATATGTGCGGTCTGAGCTTCCTTGGTGGCAACACGCCGCCGCCCGTGCAGCAGGTGAACGTACCGTGGCGCACCGGCAACATCCTCGATGTCGCCGGGATCCAGAAGGTTGCCGTCCCCGGCAAGGTCAAGATGGCGCACCGGTTCAAGGTGACGCAAACGACGACGACGCGGTACTTCAAGGGCAACGGCATTCCGCCGTGGCCGATCGGCAAGTTCCCGATCCCCACGAACAGCGTTGCGTACGGGTATTACCACCCCCTGCCGGGCCTGCCGCCGTATGCGACAGCGGACCTGATCCCCGTCAAGCCCTACAACCTCGAGGTGAGCGTCCCGCGCCATCCGAAGGCGAATGCGAAGCCGACCTGTATCCCGTCGCTCTCCATGGGCGTTGCCCTCGACGGCATCATGTGGCACGCCGAGCTGGCGGGTGCGAACGCGACCACGTGGGTCGACCCGAACGCGGCACTGCCGACCGACAGTTGCTTCGGTCACCCGTGGAACACCCAGTACCACGTCCACGGTTTCTCGTGGAAGTGCCTGACCCAAAAGAGTGAGCCCGGCAGCAAGGCCTCGCCGCTGTACGGCTATGCCTGGGACGGGTTCGGCATCTACGGACCACGTGACGCCAAGGGCAAGTGGATCACGAACACGCAGCTCGACGAATGCCACGGCATGACCAGCACGGTCATGTTCGACGGCAAGATGCAGAAGATCTACCACTACGTACTCAACAACGAGTACCCGTACTCGATCGGCTGTTTCCGGGGCACCCCGGCGAAGCTGCCGATGAATCTCCAGCACAACATGAGCTAACGCACGGCCGGCTCCGGCGGCACCTCGGGTCCCTTACCCGAGGTGCCGCCGGAGCCGAATCTGCGCGCCCTTTGTACCGACGTGACGGCGCACGTTGCGGCGGTGCTCGGTTGGTCTTCAACGACCGCTAGCGATACGGGTGGACATGATTGTGGCGCGACCAGCCATCGAATCTTTGAAGTTTGGTCCACTCACGGATCGATCTACTGATTACAGCGCCAGTACCGTAAACGACGATCAATTGCAAATAACATAATTGTCATCTAGTATCTGTTCTCAGCGATTCCTCTCTTTCCAGAAAGCAGATGCAATGAGACACGGCAAATTCCTGCGCCTATTCCTAGTGGCGCTGACAGCAACGATGGCGGTCGTTGCTGCAACGACCGCTAGCGCGGCTCCCGTCAAAGAAACGCCGACCGCGCTCTTCACGGCCCCAGCCGGCACGCCCCTGAGCGAGCCGGGCCGAGGTCAGCTCGACATGTGCGGCCTGAGCTTCCTTGGCGGCAACAAACCGCCGCCCGTGTCGCAGGTGAACGTACCTTGGCGCAATGGCAACGTCCTCAATGTCGCAAAGGCCCTCGATTCTGCCGTGCCGGGCAAGGTCAAGATGGCGCATCAGTTCAAAGTCATGACAACGACGACGATGCGGCATTTCAAGGGCAATGGCATTCCACCGTGGCCGGTTGGCAAGTACCCGATCCCGCCGAATAGCGCTGCCTACGCGTATTACCACGCCGCGCCGGGAATTCCGCCCTATGCGACGGCCGACCTGATCCCCATCAAGCCGTACAACCTCGACGTCAGCGTCCCTCGCCATCCGAAGGTGAACAAGAAGCCGACCTGCATCCCGTCGCTCTCCATGGGCGTCGCCCTCGACGGCATCATGTGGCACGCCGAGATTGCCGCTACCTCCGCTACGTCGTGGGTCGACCCGAACGCGGCACTGCCCACAGACAACTGCTACGGCCACCCGTGGAACACCCAGTACCACGTCCACGGTTTCTCGTGGAAGTGCCTGACCCAAAAGAGTGAGCCCGGCAGCAAGGCCTCGCCGCTGTACGGCTATGCCTGGGACGGGTTCGGCATCTACGGACCACGTGACGCCAAGGGCAAGTGGATCACGAACACGCAGCTCGACGAATGCCACGGCATGACCAGCACGGTCATGTTCGACGGCAAGATGCAGAAGATCTACCACTACGTACTCAACAACGAGTACCCGTACTCGATCGGCTGTTTCCGGGGCACCCCGGCGAAGCTGCCGATGAATCTCCAGCACAACATGAGCTAACGCACGGCCGGCTCCGGCGGCACCTCGGGTCCCTTACCCGAGGTGCCGCCGGAGCCGAATCTGCGTGCAAATACCGCGACCGCTAGGCTTCTCTCAGCTCGAGGGAGGCACCATGGAGACAGTCGCATTCACCCGGATGGAAGACGGCACCGCCGAGGACTACGCACTCCTCGATCGCGCCGGCGAAGAGCACATGGCTGGCATGCCGGGACGCCTGATGATTGCCCTTGAGGAGTTGAAGGTCTCGTTTTCGGGCTATCAGGTAACCCGCTACGAGCATTCGCTGCAGTCCGCGACCCGCGCCTACACCGACGGTAAGGACGAGGAGTACGTCGCGATGGCGCTGCTCCACGACCTCGGCGACGAGCTCGCTCCACTCACGCACGGCGAGATGATGGGCGCGATCCTCCGCCCCTACGTCCGCCCCGAGCTGGTCTGGATCGCCAAGCACCACGGCGTCTTTCAGATGTATTACTACGCGCACCATTCGGGCGGCGACCGCAACGCTCGCGATCGTTTCAAGGACAACGAGTGGTACGACGCGTGTGCCGAATTTTGCGAGCAGTACGACCAGAACTGCTTCGACCCCACTTTCAAGAGTCTGCCGGCGGCGTTCTTCGAGCCGATCGTGCAACGCGTCTTTGCCGAGCCGCGCTATCTGACCGGTGCTGAGTTGATCTAGACCGGTTCACGACATCGTTTCAGTTGGCAGACAACTACGCCTAAACCTGCCGCTAGGCACGCTACAGGTGTGCATCGCCCGCTCGCTATGCTGAAGCGCGAACACCCTTACTAGGAGAATTCGTGGAAGATTATCCGCTCTTGCATATGCTTTGGTCGTTGCTTCTGATCCTGGGCTTCGTGATCTGGTTCTGGCTGCTGATCACGGTCTTCAGTGACCTGTTCCGCCGCCACGACATCACCGGTGGCAAGAAGGCTCTCTGGTTGGTCTTCATGATCGTCACGGGTCCGATCGGCATCCTGATCTACCTGATCCTCAACGGTCATTCGATGGCAGAGCGCCAGAACGCGGCTGTCAAGGCTGCGCAGAAGGACTTCGACGATCACGTCAAGACCGTCGCTGGTGGCGCAACCGGGCAGATCGAGCAGGCCAAGAAGCTGCTCGACTCGGGTGCGATCACACAGGCTGAGTTCGACGCGCTGAAGGCCAAGGCCCTCGCGTAGCACGACCGCACTGACGCGTCGGGAAACCGGCGCGTCAGTGCACTCTTGCTCGCTCCACGTGTGATCGCGCATGCGCGATCGCTTCCGGAAGCGACGTAAACAGATGGTTCTCGTGGCGTAGACTCTCGAGCACACCGATCGCCTCGAGCATTGGCCGGTCCTCGTCGCGCACGCCCTTAATCAGCACCGTGATGCCCCGATGCTCGAGGTCGTGCACGATCTCCATCAAGGCGTTCGCGCCGCTCGCATCCAAGATCCGGACTCCACTGAGGCGCAGGATCACGACCTCGACATCCGTGACGGCAGTCAGCTCGTCGAGAAACCGCTGCGTGGCCCCAAAGAAGAGTGCACCGTCGAGGCGATAGACGGCAATGCGCTCGTGCAGCAGATTGACCTCCTCGTCCTGATCGAACTCGACCGCTAAATCGGCAGCGGTTTCGCGCTCGAGGCCACTCTGCTTGGCGACTGCCCGCAAGGCCAGGAGCGCCGCCACGGCGATACCAATCTCGACGGCGAGAATCAGGTCGAAGAAGATCGTGACGAGCGCTGTCAACGAGAAGACGGCGGCCTCCGACTTCGTCGAACGCAAGATCGCCAGGGCACTGCGGTAATCAACCATGCGGACGGCTGTCACGATCAACACGCCAGCCAGCGCAGCGAGAGGGATCCGGCCAACGAGCGCTGCACCAAACAACACCACTACGAGCAAGACGAGCGAATGCACGATTGCCGACACGCGCGTGCGAGCACCCGAGCGGACGTTGACCGCAGTGCGGGCAATCGCACCCGTCGCAGGCATGCCACCAAAGATGCCGCTCGCGACATTTGCCAGGCCCTGACCGACGAGCTCGCGGTCCGGGTTGTAGCGCCCGCCATCGGCCATGCCGTCGGCCACGCGAGCCGACAAGAGACTCTCGATCGCGGCCAAGGCCGCGACGGCGATAGCGCTGCCGGCCAAGGTTCGCAAGGTCGAGGGGTCGAGCACGGGCAGGCTCGGGCTCGGCAGGGACGACGGCAACAGACCGATACGATCGATCGGCAGCGACATCAGCTCGGCCACGATGGTCGCAAGCACAACGGCAATCAGCGAGGCCGGTAGCGAGCGGCGGATGCGTGGCACACCGACCATCACCGCGATGACCACCGCAACCATCGCGAGTGCGCGCAGCGTGTCTGACGACGAGACGCTCTTGATCGCATCAATCGCAATCACGATCGTGCGATCGCCCGGCGGCTTAGGCACGTCGAGCGCAAACGGCACCTGTTGCAACGCGATGATCGTGGCGATCCCGACCGTAAAGCCCTCGACGACAGGCCACGGGATGTAGGCAATCGTGCGGCCAAGGCCGACGAGCCCGAGGATAATCACCAGCACGCCGGCCATGATCGCGACCGAGAAAACCGCACCGGTGCCATAGACGGCAACGATCGGCAACAACACCACGGTCATGGCGCCCGTCGGGCCAGAGACCTGGAGCGACGAGCCGCCAAAGACACCCGCGACAAGCCCCGCCACGACTGCCGTGACAAGACCCGCGGCCGCGCCAACCCCACTCGTGACGCCAAAGGCGAGCGCGAGAGGGAGTGCGACGACACCGACCGTGACGCCCGCCAGCACGTCGCCCTTCCAGCTCGACCGCAGACCGGCGTAGTCGGACCGCCGCGGCAGCGAGCGGGATGCGATTGTTCTTGCGAGTGTCATGGGGGAATACGACACTCGCCCGAGCGTACCACCGTGGCGTCAATAATCGGCCGCTCTTGGCCAGGTAAGCAAAAGCACACGGCTATGGCAATTCGGCGCTGCGAACAGCATGATGAGAGCAATGGAACAACCACCCGAACACCCCACGCCGACGCCCCGCAGCAGAATTCCGCTTGGCCGCGCAGCGTTTCTTGGCACCGTTGCCGCAGGCGTTGGTGGCATTGCCCTGTTCTCGCGCTTTGGTGGTGGCGTTGGTTCGTCGCTCGCCAGCCTTGGCGACAACCTTGGTGTCGCCGCAATCGTGCCGACCGGTGGCTGGCGCATCTACAACGTCCAAGACCCGATGCCGACCTTCGACGCTGCGACCTATTCGCTGACGATCGACGGCAACGTCGAAAACCCCGTCACGCTGACCTGGAATGACGTCCAGGCGACTGACATGGCGATGCAGGTGACCGATTTCCATTGTGTGACCGGTTGGTCCGTTGACAAGGTCCACTGGCGCGGCATCACGGCGCAGACGATCATCGACCTCGTCAAGCCACGCCCGCAGGCCCAGAACGTCAACTTCCAATCACTCGAACAGCCGTACTTCGATCAATTGACGCTCAAGCAGTTCAAACTGCCCAACGTGATGCTCGCGACCGAGATGGACGGCAAGCCACTCGAGCGTGCCCATGGCGCACCGATGCGGCTCGTGATCCCACAGATGTACGGCTACAAGGGCGTCAAGTGGCTCAGCAAGATCACCTTCGAGAACGAGCCGACGCTCGGTTTTTGGGAGACCCGCGGCTACGACGCGGACGCCTGGGTTGGCAAAGATGTCTCTCACTAGTCCGACCACGGAGCAACCACGACTGATTCGTCGCTTCTCGCGGCCTCAACTGCTGGCGCACCTCGTCGTCGCGATCACGTTCTTCGCGATGCTCTGGACGGGTGCCTGCCTCTACTCGCCCGCACTCGCCGAGGTGATGAACCGCCCCTCCGCCAAGTATTGGCACCTCGTCTCGGCGATCGCGCTCGGCGTCGGCCTTTTCGTGATCATCATCCTGCGCCCGCGAGCAATCGGACAGGTTGTGCGCGAAGTCGACACCTTCGACGAGAACGATCGGCTCTGGTTGCGTGGCGGTACGAAGCGCCTGTTCGATCACAAGGGTGCACCAGAACAGGGCTGGCTCAACGCCGGGCAAAAGCTGTTTACGGCTGTCACGAGCGGATTGATGATCGTGCTCACCATCACCGGCTTGCTGCTTTGGCTCGGCGAGCAGAACACGACGTACCGTTTTGCCGGCAGCGTGGACGTGCACGACCTCGCCACGCTACTGATTATCGTGCTGACCTGCGGGCACCTCTACCTAGCGCTGATTAGCCCTGCGACGCGTGCGGCGACCCGCGGCATCGTCACCGGCAGCATCGATCGGGAGTGGGCCAAACAGAACCACGCGCGCTGGGTCCGTGACATGGAGCAGCGAAACCAGTAGAATCGCCCTGACTGTACAGTCAGGAGACGTTCGATCGCCAGATCGAGCGGATGGAGAGGGCGGGCTCGATGATTGATTGCGACGTGCATGTTCAGATCACCGACGTGGAGCAGATCCTCCAATTCGTCGAACCTGCCGAGCGCGATTGGTTTCGCAACGCGAGCTTTACCCTCGGCCTCCCCGACTACCCGTGGCCGAACCCCTCGACGTGGTTTCGCACCGACCTGGCGGTCGACGAAACCGGCGTTCCCGGTGGCAACCCGCAGACCGTCGCCAAGGAAGTCCTCGACGACCAAGGCGCCGAGATCGGCATCCTGACCGCCGACGATGCACTCAGCGTCGGCCTGATGGCGAACCCCTACCGCGCGGCAACCGTCGCTCGTGCGCACAACGACTGGTTTCGCGAGATCTGGTTTCCGGCCGACGACCGCTTCCGCGGCTCGATCATCGTGCCGAGCCAAGACCCCGTCGCCGCCGTCGCCGAGATCGAGCGCTGCGCTGCCGACCCACGCTTCGTCCAGGTGCTGCTGTCGGGCGGCAGCGAGCGCCCCTACGGCGACCCGCGCTACCTCCCAATCCTCGAAGCGGCCGCCGCCCACGGCCTCGCCGTTGCCGTGCACTCCGGCATGGAGGGCATGGGTGCCGCGCACCAGGCCAGTGGTGCTGGCACGCCAACCTTCTACATCGAGTGGCACACGATCGGCTCGGCCTGCTCGATCATGGCCCACCTCGTTTCGCTGATCTCGCACGGCACGTTTAAGCGCGTGCCCGACCTCAAGGTCTTGCTGATCGAAGGCGGCGTCGCCTGGCTGCCCGGCATGATGTGGCGCCTCGACACAAACTGGCGTGGCCTGCGCGATGACACCCCGTGGGTCGATCGCCTGCCAAGCGAGATCATGCAGGAAAGCATTCGATTCGCCACCCAGCCGCTCGAGCACACCAATGGCAACGATGAGCTGCTAATGCAGATGCTGGCGGCCGTTGGCGCGCCCGACATTCTCTGTTACGCCTCGGACTATCCGCACTGGGACGGCGACGAACCTGGCTATTTCGAGCGCCGCCTGCCCGAGTCGTGGCGTCAAGGCGTGATGCACGACAACGCCGTCAAGTTCTACGGCAATCGACTCAACCTGCCCGTCGCCAAGTGAGCGAATGGCACGACATCGCGGCCGAGAGCGACGTGGTCGAAGGCACTCCGACGATCGCCCGGATCGGCGGTCGTGAGATCGGCGTCCTGCGTGATCCCCGCACCAACGGACTCGTCGCGATTCGTAATCGTTGCCCTCACTCTGGGGCAAAGCTCTGCCTCGGCACGCTCGAGCAGCGCATCGAAGGCGAGGCCGGTGGCCACTACGAGCTCGTCGACCGCACGGTCGTCGTCTGCCCGTGGCACGGCTGGGAGTTTGATGCCACCTCCGGGCAGTGCCCCGAGGACGCGAGCATGCGCGTCGCGGTCTACCCCGTCAAGGTCGAAGCCGGCCGAGTACTCGTGCAGGCCTAGCGCATGACTGACGCCCAGCTCCGCACCGACTTCCCCCACGAGATCGAGGTCCGTACCCCGGTCTGGATCCCCATGCCCGATGGCACGCGACTGCACGCGAAAATCTGGCTACCCGTCGATGCCGACACGAATCCGGTGCCGGCCGTCATCGAATATGGCCCCTACCGCCTGACCGACGGCACGGTCGCGAGCGACGAGCAGGAGATGCGCTGGTTTGCCGGCGAGGGCTACGCCGGCATCCGCATCGACATCCGCGGCACGGGCGAGTCGACCGGCCTCTGCCCCGACGAGTACACCGAGCGGGAGACGCAGGATGGCGTCGACGCGATCGCGTGGATCGCCGCTCAGCCGTGGTGCACCGGCGCTGTCGGCATGACGGGGTACTCATGGACGGGCTTCAACGGTCTCCAGATCGCAGCCCGCCGCCCGCCCGCGCTGAAGGCCGTCGTCTCGGGCTACTCGACCGACGATCGCTACACCGACGACGTCCACTACCGCGGCGGCCTGATCGACGCGATGTGCATGCTGCACTGGAGCGTCTGCATGCACGGCTGGCAGGCCCGGCCGCCGGTGCCGTCGATCTACGGCGAGGGCTGGCGCGAGGCGTGGCTCGAACGCCTGGAGCTCGAGCCGTGGATCGCGCACTGGATGGCCCATCAGCGCCGCGACGATTACTGGCGCCATGGCTCGGCCTGCGAGGACTTCGACAAGATCGACACGCCGATCCTCTGCGTGGCTGGCTGGACCGACGGCTACACCGACTCGGCCTTCCGCGTGCTCGCCGGCGCTAAGGGTCCGCGTAAGGCGATTATTGGTCCGTGGGGTCACAACGACCCAATCCACGGCCCGCCGTCGCCGCGCGTCGGCATCCTCGCCGAGCAGACGCGCTGGTTTGACCGCTGGCTCAAGGACATCGACAGTGGCATCGATGGCGACGCGATGCTGATCGCATATGAGCAAGATCCCGTTGAGCCGGCACCCCGCTTGGCCGATCGGCCTGGCCGTTGGATCGTCGAGGAGACGTGGCCATCGCCGCGCCTCGAGACGCGCGAGCTCGTGCTCGGCCATGGCACCCTCGGTGGCGATCCCGGCCAGAGCCAGGTCTTCCCGATCGAGAGCGTGCAGACCGTTGGCCTCGACGGCGGCTCGTGGACGGCCGATGGCAAATCCGACGACCTCCCACTTGATCAGCGTGGCGAGGAGGCACTCAGCCTGTGCTTCACCTCCGATCCGCTCGACGCGTCCTTCGCAATCCTGGGCCATGCCACCGCGCGCCTAGCGATCACCGCCGACCAGCCAACCGCGATGGTGTCGGTGCGGCTCAGCGAGGTCGCACCCGATGGCTCGTCGCTGCTCGTCACGCGCGGGCATCTCAATCTCTGTCACCGCAACGGTAACGACCGGCCCGAGGCCGTCGTGCCAGGCGAGGAGATGGCGATCGACGTCCCGCTCGATTCGATTGCACACCGCTTCCAGCCGGGCAACCGCGTGCGCATCGCGATCTCGCCGTGCTACTGGCCGTGGGCCTGGCCGTCGCCCGTGCCGGTCACGCTCGGCATTCGCACTGGCGCCTCAGTTCTGCTCTTGCCCGAGCGCCCCGCCAGCCCGGCCGACGCGATCATGCGCCCGCTCGACCCGCCCTTCGAGCCCGCGATCCCCGACATTGAGATGCTGCGCCCGGGCTCCGGCGGCAGCCGAACCCGCACGTACGACCCGGCCACGGGCATCACCGAGACGGTCTTCGACTGGGACATCGGTGGCGCGTGGAAATACGAGAACGGCCTCGTCTGGGAGGACTCGTCGATCACGACGATGCGGATCAAGGACGACGATCCACTGTCGGCCGAGGTGATCGTCGAGAACACGAGCCTTTACGAGGACGGCGAGCTGACCGTCGCCATCGTTGCCCACAGCGAGATGCGTTGCACCGCCACGGACTACCTCGTCTCGTGCACGTTGACGGTGCAGGAAAACGGCGCGCCGCTGCTTGATCGCACGTGGGACTACACGTTCCCACGCGATCACAACTAGTTCGGCCACTGGCATTGCCTCGCCGCGGGTAGTAGGCTCGCTCCATCGCACCCGAGGAGTCAGCATGAGCGAGCAGGAATTTCCCGCCTACATCGGCATCACCGACGTCACCACCCAGTCTCACGACCAGATGCTCGTCGAGGCCTTCATGGAGGGCCAGCACTCGATCATGGCGGACGAGCCGAAGGGCTTCGATATTGGCGACCCGCCAGACCTGATCGGCCAGTCGCGTGGCTGGACGCCCGTCCACTACCAGCTGGCCGGGCTGACGATGTGCACATCGATCACGATCACCGTCGTCGCGCGCGATCAGGGCTTTGCGTACTCGAACCTTCGCACGGGCATCCGCTCGTTGATCGATATTCGTGGCTTCTTCTTCGACCTCCACCTCCAGCCGAAGTTCGAGCAGGTCAACTACGACCTCTGGCTCGACACGGACGAGAGCGACGAGCGCATCAAGGAGCTCGCAGACGAGTCGGACCGCCGCTGCCCCCAGCTCGGCATCTTTCACCTCGCCAAGATCCCTCTGCGCGTGCGCTGGTATCGCGAGCAGACAGGCGCGCTTGCCTACGAGCAGCGCTTCTTCCTCGACGGCGAGGAGCCGGAAGAGCGCCTACGCCGCGAGGCTGTGGAGCTGGAGGGGTAGACAGGGGCAGGCCAACAGAGTGAGGCGGCATACCGTTTCGCTGACGAACAGCCGGTCTTTTTGTCTCGGGCGGTGATAATCTTGCCGCACGGTTTTTCTCGCCGTAGCTCCACCAGTGCACGACGCACGCCACCAGGCTTTGGGAGCCGGATGGGATCGGTAAGGATGAGTCGAATAGCTTGGTTTTTCTGTCGGCGGGTCTCAACGGTCCTGACAGCAACCGTTGCTGTGCTGTGCTTCGCGGCGATCGGTGCCGTCTCAGCGCAGGCGTCGTCAGCGACCTTTGGCACGACCGGGTCCCAGCCGTACGGAATGGTGATTGATTCGGCCGGCAACGTCTACGTCGCTAACTGGAATTCGAGCGATGTGACGAAGATCACGCCGGACGGCACCTCGACGGTCAACTGGGGGC